>DATBMQ010000148.1:0-25121 GCA_036554765.1 Steroidobacteraceae bacterium | reverse complement strand
AGCCAGGCCTCGACGTCCGCGCGCGTCAGCTGCGGGCCGGCGGCCGGTTCCGGCGCGGCGGGCGCCGGCTCCTGCGCAATCGCAGGCAGCGCCAGGATGGAGGCACAGAGCAACGTCGCGAGCGGTGAACGGGCGCGCATGGCAGACTTCCCCAGCAATTGTCCCAATAAGGTCATAGTAGTCCTAAACGGAGAATGACGTCAAAGGCAGCCAGACCTTAGAATCATGGGGCGGACCGGCAACGGAGAAGGCAACTGACCCATAGCAAGAACAAGCGACCGACGCTCGGCAGCCTGCTGCGCGGATTGCGGCTGCGCAACCGCTGGACGCTCAAGGAAATGAGCGAGCGCACCGGCATCCCGCTGTCGACCCTGGCGAAGGTCGAGCACGACCGCCTCACGCTGACCTACGACAAGCTCCAGCAGCTGAGCCAGCGCCTGAACATGCGCATGTCGGAACTCTTCAGCGAGGCGGATGGTTCGGGGGATGCACCGATCACTGCGCGGCGCTCGGTCGGGCGCCTGTCCTCCGCAGTGCGGGTCAACACGCCCAACTACGAGTATTTCTACATGTGCCCGGACCTGCGCCGGAAGCGGATGGTGCCGCTGGTGACGCGCATCCGCGCGCACAGCGTCGAGCAGTTCGGCGAGCTCGTGCACCATTCCGGCGAGGAATACATCTACGTCCTGCAGGGGCCGGTCGAGATCCACACCGAGTTCTACGAGCCCATCGTCCTGCAGACCGGTGAATCGGTGTACATCGACAGCACCATGGGCCATGCCTACGTGCTGCCGAAAGGGCATGACGAGGCCCTGGTGCTCGGCGTGTGCGCGAGCGCCGAGGAGGACCTGGCCGAATCGCTGATGAACCTGCACGCCGAGGCGCCGCCGCCGGCCCGGCCGAAGACTGCGCCAGCGAAGCGCCTGGCCGCCAAGCGCTGAATCCCGCCGCATGACGACGGCACGCTCCGCGGCGCCCACCACCGCGCCGACCATCCTCGGCCACCCGAAAGGGCTCTTCTACCTGGCGTTCACCGAGGCCTGGGAGCGGTTTTCCTATTACGGGATGATCGCGCTGCTGGTCCTCTACATGGTCAACCAGCTGCTGCTGCCGGGCCATGTCGAGAACATCATCGGCTTCGCGGCGTTCCGCTCCGCCATCGAATCGGTCGCCGGACCGATGACCACGATCGCGCTCGCCTCGCAGGTCTTCGGGTTGTACGCGGGCTTCGTCTATTTCACGCCGATGCTGGGCGGCCTGGTCGCGGACCGCTGGCTCGGCCAGCGAACGGCGGTCGTGATCGGCGCGCTGTGCATGTGCGCGGGCCACCTGGCCATGGCCTTCGACCAGACCTTCCTGTTCGCATTGCTGCTGCTGGTCACGGGTTCGGGCCTGCTCAAGGGCAACATCTCGGCGCAGGTCGGCGCGCTGTATCCGCTCGAGGACGAGGCACGCAGGACGCGCGGCTTCGCGATCTTCAGCATGGGCATCAACGTCGGCGCCGTGTTCGGGCCGATCGTCTGCGGGGCGCTCGCCGCGGCCTATGGCTGGCACTACGGTTTCGGCGCGGCGGCCGTCTTCATGCTCGCGGGCCTCGCCACGTATCTTTACGGCTACCGTCACCTGCCGGCGCGGGTGAAGCGGCTGCGGTCCGCGGCTGGCCTCGCGACTGCGGACTGGCGCATCATCGGCGCACTGCTGGCGGTCATGCTGCTCACCGTGTTCCAGTCCGTGTCCTATTACCAGCTCGCCAACATCCTGCCGGTGTGGATACAGGAGCACGTGGCGCTCGGGATCGGGACCTGGTCCATCCCGATTCCCTGGTTCCAGTCGATCGATCCCCTGGCGAGCGTCGTGGCGGTGCCGGTCCTGTTCGGCCTGTGGAAATTCCAGGCGGCCCGTCGCGGCGAGCCGGACGACCTCGGCAAGATCGCCATCGGCGCATGGCTCGCGGCGGCCAGCAACCTGTTCCTGATCGTCCCGATCATCGCCTACGGAAGCGCGCCCATCCCCGCGATCTGGCCCGTGCTGTACTGCATCGGCATGGGCGTCGCCTTCCTCTATTACTGGCCCACGCTGCTGGCACTGGTGTCCTGCGCCGCGCCGGCGGGCGTCAATGCGACGATGATGGGCGTCGCGTTCCTGTCGCTGTTCCTGTCGAACATGATCATCGGCTGGCTCGGCCGCTTCTACGAGCCGATGGGACCGCTCGCCTTCTGGGTGATGCATGCGGCGATCGCGGTCTGCGGCGCGCTGCTGGTCCTGGTCCTGGGACGGCCGCTGCGGCGCATCCTGGAGACTGCGACGCGCCAGCCATTGCGCCCGTCCGCGATGACGCTGGAGGTCGAGGGCTGATGTCGAAACCCGCGCTGCTGCCGGCGCTGGCACTGCTGGCACTGCTGGCCCTGCCGGCCGCCGCCGCCGATCCGCATTCCTACGCCGAGCCGGACCGCTTCCGGGTCCGGCACGTCGCGCTCGTGCTCGACGCCGATTTCGAGTCGCACCGCCTCGCAGGCACCGCCGAACTCACGGTCGAGCAGCTCGACCCGTACGCGAGCGAGCTGCACCTCGACACGCGCGACCTCGAGATCCGGTCGGTGCATCGGGTCGAGCCGTCCGGCGAGGCGCGCGTCCTGGCCTTCACGCTGGGGCCGCGCGACCCGGTGCTCGGCAGCAAGCTGACGATCAGGTTCCAGAAATGCTGCGCCGCCACGCAGCTGATGCGGATCCGCATTGCCTACCGCACCTCGCCGGAGGCCACCGCGCTGCAGTGGCTCGAACCCGCGCAGACCTTCGGCACGCGTCCCTACCTGTACAGCCAGGGCCAGGCCATCCACACGCGCAGCTGGATTCCGCTGCAGGACACGCCGGCGGTGCGCGTCACCTATGAGGCCCTGGTGCGCACGCCGCCGGAGCTGGTCGCGGTCATGAGCGCCGCGCGCGTCGCGCGCCAGGACGACGGCGCCGGCGAGTACCGCTTCGAGATGAAGCAGCCGATCCCGTCGTACCTGATCGCGATTGCGATCGGCGACCTCGGGTTCCGCGGCCTCGATGAGCGGGTCGGCGTCTGGACCGAGCCGTCGCAGCTGGATGCGGCCGCGGCGGAGTTCGCCGACCTGCCGCGCATGGTCGAGGCCGGCGAGGCGATGGCCGGTCCGTACCGCTGGGAGCGCTACGACCTGCTGATCATGCCGCGCGCCTTCGCTTACGGCGGCATGGAAAACCCGCGGTTGTCCTTCATCTCGCCCTCGGTCGTCGCCGGCGATCGCAGCCTGGTCTCGCTGGTCGTGCACGAGCTCGCGCATTCCTGGTCCGGCAATCTCGTCACCAACGCGACCTGGGACGACTTCTGGCTCAACGAGGGATGCACCACCTACCTCGAGCGGCGCCTGGTGGAGGCGCTCTACGGCGAGCGGCGCGCGCGCATGGAGGACGCCATCGGCTACCAGTCGCTGCTGCAGGCCATCGAGGATGCGAAGGCAGCGGGCCAGCCGCAGGACGCGGCGCTCAAGCTGAATCTCGCCGGGCGCGACCCGGACGAGGGCGTCTCGGACGTCGCCTACGAGAAGGGGCGCTGGTTCCTGGGATTCCTGGAGTCGCGCTTCGGCCGGCCGGCGTTCGACGCCTTCCTGCGCGGCTACTTCGACGCCCACGCGTTCCAGAGCATGACGACGGAGGGTTTCCGCGCGTGGCTGCTCGCGCATCTCGAGAAGCCTGGCGCGCCCGCAATTCCGGTTGCCGAGATCGACGCATGGCTGTATGGCAGCGGCATGCCGGCGAACGCTCCCGCGGTGCCGCAGGGCGTGTTCGAGGCACTCGACCGCGCTGCGGCCGACTGGCGCGCGGGGCGGCTCCCGACCGACGGCTTGCCGGTGCAGGACTGGGTCCCGCAGGAGTGGGTGCGCTTCCTGAGCGAGCAGCCGGCGGACCTGGAGGACTCGAAGCTCGCGGAGCTGCGCGCCCGTTTCAGGCTGGGCGCGGAGGGCAATGCCGAGATCGCGCTGGCCTGGCTGTCGCTGGCGGTGCGCACCGGCTACGAGCCGGCTTATCCCGATATCGAGCGCTTCCTGCTGGCGACCGGCCGCTACCGGCTGGTCGTCGGCCTGTTCCGCGAATTGTCACGCACGGAGTCCGGACTCGCGCTGGGCCGCCGGATCTATGCCCGTGCGCGGCCGGGCTATCACGCCACCATCCGGCAGGCGGTCGAACGGCTGTTGCAGCCGGCGGGCGGCTCCGCCGCCGGCTGAGGAAACGCACCGGGAGGCGCCGCTTGCCCCTGAGTTCGCAGCATCGCGCGGTCTGGCGCCAGGCGGCGCTGCTCGTATTGCTGTGCGTGGCGCTGGCCCTGGTCACGGCGTCGAAGCCGTTGCACGGCGCCCTGCTGGAAGTGCTGGCGTCCGGCAGGGCCGTGATCATCGACTATCCGCTGCAGGGCGCGCTGCTGTTCGTGCTGCTCGCCGCCGTGTCGGCGATGTTCGCGTTCGTCTCGATCGCGATCCTCGTGCCCGTGGCGGTGTTCGCCTGGGGAGAACCGCTCAGCATGCTGATGCTGTGGCTGGGCTGGATCCTCGGCGGCATCGTCGCCTACGGCATCGCGCGGTATCTCGGCCGGCCGGTGGTGCAATGGTTGATGACCGACAGCGTGCTGCAGCGCCTCGAGCGGCGCATCCATCCCGACACGCGGCTCGGCCTGATCGTGCTGCTGCAGCTCGGGCTGCCGTCCGAGATCCCGGGATACCTGCTGGGCCTCGTCAGGTATCCCCCCGGCAAGTTCCTGGTCGCTCTCGCCGCCGGCGAGCTCCCTTACGCGGTCGCGACCATCTGGCTGGGCGCCGGTTTCGTCGGCGCGCGCAGTGGCATGGTGATCGCCGTGGGCCTCGCGATCGCCGCACTCAGCGTCGGCGCCTTCCACCTGCTGCGCGGGCGCCTGCGCGCCTATGGCGACAGCAACTGATCGAGGGCAGCGATCAGGCGCTCGACCTCCGGCCGCGAGGTGTAATGCACGAACGAGGTCCTGATCGCACCGTCGTCCGTGTCGATGCCGAGTGCCTGCAGCAGCCGGTACGCGTAGAAGTTCCCGACGCCGACGCCGAGGTCCTGCTTGCCGAGCGCGCTTGCGATCCCCGCGGAGCTGCTGCCCTGCACGGTGAACGCCACGGTCGGCGCGCGATCCTCCGCGCGCAGCCGGCCGATCATCCGTACGCGCGGGTGCTGCGAGAGAAAATCCAGCAGCGGCTGCAGCAGCGCCGTCTCATGCCCGCGAAACAGCGTACGCACCGTCGCCGCCCGTGCCGCGACCGGCTGGCCGCCCTGCCCATGATGCCCGGCGACGGCTTCCAGGTAGTCCACGACGCCGTTGACCGTGGCGATCTGCGCATGATCCGGCCCGGCCGGCGTGAAGCGCTTGCCCGGCAGCTCCGCATTGAAGAAATGCCCCTGGTTCGGCAGCTCGGCGTTGAGTTCGCGGCGCATGAACATGGCGCCGAGGTGCGGGCCATAGACCTTGTACAGCGAGAAGCAGTAGAGATCCGCGCCCAGCGCGGCCACGTCCGGCAGGCCATGCGGGCAGAAGGCCACGCCGTCCACGAACGCGAGCGCGCCCGCGCGGTGGACCAGGTCGGTGATCTTCCGCACCGGGTTGATGCTGCCGACGACATTGGAGCAATGCGTGAACGCGACCATCCGCGTGCGCGAGCCGAGCAGCGCCTCGAGGTCGCTCGGCTCCAGTTCGGCCGTATCCGGGTCGACCTTCCATTCGCGCACGACGGCACCGTCGGCGCGTAGCCGGTCCCAGGCACCGACGTTGGCTTCGTGGTCCTGGTTCGTGACGATGATCTCGTCGCCCGGGCGCAGCTGCCGGCGCAGCGCCTGTGCGACCACGTAGGTGTTCTGCGACGTCGACGGGCCGAAGTGCAGTTCGTCCGCGCCGACGTTGAGCCAGGCCGCGAGCCGTTCCCTGGCCGCGTCCATCTGCTCGCCGGCCTTGCGCGACGGCGCGAAGTCGTAATACGGCTGGACCTTGGTCTCGCGGTAGCAGCGTTCGAGCCATGCGATCGTCTGCCGGCAGGCGTAGGAGCCGCCTGCGTTCTCGAAATGCGCGAAGCCCGCGAGCGAGGGTTCGGCGAAGGCGGGGAACTGCGAGCGCACGAAGCCGAGGTCGAGGGCGGACAATGTGGCGGCCCGGGAACCGGTCAACGCGGCGCTTGGGGAGACCGCAGCAGGTCCAGGTAGCGTTCCGCGAGTTCCGTCTGGCGCGAGCGCATCTCGATCGCGCGGCCCGCGATCCAGACCTGCTCGGCCACCGAGGTGACCTCGAGCGGATCCCCGCTCCAGAGCACGAGGTCGGCGGCCTGGCCCCGCTCGATGCGGCCGTGCCCGGCGCCGATACCGAAGATGTCGGCGGCGCCGGAGGTGATGGCGGCCAGCGCGGCTTCCCATGGCAGCCCGTGGGCGACGGCAATGCCGGCGAGCTGGCGATTCTTGCGCGCCATGTGCCCGTCGCCGATGGAGAACGCGATGCGCACGCCGGCTTGGTGCAGCAGCTTCGCGTTGTCGAGGCGCGCGCCGAGGCGGTCGAAGCTGGCCGGCAGGTTGTCGAGCGCGTTGAGGATGACCGGCACGCCTTCCGCGGCAAGCTCGCGCGCGACCATCCAGGCCTCGTCGCCGCCGGCGATGACGGGCTTCATGCCATGGCGCTTTGCGTAGCGGATCACCTGGCGGATGTCGGAGGCGCGCGTGGCGCGGAACACCACACGGCCGCCCGCGAGGTAGGACTTGAGCGCCGCGCGTCCCTCCGGCTGCAGCAGCGCGCCTTCGCCTGCCGACCCCGGATCGCGCACTTCGCGGATGGCCTGGTCGAACAGCATGTACTGGGCCGCGCGGCTGCCGCCGGAGGCCGCGTCCGCGGCCGCGCCCCAGTGCACGAACAGCGTGCGGCTGCCCGCAAGCGCGGCGTCGGAATCGCCGTCGAGGATCATCGCGGCACCCTGGCCCGCGACCACGCTGGTGTCGCTGAGCGGACTGACCACCGTCCAGGTCACGCCTTCCACGCGCGCGACCGCACCCGGCGTGGAACGCGGATCGAAGGCCCGCGTCACGTCGAACTCCGGGCGCCACTGGTGCTGCCAGGCGGGTGCGGTCAGCGTGAGCTCCTCGTCCACGGTCGAGGGCTCGAGCGAGACTTCCTCGACGCCGATCTGGGTGAGGCCGCCGAACAGGCCGGGCGTCAACGCGCGGCCCCGGGCCTCGACCACGGTGGCGCCCGCGGGCGCCGCGAGCCGCTTGCCGACTTGCGCGATGCGGCCGTCCTGCACCAGCACGTCTGCGTTTTCGAGCGTGCCGGCGGCGTCGGCCGTGTGCACGCGCGCGCCGCGGATCAGCAGGTCCTGCGCCGACGCCGTGCCCGCGACGCAGCATGCCGCGACCGCCACCCATGCGATGCGCAGCGCCGTCATAGCTCGAAGTCCGAGCGAGGCCTGGGCGCCGGATGGGCGCGGTCGAAGCGCAGCACGCCGTCCACGAACACCTGCTCCGCCAGCGCATAGACGGAGAATGGCGTGCCATTCCAGATCACGACGTCGGCCATCTTGCCGGTCTCGAGCGTGCCGGTCTGTTCCAGGATGCCGAGCGACTGCGCCGCGTTGGAGGTGACCCAGCGGATCGCGCGCTCCGGCGGGATGGGGAGTCCCGCGCGCACGCCGCGGGTCATGGCCTTGGCCGCTTCCTGGTTGAGGCGCTGGATGCCCTCGGAGGAATCCGAATGCACGATCGCGCAGCCGCCGGGCGCGACATCCACGATCGCCAGGTTTTCCTGCACGCTGTCCCAGGCCTCGAGCTTGAATCCCCACCAGTCGGCCCACAGCGCGCCGCAGACGCCTTCCTCCGCGAGCCGGTTGGCGAGCTTGTAGGCCTCGACGCCGTGATGGAAGGCCGAGATCCTGAATCCGAATTCGCGCGCGAGGTCGAGCATGATGCCCATCTCGTCGGCGCGGTAGCAGTGGTTGTGCACCAGCAGCTCGCCCTTCATGGCGGCGGCCAGCGTCTCGAGGCGCAGGTCGCGTTTCGGGGGTTTCGGCGCCGTCGCCTCGGGCTTGGTATTCGTCCTGAACACCGCGAGCTTCGCTTCGTACTCCTTCCATTGCTCGGCGTAGTCCCTGGCGTCCGCGAAGGCCTGGCGGTAGCCCGCGACGTTGCCCATGCGCGTGGACGGCAGCTTCTGCCTGCCGCCATAGACGCGCTTCGGGTTCTCGCCGCAGGCCATCTTGAGTCCCTGCGGCGCGCCGGGGAACTTCATGGCCTGGTAAGCCGTGGCCCAGACATTCTTGACGGTGACGCCGCGTCCGCCGATCAGGTTGGCCGAGCCCGGCAGGATCTGCAGCGTCGTGACGCCGCCCTCGAGCGCGCGCTGGAACCCCGGGTCCTGCGGCCAGATCGAGTGCTCGGCCCACACGCCCGCGGTCACGGGGTCGGTCGCCTCGTTGCCGTCGCTATGCGCGCGCAGGCCCGGGCTCGGATAGACGCCGAGATGCGAATGCACGTCGATGAGCCCCGGCGTGACCCAGCGGCCGTTCGCGTCGATCACGCGGGCGCCGGCCGGGGCCTGCAGTCCGCTGCCGACCGCGCTGATGCGGCCACGCTCGAGCAGGAGGTCGCCGCCGTCGATGCGCGTGCCGGTGCCGGTGAGGATCGTCGCGTTGCGGATCAGGACCGGCGCGCCCTGGTCGCCCGGCGCATAGGTCGATGACCAGGGGGCCTGCGACGGAGCCGGCGGCTCCGCATCGGCCTGCGGCGCCGGCGCGGGCATGACTTGCGACTGGGCGGCACAGGCGCTGACCAGCGCGCATGCGGCCGCGGCCAGGAGCTGCTGTCGCGCCCGAAGCGGGCTGTGGCGGGGAGGCTTCACCTGCAGGCAGATTAGCGACGCCGACCCATACCGACAAGCCGCCCACGGGCGCACGCTGGTCGCCTCGCGCACGGCCCAAAATATGTTGCGGCGGACGCAGGACGTTGCGTGCGCAAGTACTTGAATTTGCGCGCGTAAACCTGTCCGTACAGCTACCGATAGTCACGCGGGGGCGCAGGGTATATGGTCTTCGGAAAACGACGGCCAATAAGCGCCCTGCGACATTCATGCCGTTCGGGCGCAACGGGGGATGCGACATGAACGCTTCGCGGAAGAGGCCTGCCCGTCTTCTGGCACGTTCGGCGATTGCCGCCGCGATCAGCCTCGCGGCTGCCGGCATCGGCCGCGCCGACCAGACCGTGGACATCACGGCCGTGCCCGGTACGGACAACGACGACGTGATCGTCGTGCTCACCCCACAGGATGCCGATGCGCTGATCGCCAGCATCATCGCCGAGATCAGCAAGGCGAGCGCCGCCGCCATCGGCAGCCTGGCCGGCAACGACACCGTCACGATCGACGCCGATCTCGATGCCTTCTCGCTGGTCGGAACCGTCATCGCGTCCAACCCCGGGAAATCCGAGAGTGCGGCTGCCGCCACCGGCGTCGCGACGGGCGCCGGCTCGGACTTCGTCAACAGCGCGGGCAGCCAGACCACGTCGGCGACCTCGACGGCGCTGTACGCGGACGTGCTGCCGGTGGACGACAGCTTCGTGCCGACCGGCAGCCAGAAAGCGGACGTCTCGGTCAAGGCCACGGCCGCCGCGACCGGCATCGACACCGGGGCGGACGACGACGTGGTCATCACCTCTTCCGACCTGTCGAGCACGTCGATTTCGATCACCGGCGGCGCCGCAGCGGGCGTCCAGGCCTCGTTCTCGAAGTCCGTTTCGACCAAGGCGGAATCCGTCGCCGAGTCGAATTCCGGCGGACTCCTCGCGGGGGCCGGCAACGACCAGGTCACGAACAGCGGCGCGATCGTCGCCGGCGCGTCGGCGACCAGCGGCGTGATCGCGGTCGAGGTCAATGCCGCGGACGGCAACGATGCCACCCGCAAGGTGCAGGGCAAGCTCGAGGCGAGCGCGAAGGCCAAGGCCGAATCCACCGGCATCGACACCGATGGCGCGGCGACGACCAGCGAGTCGGACGTGGATGTCGCGCTGCCGGACGACGGCCTGCGGGTCACGGTGCAGTGGTCGAAGACGCTCGAGAGCGGCAGCGACACCGTCACCAACACGGGCGGCGTCACCAGCACCGCGAGCGCGCTCTCGGACAGCCAGGCGGTCGGCGTGAGCGCGGCGGCGCAGGGCAGCATGAAGGCGACCGTGAATGCCGAGGCGACCGCGACCAGCCGCGGCATCAACACGGGCGCGGGCGACGACGACGTCGCCAACCTGGGCGGCATCGCGTCCGGCGCGGATGCGACCGCCTGGGTGGTCGGCGCCTCGATCTCCGCCGGCCAGGCAGCCGACGCGGACAAGAACGCCAAGGGCAAGACCGAGAGCACGACGAACGCGACCGCCGAGGCGCGCGCCATCGGCATCGACGCCGACGGGCCTGCCAGCAGCAGCGCCTCCTCGGTGGACACCCTCATTGGCCGATCCGGGATCGTGACCACCTACACGACCAGCGAGACCGCCGCGACCGGCGCGGACGAGGTCCTCAACACCGGGATCATCGATGCCGTCGCTGTGGCATCCGCAGGCTCGCGCGTGGTGAGCGTGCAGGTCAACGCCGAGGGCAAGGCGAAGTCCGATGCGAACTCGACCGCGCGGGCGCGGGGCACCGGCATCAGCGCCGGCGGCGGCAACGACGCGGTGGACAATCGCGGCACCATCACCGCGGACGCCGACGCCACGGCCGGCGCGCTGTCCATCACCTTCGACCAGGGCGGCGACAAGGCCGAGTCGAGCGCCGGGGCCAAGGTCGAGGCGGGTGCGACCGCCATCGGCATCGCCGCGGACGGCGGCGCGGTGGACCTCGAGTCCTCGACCTCGGTGACGATCGACGCGCTCGGAGTCTTCGTCGAGTACAGCCGCCAGGAGACTACGCAGCACGGCGACGACGCGGTGCAGAACAGCACCGGCGTCGGCGCGACGGCGACCGCGCTCGCGGGCGCCGCGGGCGCCGCGATCACGATCGACGGGTCGGCCTCGTCGGAGATGACCTCGAGGGCGGCCGCCGCAGCGACCGCCATCGATGCCGGCGGCGGCAACGACGTCGTCGACAACCAGGGCGCGCTGGCCGCGGATGCGGACGCGACGGCAGGCGCGCTCTCGATCGGCTTCGCCCAGAAGGAAGGCGAGAAGGCGGAGGCGGAAGTCGAGGTCAAGGCCACGGTGGAGGCGGTCGCGACCGCGACCGGCCTGGCCGGCGACAGCGGCAAGGACGAGATCTCCGAATACAGCCTCGACATCGGCGCTGACGGCCTCGACCTGTCCCTGCTGCACGAAGAGGCGGCGCTCGCCGGCATCGACCAGCTGTTCAACAGCGGCACGATCACGGCGACCTCGATTTCCCTGTCCGGCGCGGCCGGCGTCTCGGTCACCATCGACGGCGCCTCCAAGGCCGAACTCAACTCCACGGCCAGGTCGCATGCGACCGGCATCGACGCCGGCGGCGCCAACGACCTCGTCGACACCGGCGGCACCGTGACGGCCGATGCGACCTCGACGGCCGGCGCGCTCGGCATCGCCTTCGCGCAGAAGCCGGGGGCGAAGGAGAACGCGAGCGCCGAGGCCTCGGCGACCGCCGGCTCGACCGCGACCGGCATTGCCGGCGACAGCGGGGCGGACCTGGTCGAATCTCTCGAGTTGGGCCTCGGTCTCGCCGGCTCCGGCTTCGTCGCGAGCCGCGAAGTGACCGCCAACGTCGGCGACGACGTCATCCTGGCAGGCGGCGACCTGACCGCGAACGCCCGCGCGACCAGCGAGACGCTGGCCGTGACCGTCACGATCGACGGCGCGGCCGAGGCCGAGATGAAGGCGACCGCCGAAACGCGGGCCGCGGGCATCGCAGGCGGCGGCGGCAACGACCAGGTGCAGAGCGGCGGCGTGATCACCGCCCTCGCCGATTCTTTCGCGGGCGGCGTGGCCGCCGCGGTCGGCCAGCAGTCGAGCGACGGCAGCAAGGCCAAGACCAAGGTGTCGGCGGAAACGGAGTCCAAGGCGACGGCAACCGGCATCGCCGGCGACGGCGGACAGGGCGACAGCCTGGAAACGGTCGCGCTGGACATCGACGCCGGTGGGCTGTCCTTCGACTACCAGAAGACCGCCACGGCCGCTAGCGGCGACGACCAGCTGCTCAACGCCGGCGAAGTGAATGCGACGGCGATCGCAGACACCGTCGCGGCGGCGGTCGCCGTGACCATCAAGGGCGGCGCCAAGGCGGATCTCGACGCCAAGGCGGAAGCCACCGCGCGCGGCCTGGATGCCGGCGGCGGTGCGGACCAGGTGGAGAACACCGGCGCGCTGACCGCGAACGCCACGGCGACCGCGGCCACGGCGAACGTGTCGGTCACCACCGAAGGCACCGCCACCGCCAACGTCGGGTTCCTGAGCGGTGGCAACGAGGTGAAGACCGACGCGGTCGGCATCTCGAGCGCAGGCTCGGAGCACGAGACGTCGACCGTCATCACGGCCGACATCGATTTCCTGGATTTCAGCGTCACCGGCGGGTACGAGAAGATCGAGGACCACGTCAGCGGCGACGGCGCTGACTCGATCTTCAACAGCGGCGAGGTGACCGCCACCAGCCTCGCGACCACGCTCGCGGTCACCGCCGGCGTCTCCGGGAACGGCAGCGCGCTCGCGCTCGGCCGCGCCGAGGTCGAGGCGCACGCCGCAGGCATCGAGTCCGGCAATGGCGACGACTTCGTCGAGAACGAGGGCGCGCTGACGGCGAGCTCGAATGCCGGCGCGGCGCTCGCCAACGTGGCGGTCACGGCCAAGGCCGGTGCGGCGATCGCCGGCAATGCCGCCTGGGACGGCGGCACCAAGGCCGAGGCGACGGCCGCGGGCATCGACGCCGACAGCGGCAAGCTCGAGACCACGACCGTGACCTTCGAGGCGAGCCCCAGCATCGCGCAGGTCGTGTACGAGAAATCCGAAGTGGCGGCCACCGGCAACGACGTGGTCCTGAACTCGGGCGACATCGTGGCGCGGGCGATCTCGACCGCGGCGACCGCGACCGTCGCCGTCACGCCCAAGAACCTTGCGGCGGCGGTTTCGACCTCCAGCGCCGAGTCCACGAGCTTCGGCATCAAGGGGGGCGGCGGGAACGACTCGATCGAGAACTCCGGCTTCGTCACCGCCTATGCGGATGCGCTGGCGGCCACCGCGAGCGTCGCGGTGAACACCGGCTCGGGCGTCACCGTGGCCGCGGATGCGGTCTGGGACTCCGGCACCAAGGCGGAGGCGAAGGCGACCGGTATCGCCGGGGACGGCGGCAACGCGAGCGAGACGACGCGCCTCGCGGTCGGCACCGACGAGATGGGCTTCGACAAGGACGAAGTCGTCGCGGACGGCGCCGACACCATCGTGAACTTCGGCGGCATGGACGTGGACGCGATCGCGACCACGGCTTCGGCCAGCGTGGCCGTCACCGCGGGCAACGGCGTCGCGGTGGCGACCGCGACTTCCACGGCCGAGGCCGCGGCGGCGGGCATCGATGCCGGCGCGGGCAGCGGGATCGACGAGGTCTACAACGCCGGCATCCTGGATGTCGCGGCGGACGCGCAGGCTGCATCGGCATCCGTGAGCGTGGTCAATACCGGTGCTGCGGTGGCAGCCGACTCGGTCTGGGACGGCGGCACCACCGCGACCGCGCATGCGCGCGGCATCGACCTGGGCGCAGGCGGCGATACCGTCGAGAACGACGGCGAAGCGAATGCGACCGCAACGGCGTTCGCGGGATCCGTGGCCGTCGCGGTCACGAGCACCGGGTTTGCCGGCGCGTCAGGCACCTCGACCGGTACGGCCGACGCCTCAGCAATCGACGCGAGTGCCGGCATCGACAGCGACACCGTCATCAATCGCGGCACGCTGAGCGCCACCGCGGAGGCTGCTGCGGCCACGGCCAGCGTCACGTACACCAACACCGGCGCGGCTCTCGCGCTCGGAGCCGTCTGGGACGGCGGTACCGGAACGACCGCGCGCGCGCGCGGCATCGAGACCGGCGACGGTGCGGACGCGGTGCTGAGCACCGGCACGATCGGGGCCACCGCCGACGCGCTGGCGGCCGAGGCCGCGGTGGGCGTGACGGCGACCGGCGTTGCCGGCGCGGTCGCAACCGCGACCGCGGAGACCGACGCCACGGCGATCGACCTGGGCGGCGACGGTGCCGCCGACATGGTCGAGAACCAGGGCGAGCTGACGGTCGACTCCAATGCCCTGGCATTCTCGGCGGCGGTCTCCGTGACCAGCACGGGTGTGGCGATCTCGGGCGGAGACGTGTGGGACGGCGGTACGCAGGCCACCGCTCGCGCGCGCGGCATCGGGACCGGCGGCGGCGCGGACGAAATCCTGAACACCGGCGACGTCGGCCTCGACTCCGACGCGGTGACGGCCGCCGCGAGCGTGAGCGTGGCGCTGACCGGCGTCGGCGGGGCGATCTCGCGCTCGACCTCGGTGTCGGACGCCAAGGCGATCGACGCGGGCGAGGATGCGGGAGACGACCTGGTCGACAATTCCGGCGACCTGACGGTGACCTCGGATGCCTTCGCGGCGGCGGTTAGCGTGGCGTTCACGAGCGCGGGCGTGTCGATCGCGGCCAGCGGCAGCTTCGACGGTGGTACGACGGCGGACTCGACCGCCAAGGGCATCGACGCGGGCTTCGGGTCCGATGACATCCTGAACAGCGGCGTCATCGACGTCTCTGCGGGCTCGGTGACGGGCCAGGTCGACGTGAGCGTGGCCGTCAGCGGCGTGGCGGCCGTGATCTCGAACCAGGGGCTCAGCCGGTCCGAGGCCGTTGGCATCGACGCGGGCGAAGGCGTCTTCACGGACGACGTGGTCAACAGCGGGTCCGTGGCCGCGAGCGCGACCAGCCTCGGCGCCTCGGCGTCGGTCGGCGTGACCTCGGCCGGCGTCGGCGCCACCTGGAATGGCGGCGTGCTGGGGGACGCGCGTGCCCGTGGCATTGCGACCGGGGACGGCGCGGACTCCGTGGACAACACGGCCGGCGTCACGGCGGTGGCCGACGCGGGCACGCTCTCGGCGGCGATCACGGTTGCGGTGTCCGGGGTTGGCGCCGCCGTATCCAAGGCGGACGCCCTGGCCGACGCGGCGGCCATCGACACGGGCGAGGACGCCAGCGACGACCTGGTGGTGAACTCAGGCGACCTCGCGGCCGATGCCGACGCGCATTCGGCCTCTGCGTCGGTATCCGTCACGGTGGCCGGCGTCGCCGGCGCGGGCGGCACGCCGTGGGACGGCGGCACGCATGCCGGGGCGCTCGCGACCGGCCTGGCCACGGGCGGCGGCGCGGACACGCTGTTCAACGACGGCGCGATCACCGCCGAGGCGGACTCGTCGGCGACCGGCGTCGCGGTCGCGGTCGCGGTCGAGGGCGTCGCCGGCGCGATCACGACCTCGAACGCCGAGTCGACGGCCGTCGGCATCGATGCCGGCGCAGGGGACGACTACGTCGAGAGCAGCGCGCTGATCACCGCGGATTCCTTCGCGGACGCCAATGCGATCAACGCGGCGGGCACCAAGTTCGGCGTCTCGGCCGCCGGCAACAACGTCTGGGACGGCGGCACGCATGCCGCCGCGAATGCGACCGGCATCGCGACGGGCATCGGCCTCGATACCGTCATCAACACCGGCGGCATGGACATCGACGCGGTGGCGATCGCGCCGTCGACGTCGATCAGCTTCAACGTCGCGGGCGTCGCGGCGTCCGTTTCCACCTCGAGCGCGGAAGCGCACGCACAGGCCATCGACGCCGGCGCCAGCGACGACCAGATCGACAACAGCGGCGACCTGGACGTCTACTCGGAAGCCGTGGCGGTGGGTGTCAACGTCGCGCTCACCGGCGCAGGCGTCGCCGTCGCGGTCAACTCGGTGGACGGCGGTACCTCCGGTGACGCCACGGCCGCCGCCATCGCCGGCGGCGCCGGCGGCGACCTGATCCTCAACAGCGGCGAGATCGACGTCGCCGCCGTGGTGGTCGCGCCTTCCGTGACGTTCTCGGTCGGCGGCATCGCGGCGGTCGCTTCCTCCACCGCGACCGCCGACACCGATGCCAGTGGCGTCGACGGCGGCGAGGACGATGACCGGATCCAGAATTCGGGCGACGTCGACGTGCGGTCCGATGCAACGGCGGTGACCGTGAACGTCGCGATTTCGGGCGGCGCGGCCGGCTCGATCGACAACATCTGGGACGGTGGCACCACCGCGACGGCGGTGGCCGACGGCCTGCGCGGCGGCGGCGGTGGCGATACGGTGACCAGCGCCCAGGGCGCGCTCATCGAGACGCTCGCCACGGCGACGACCGCATCGGTCGGCGTCACGGTGGCCGGCGGGTTCGGCGTCTCGCTCAGCAGCTCGACCTCGAATGCCACGACCGCCGGCATCGAGACCGGGTCCGGCGACGACCTGGTCGCGAACGCCAGTGCGATCGACAGCACGGCCGAGTCCTTCGCCGCCAGCCTCAGCGTGACGATGGCGCAATCCGGGGTCGCGGCCGCGGGGAATTCCACCTGGGACGGCGGCACGACCGGCAACGCCGATGCCTTCGGCATCGCGCTCGGCGACGGCGACGACCAGGCTTCCAACACGGGCTCGATCGTCGCATCGGCCGACGCCGAGGCCATCGCCTCGGCGGTCGCCGCGACACCCCTGTTCGGAGTCGCGGTGGCGGACGCGGTGTCGACCGCCAATGCCGACGCGACCGCCATGGCGGCGGGAGCCGGCGCCGACATCATGGTCAATGAAGCGGGCCTGACGGCGGAGGCGGACGCGGTGGCCTATGGCCTCAACATCGCGTTCACCAGCGCGGGCATCGCCGGCACCGGGCTCAGCACGCTGCTGGACCACGGCACGCAGTCGAACGCGACCGCGACCGGTGCCAGCGGCGGCGACGGCGCCGACGGCATCCGCAACGCGGATACCGGGACCATCACGCTGCGTGCCGGCGCCGATACCGGCGCCGATGCCGTTTCGCTGGCGCTGGCGGGCGTGGCCGCGGCCGGCTCCAACGCGATCGCCGTTGCCGCGGGCACCGGTCTCGACGGCGGCGCCGGCGGCGACACGCTGATCAACGACGGCGGCATCGCGGCCACGGCGGATGCCGACGCGGTCGGGCGCTCGCTGTCGTTCAGCAATTTCGCGGGCATCGCCGCCGCGAACGCCACCGGACGCGCATTCCTCGCCGGCCTTGCCGGCGGCGACGGCGACGACTGGGTCGAGAACGCGGGCAGCATCGTCCTGAATGCGGAGGCCGACGCATTCGGCCAGTCCTTCGCGGGATCGGTGGCCGGGATCGTGATCTCGGCGGCCAACGCCGACGCCATCGCCGACACGGCGGGCCTCACGGGCGGGCTGGGCGCCGATACGCTGCTCAATACCGGCAGCATCACGATCCTGGCGGATGCCGCGACCATCGCGCGCAGCATCTCCGCGCAGGCGGGCGGGTATTCGCTCGCCAGTGCCGACACGAACTCGACCGTGCTGGCGGTCGGATTCGACGGCGGCGACGGCAACGACACGATCGTCAACGAGGAAGGCGCCGTCGTCAGCATCTCGGGCATCGCGCGCACCGATTCCGGCGGCACCGGCATCACGATCTTCGGCTCTGCCGAGGGCAGCGCGAAGACACTGCCGCGCGCGACGGTGGCGGGCATGTCCGGCGGCGCCGGCGACGACGAGGTCCTGAATGCCGGCGACCTCTCCGTCAGCAGCAGGTCCCTGAGTTTTGCGACCGGCACCGGCGCTTCGGCGATCGGATTCGGCGGCGCCGATACCGGCATCGAGGCCGAGACCTTTGCCACCGGCATCGCCGGCGGCGACGGCTCCGACCTGCTGGTGAACACCGGCAGCATCCGCGTCGGACCGGCCGCAGGCGCGACCGGCGACGCCCGCTGGATGTCGCTGCTGTCGTCGAGCGGCTTCTCGGCGGGCGGGATCGGCTCCGCGTCGACGGAGTCGGCCTCCGCGGCACGCACGACCTCGACCGGCATGAGCGGCGATGGCGGCGATGACACGCTGTCCAACGACGGCGCGCTCGTCGTCGTCGCGAATGCCCTCAGCCGCACGACCGACTCGACCCTGAACCTGTTCGGTTCCGCAGGCGCGAGCAGCCAGTCCGGCGCGATCACGACCGCGACCGGCCTCGACGGCGGCGACGGCCAGGATTACCTGGAGTCGCTGGACCTCCTCGACGTATCGGCCGAGTCGCTGCTGATCAAGTCGGGCGGCAGCACCAACTTCACGCTCGCGGGGACCAACGACTCCAGTTCCGGGCTGGTGGCGTTCACCGAGGCGCTGGGTCTCGCCGGCGGCGGCGGCGCCGACACGCTGGTGACGGCGGGGACGATCACGGTGGATGCGCTCTCGACGCTCAATGCGAGCGGCGGCTCCACCACGATCGCGGGCACTGCATCCGCGTCCGGCAGTTCCGGCGCGCAGACGCACGCGGCGGGCATCGATGGCGGTTCCGGCGACGACGCGATCCAGAACGATGCGGACCTCGACATCGACGCGACGTCCAGCCTCACGATGGACGGCACCAGCTACGGATTCGCGGGCACCAGCGACGTCGGCGCCAACCTGACGGCGACGACCGCCGTGGACGGCATCCTGGGCGGCGACGGCCGGGACACCATCGCCAATGGCGGCAACATCCTGATCGACGCCCAGTCGGTGCTGCGTTCCGTGGGCGGTTCCGACGCGACCTTCGGCGGGTCCTCGGCGTCCACGACCTCAGGCGGCGTGGCGCGCGCGACCGGCATTGCCGGCGGCGCGGACGACGACGTCCTGGTCAATGAAGCAGGGGCGGGCATCGACGTCCGTTCGGGGACCACGGTCACGGCGGCTTCGGTCGCCTACACCTTCGGCGGCGGGTCCGGCGCAGACGCGATCCTGACCGGCAACTCCACGGCCGAGGGCATGACCGGCGGCAGCGGCAACGACGGGCTGCTGAACGAGGGAACCGTGCTGGTGGCGGCACATGGAAACCTGGCCACCACGGGCGGCGCGAAGTCGACCTTCAGCGGCGGCAACGACGCGACGGGCCGCGCGGAAGCGGACGCGCGGGCGGTCGGCATGGATGGCGGCGATGGCGATGATTCGGTCGTCACGACCGGCGTGCTGAGCGTCGAGGCGCACACCGTCGCCGAGGCGCAGAACAACGCGTCGAGCTCGGCCTCCTTCACCAGCGACGAGCTTGCCGGCTCGGTCAGCCTGGCGGTGGCCGATGCGAAAGGCCTCGAGGGAGGGCTCGGCGCCAACGTGCTGACGAACGAGGGCGAACTGAGCGTGCTCGCCCTGGCGACCGGCTATGCGCTCAGCTACTCGTCGGGCGCCAGCTTCTCGTTCGACGGCGACGGCGAGTCGCGCGCAAACAGCAGCGCCCAGTCCACGGCCACCGGCATCTCGGCGGGTGGCGGCGCCAACATCGTCACGAACGACGGCAGCGTCTCGGTGACCGCGCGCGCCGGCACGGTGAAGGACGTGGTGACCGAGCTCACCGTGTACCGCCTGCAGGGCGCGACCGACGAGGGCACGGATCCCGGCGACCCGGCAGCGGAAACCGTCACCGCCCTTCCGGACCTGACCGACCCGGACGTGCGGGCGGAGTATCCGGACGGCACGCTCGTCTATTGCACCAGCGATGCCTGCGTGCTCTCGCCGGAGGTCAATCGCGACGGCAATCACTACGTCGCGACCTCGAGCACCGACAGCGGCGGCAATACCGTGTACGCATGGGAAGTGGTCGCCGTGGTCGATACCCTGGCCGACAGCGGCACGCCGGGCACCTTCACGAACGGGCAGATCGTCGCCTGCACGGCGCCCGCGCCGGTGTGCGGTGACGCGGACCCGGCGGTCAATGCTTCGGCCACCTACTGGCAGGTTGCCGTGACGGCGGGCACGGGCGATCCGCCGATCGACACCTATGCCTGGACCCGCTTCGACGACCTCGTGATCGAGGTCTCCGTCGAGGTTGTCGAGGCCAGCTTCCCGAGCTATGCCGCGGCCAACGGCAACGGACTGGACGGCGACGGGCTCGCGACGGGCTCCGGTAATTCCACCGCCGTCGCGCGCGGCATCAGCCTGGGCGACGGGAACAACCAGGTGACGTCGCAGGACATCGAGGTCCGCGCCATCGCCAACGCGACCATCAACGTGGCATCGGACGGCGATGTCTTCGGCGACTCCACCGGGCACACCAGCGCGATCGCGACTGCGACCGCGATCGGCATCGAGCTGGGCGACGGGCAGAACTCCGTCCTGAACGCGGGCACGCTCGAGGTGGTGGCGCAGCCGTCCGCGCAGTCGTTCACGGCGGTCAGCGCCGGCGGCGGCATCTGCATCTGGTTCTTCGGCTGGTGGTGCGGCGGCGAGGGCGACCCCACGGCAACCGCGAGTGCGAGGTTCACCGCGACGGCTGCCGGCATCGTGGCCGGCGACGGCGGCAACTCGATCACCAACGACGGCTTCATCCTCGTGACCGCAGCGCCGGACGTGGCGGTGGATGCGAGGCGCAGCGGCGCGGAGTACGCGGCGCGGACCGACGGCGATCCCAATGCCGGCATCACGGTCATCTCGAGTGCGACCGCCATCGGCATCCAGACCGGCGCCGGCGATGACACCATCGTCAACAACGGCGACATCGTGGTCGAGGCCATGGACCTGGCGACCGGCTGCGCCGTGGGGACCTGCAGTATTCCGGCGGGCGCGACCGACACCACCAGCGCGACCGGGATCAGCACCGGCGATGGCGACGACGTGGTGGTCAACAACGGCCTCGTTGCCGCGCGGACCTACGACGACGGCACGCCCGCGAGCGCCACCGGCATCGACACCGGCGCCGGCGACGACCAGTTGACGCTCGGCGACGGTTCGGAAGTGGTCGGCACGGTGGCGCTCGGCGAAGGCGACGACACGCTGACGCTGACCGGCACCGCACAGGTCCACGACGGCGGCGGCACGATCTTCGACCTGCCGGGCGGGAACGGGACCGACACGCTGGTCCTGCAGGGTGCGGGCGCCATCGCCAGCATCCCGGTCGGCTTCGAGATCGGGATCAAGACCGGCGGCGGCACCTTCTTCCTGCCGTCGCTCGCGACGCTCGACAGCCTGACGCTCGACGAGGGCGTGCTGTCGCTGGGCGCCGGTTACGCCTTCGCGCCGGACGGCGATTTCTCGACCTACATCCACACCGAGGGCGACCGCGGGTTGCTGTCGGTGACGGGCAGCGTCGCGGCGGCCGGCGCCATCGAGGTGGAGCGCAGGGGCGACACCTACGTTGCCGACGGCGCGCGCTGGACGGTGGTGAGTGCGAGCACCGGCGTGACGGGCGGTTTCGCCGACGTCACGCTGCCGGAGTCCCGGCCGCTGCTGAGCTTCGAGCTCGAGCAGACCGCGAATACGGTGGACGTGGTCGCCAACGCGGAATCCTTCGCCTCGGTCACGGGCTTCCGCCTGTACCGGGAAGTCGGCGCCAATCTCGACGGCATCGCCGGCGGCGCGACCGGCGACTTTGCGCAGCAGCTTGGCACGATCCAGAACATGTCGTCCGGGTTCGATCGCGCCTATGCCAGCCTGGCCCCGGATTCCTACGAGGTGCTGACGAGCAACACGATCGTGGTCGGGCACGAGACCGCGCAGCTGCTGCGGCAGCACCTGTCGAATGCGCGCGACGTGCGCCGTGGCGACAAGTCGCCTTACGCGGCTTACCAGCCGGCGCAACTGGCGTTCGCCGGCGGCGACCTGCGCGTCGTCGATGGCTCCATGATGTGGCCGGCGCTGATGGCGCAGGAAGGCGCGCCGCCGGCCGCCGGCGGCATGGCGAAGCGCGGCCGCGGGCCGAAGGCGCAGACCTGGACCTCGGCGTTCTATTCGACTGGCGACTACGACTTCGACGAGGGATTCACCGAGTACGACTACGACAGCCGCGGCTTCGTCATCGGCGCCGACTACCTGCTGGGCGAGCGCACCGTCGCCGGGTTCATGGCGGCCTACGCGGACACCGGCGCCGACGAGGTGAACGCAGTCGCCTCCGCGGACGTCGAGACGTGGAGCGGCGGGCTGTATGCGTCCAGCTACTGGGGCGGGACCTATGTCGAGGGCGGGATCCTGTACTCCGCGCAGTCCTTCGACAACCGGCGCACGCTGCTGATCGGGACGGAGGAACGCACGGCGGTCAGCGACCACGACGGCTCGGCGCTGATGCTGTTCGCCGGCGCCGGCCACGAGTTCGACTTCGGCTCCTGGCTGGTTGAGCCCTACGGCACCCTGTACTGGTTCGACATCGACGAGGATGCATTCCAGGAGGAGGGCGCCGACAGCCTCAACCTGCAGTTCGCCGGCAAGTCGACCGAGGTCCTGCTGGGCGAAGTCGGCGCGCGCTTCGCGCGGCTGCAGCCGGCCAGGAACGGCGCGATCGACTG
The DNA here is from genome assembly GCA_036554765.1 of Steroidobacteraceae bacterium. Taxonomy (GTDB): domain Bacteria; phylum Pseudomonadota; class Gammaproteobacteria; order Steroidobacterales; family Steroidobacteraceae; genus SCUD01. The sequence continues at coordinate 2,607 of DATBMQ010000148.1, read as the reverse complement.
GCACGCGGTGCTGGGCTACAGCCATGACTTCGACCTGGGTGACGGCACGATCGCCTACGCCTACCAGGGCGAACCGGGCAGCCTGCTGCAGGTCACGGACCGCAACGTGGCGGCGGGCAGCGCGGTGGTGGGCGCCGGCGTCGCCTGGCTGCGCGATCGCAGCACGCTCGCCTTCGATTACCGCGGGCAGTTCAACAGCGGCTACCAGAACCACATCGTGGCGCTGAGACTGTCGCTGGCGTTCTGAGGGAATCTAGGAGGGCCGCCCGCCGGGGCGGCCCTCGCGCAGCCGCGTTCCGACGCGCACGATCGCGTTGATCACCGGCACCAGCTCGCGCCCCAGTTCCGTCAGCGAGTACTCCACCGACGGCGGCGAGGTCGGCACGACCTCGCGCACCACGACGCCTTTCGCCTCGAGCGCGCGCAGGCGCGTGGTCAGCATCTTGGGCGAGACCCCGGGTATGTCGCGCATCAATTCGCCGAACCGGCGCGGGTCGCCCGAGAGCTTCCAGATGATGGACGGCGTCCAGGCGCCGCCGAGCACCGCCATGCTGGCCGCCATCGGGCAGCCCGGCGGCGGGGGAGGCGCCTTGCTCCTGCGGACTTTCAATGCCATCGCGGGCTCCGGACCGGTTACCGGGAGGATAGTGGAATCTTGCGCTTACGTATAGCTAGGTACTATACAAAAGTAAGTTTGGTTGGCTAGGATGGTCGCGCACCATTCAACCAGGAGATTTTCGCGATGAAGCTCTATTACTCCGCGGGCGCCTGCTCGCTCTCGCCGCATATCGTCGCCAACGAGGCCGGCATCCCGCTCGAACTCGTCAAGGTGGACACGAAGACCAAGACGATCGAGCCGGAAGGCGACTTCTGGGCGGTCAACCCCAAGGGCTACGTGCCCGCGCTCGAGCTGGACGACGGTCAGGTGCTGACCGAGGGCCCAGCGATCGTGCAGTACCTCGCGGACCTGAAGCCCGCCGCCGGCCTCGCGCCTGCGAATGGCACGTTTGCGCGCGTGCGTCTGCAGGAGGCGCTCAACTACCTGACCTCCGAGATCCACAAGTCCTACAGCCCGCTCTTCAACCCGGCGACGCTGCCCGAGGTTCGCGAGGAGCGGCTTGCCTACCTCCGGAGGCGCTACGAGCTCGTCGAAAAGCAGCTCGAAGGGAAGGCGTTCCTGTTTGGCGACCAGTTTACGGTCGCGGACGCCTACCTGTTCGTGCTGACGAACTGGGCGCGCGGGGTGAAGCTCGACCTGTCGGGATTCCCGAACCTGCTCGCGTTCCAGAAGCGCGTGGCCGAGCGGCCCGCGGTGCGGCGGGCGCTGGTGAGGGAAGGGCTGGTCAAGGACGCAAAGGCGGCCTGAATCAGCCTTCGGACGGTTGCTTGGCCTGCCGTTCCGCGTGGTGGCGATGACGCTCCTTGTGCATGGCGTGCATCTCCTCCTGGGTGACCTGGCCGTTGCCGTCCGCGTCCATGGTGGCGAACTTCTCGGCCGTGACTTCCGGCCGCACGACCTGCAGCTCGGCGAGGCTGATGCTGCCGTTGCCATCCTTGTCGAGGCGTTCGAACCGTGCACGGTGATGGGCCTGGCGCAGCTCGTCGCGCGACAGCAGCCCGTCGCCGTTGGCGTCGGCCTTGTTGAACTGCTCGACCGTGAAGTCGGGTCTGGCGGCCTGTATCTCGGCAAGATCCACCGAGCCGTCGCCGTTGGTGTCGAGCCGCGGCTTTTGCGGGTGCGCCTGGGCGGCTGGCGCGCCCAGCAGCAGCGAAAAGGCGGCAAGCGCCAGGGCCGGCCGCATCTTGGGTTGATGATTCATCGAGGGGTCCCTCCAGGGCATTGCAGTCACAGTCCCACAGACCCCGTAACGCAGCTGGGGTTCCCGCGTTGACAGCTCAGCCGAGTTCGTCGGCCATCTCGGCGAACACCTGCGTGTGCCGGTCCACGTCCGTGGCGGAGGTCGCCGGCGACATGAGCGCCATGTTGTGGAACGGCGTCATCAGGATGCCGCGGTTCAGCAGGTAGAGGTGAATAAAGGGATCGAGCAGCTCGTCCTGGCCGGCCGCGGCCTCGGCCCCGGTGCGGGCGCGCCCAGGGCGGAACAGGTATTCGACGCGGCAGCCGAGGCGGACGACGTGCCAGGGCAGCCCGCGCGAGCCGATGACCTCCTTCACGCCCTGCTCGAAGCGCCCGGCCAGCGCGGTCATCCGCGCGAAGGCCGCGTCCGTCAGCACCTCGCCGAGCGTCGCGCGCATCGCAGCGAGCGACAGTGCGTTGCCGGCGAGCGTGCCGCCGATGCCGCCGACATCGGTGGTCTTCGCGTCCGTGCGCGACGCAATGCGCTCGCGCACGCCTTCGGTCACGCCATAGGCGCCGCAGGCAATGCCGGCGCCCAGCGTCTTGCCGATCGTCAGGACATCGGGCTCGAGTCCCCAGGCCCTGGTGCAGCCGCCTGCGCCCGCACTGATCGTGTGCGTCTCGTCGATCACGAGCAGCGCGTCGTGGGCGCTGCAGAGTTCGCGCACGGCGGCGTGATAGCCGGGGTCGGGCAGCACGATGCCGATGTTGGTGAGCGCAGGCTCGAACAGGCAGGCGGCGACGTCGCC
>DATBMQ010000121.1:0-16030 GCA_036554765.1 Steroidobacteraceae bacterium | reverse complement strand
GGTCCAGGAACAGGTAAGGCGTGCTGCGATGGCAGAACACGTGCATGAAGAACCGCCCGCCCGGCACCAGCCAGCCGTGCACGCGCGCGAACGCGGCACGCCAATTGCGCAGGTGCTCGAACATCTCGACCGACACGACCCGGTCGAAGCGCGCCCCGGCATCGAATCCGTTCATGTCGGCGGTGAGGACCCGCACGTTCGCCAGTTGCCGGCGCGCGGCCTCCGACTCGATCCAGACCCGCTGCGAGTGCGAGTTCGAGACGGCCGTGATGCGGCTGCCCGGGAATCGCCCGGCCATCCACAGCGTCAGCGAGCCCCAGCCGCATCCCAGCTCCAGGATGTCCTGGCCATCGGCGAGGCCCGCACGATCGCAGGTCGCGGCGAGCGCGGCGGCTTCCGCGCCGGCGAGGTCGGCGGTGCCTTGCGGCCACCAGGCGCAGCTGTATTTGCGATGCGGGCCGAGCGCGAGGCCGAAGAACCCGGCCGGCACTTCGTAGTGCTGCTCGTTGGCGAGTTCCGGCGCGAGCGCAATGGGAGACTCATCCATCGCGTGCACGAGGCGTTCGGTGGCCGACGCCGCGCGCTCGCAGTCGTCCGCCGCGATCTCGCCGAGGCGGCGTTCGCACAACCGGCGGATGCCGGCACGGATCACGGCGTCGGGCAGCAGTCCCTGCTCGACCCAGCCGAGCGCGGCCTGCGCGACCGCGCTCATGACCGCGGCGCCTCGCGCGCCAGCGTCGTCGCGACCAGGCGCACGCCGTCCTCGAGTTCGACGCCGAGCGGGACTGCGCCGGCCGCGGAGACCTCGCGCCGGTGACGGATCGCGGTCGAGCCGCCGACGAAGACCGGCACGCCCGCCTGGCGCGCGAGCTGCGGCAGCTCATCGCTGAAGAAGGACGGCGCGGGGTCCACGGAGGAGGAGATCACGACCGCGTCACCCTGGCTGCGCTGGCGGGCAATCGCGATGTCCGGCAGCGGCGTGTCGGCGCCGAGCAGCACGGTGCGCATGCCCGCGACGTGCGCTTCCAGCGCAAACAGCAGCAGCCCGATCTCGTGCTGTTCGCCCGGGGCGCAGGCGGCGACCAGCCGCGGTCCGCTCGCGTAGCGCATGCGGTGCTGCATGCGCGCGCCCAGCTTGCTGCGCAGGTACATGGCGAAGAAGTGTTCCTCGGCAATCCCGCCGGCGAGGTCGCGCCAACGCTCGCCCAGCTGGATCAGCAGGGGCAGCAGCAGCCGTTGCGTGACCTGCTCGACGGGATGCACCGAGAGGGCCTCGTCGTAGATCCGGTCGAGTTCCTGCTCGTCGAAGCGGGCGATGGCGGCCGCCATGCGCTCGATGTCCGTCCGCCAGCGGCCGCCGGTGGCCGCGGTCTCGCCCGCGGGCTCCGCGTCGAGCAGGTCGCGCACGCGCGAGATCGGCACGCCGCGCTCCATCAGCGCGAGCACGCGGCGGATACGCTCGACATGCTGGTGCGTGTAGAGCCGGTGCCCCTTGGGAGTGCGCGCCGGGCGGATCAGCCCGTAGCGCCGTTCCCAGGCCCGCAGGGTGACGGCGTGCACCCCGGTCAGCGACGAGAGGGTCCGGATGGGCAGGGTCGCGGCAATCGTGGCGGGCATGCAGGGGCTCTCAATTTACTAACGGTACAAAGCATATACAAATATAGTATTAACGGCAATATAATTAGTATATGAATAATACAAATCTTATACAACCGGTGACAACTTGAGCGCGGCATTGGTCTGGTTCCGTCGCGACCTGCGCCACTACGACCACGCGGCGCTGGCGGCGGCTCTCGCCGCGCACGAGCACGTGCATTGCGCCTTCGTGTTCGACACCGAGATCCTCGCGGCACTGGCCTCGCGCACCGATCGTCGCGTGACGTTCATCTGGGACTGCGTGGCCGAATTGAAGGTGGCGCTGGAGGCTGCGGGCGGCGGACTGCAGGTGCTGCACGGGGTCGCACGCGACGAGATTCCGCGCCTGGCGCGCGAGCTGGGCGTTGCGGCCGTCTACGCGAATCGCGACTACGAGCCGGCGGCAATCGCCCGCGACGCGGACGTGGCTCGCGCGCTGCGTGCCGACGGCATCCTGTTTCGCGACTGCAAGGACCAGGTGATCTTCGAGCTGGACGAGGTGCGCACGCGTGCGGGCGAGGCCTTCAACGTGTTCACGCCCTACCGCAAGGCCTGGCTCGCGCGGCTGGAGCCGCGCCATTACGCGAAGAAGGCCGCGGGCGTCGGCGCCGGGCGGCTGATGTCGGCCCCCGCCGCCATGCCGCCGCTGGCCGGGCTCGGCTTTACGCGTGCGGAACTGCCGCTGCCGGCGGGCATGTCAGGTGGCGGGCGTCTGTGGGCCGCGTTCCGAGAGCGGCTCGCCGCCTACGCGCAGGAGCGCGACTTCCCGGCACTCCCGGCGACTTCGCGACTGTCCGCGCACCTGCGCTTCGGCACGATCTCGATCCGCGAACTGGTGCGCCATGCGGCCGGACTGCGCGGCGATGGCGCACAGGCCTGGCTGTCGGAACTCATCTGGCGCGAGTTCTACTTCGCGGTCCTCGCCGCGCGGCCGGACGTCACCGACCATTGCTTCCGCCGCGAATTCGACGCGCTCGAATGGGAGGACGATGCCGCGGCCTGGTCGGCCTGGTGCGAGGGCCGCACCGGCTATCCGATCGTGGATGCCGCGATGCGCGAACTCGCGGCGCAGGGCACCCTGCACAACCGGCTACGCATGGTGACGGCCTCGTTCCTCACCAAGGACCTCGGGATCGACTGGCGCCGCGGCGAGCGCTGGTTCGCGGCGCGACTGCTCGACTACGACCTGGCCGCCAACAACGGCGGCTGGCAATGGTCGGCGTCCACGGGTTGCGACGCACAGCCCTGGTTCCGAATCTTCAATCCCGTGACGCAGTCACGGCGCTTCGATCCGCAGGGCGACTACATCCGTCGCTGGGTGCCGGAACTGGCCCGCGTCCCGGATCCGCACCTGCACGCCCCGTGGGAGATGCCGCCACTCGAGCAGCAGGCGGCCGGCTGCGTGATCGGGCGCGACGACCCGGCGCCGGTCGTGCGCCACGACGAAGCGCGACAGCGTACCCTTGCACGCTACGGCGCGGTGCGGCGGAGGGCGGGATGACGGGCGGCGGCGACGTCTACTGGATGCGGCATGCGCTCGCATTGGCGGCGCGCGCGGAAGCCGAAGGGGAGGTTCCCGTCGGCGCCGTGGTGGTGCGCGGCGACCAACTGCTGGGCGAAGGCTGGAACCGGCCGGTGGGGCTCAAGGATCCCACTGCCCATGCCGAGATGCTGGCGCTGCGCGAGGCCGCGCAGAAGGCGGGTGACTATCGTCTCGGCGGCGCCACGCTCTACGTGACGCTGGAGCCCTGCCCGATGTGCGCGGCGGCCATCGCCCATGCGCGCGTCGCGCGCCTGGTGTTCGGGGCCTGGGATCCCCGGCAGGGCGCGGCCGGCAGCGTGTTCAACCTGGTGACGGCGCGCGAGCTCAATCATCGCGTGGATTCCTACGGCGGCGTGCTGTCGGAGGAGTGCGGCGCGATCCTGAAGGAGTTTTTCGCGACCCGGCGCTAGCCGGCTTCGTCCGCGGTCATCCAGCGCAACAGCTCGGCGTAGGTCTGGACGTTGCGCACGAAGCCCACGGGCTCCCAGCCACGCGCATAACCGCGCCGGGTCTGCGTGTACCAGCGCTCCTGCGCGAGCAGCGGCAGGGTCTCGCGCACATCGTCCCAGGAGTCCGGGTTGCGCCCGCGCCGCTGCGCCAGCACGCGCGCATCCTCCAGGTGGCCGTAGCCGACGTTGTACGCGGCGAGCGCAAACCAGGTCCGGTCAGGCTCGCCGATGCGTGCCGGGATGGTCTCGCGGATCAGGCGCAGGTAGCGCGCGCCGCCCGCGATGCTGTCGCGGGCGTCGGCGCGGTCGCGCACCTCGACGCGCCGGGCGGTTTCCGCCGTGAGCATCATGAGCCCGCGCACGCCGGTGGGGGACACCGCGTTGGCGTCCCAGCGCGATTCCTGGTAGCCGACCGCCGCCAGCAGCCGCCAGTCGATGCCGGTGTCGGCGGCCGCCTCCTCGAACCAGCTGCGGAACTGCGGCAGGCGCTCGCGCACGCTGGCGACGAAGTTGGCCGCGTCCACGCGGTCGTAGCGCACCAGCGAGCGGCGGTGGCGTTCGCGTATTTCCTCCAGCAGGCCCATCGCCTCCAGCTCGCGGAAATACCGCTCGACCTCGCGCAGCAGGTCCGTGCCCTGCGGCGCCAGCGCCCAGGCGATGGACTCGGATTCGGCCAGCTTGAACGCCGGTCGCAGGTCCGGGTGGAAGTGCCGGGCGAGGGAGAACTCGGTCGAGTCCGCGACGGTCATGTCGGCCTCGCCCGTGGCGACCGCGGCGAGCAGGTCCATCTGGTCGCGGCCATCCACTTCCAGGTAGGCCAGCCCGGGCCAGTCGGCGGCCAGTCGCGCCAGTGCCGCGGCGTGGGTCGAGCCGCGGATCACGAGGATGCGCTTGCCGATCATCTCCTGCGGGCCTCGCGGCAGCCGGTCCTGCACGCGATAGACGATGTGCTGGTCGATCTGCTGGTAGACCGGGCCGAACAGGAACTCGCCGCGGCGCGGCTCGGTCGCGATGATGCCGGCGGCCGCCAGCTGCGCGCGGTTGTGGCGAACCTCCTCGAGCGCCGCCGCGCCGCTGTCCGCGAAACGCAGCTCGAGACGCACGCCGAGCCGGCGCGCGAAGCCCTGTGCGAGCTCGTACTCCGGCCCCTCCGGGCCGGCAGCGCCCTCGTAGTAGGCGAGCGGGCTGTTGCGCGTGACGACCTTGAGCACGCCCGCGAGGCGGACCTGCTCGTAACTCCCGGGCATGCGCGAGCAGGTGCCGATCATCAGCGAGAGGACGATGACGCCCGGCACACCGAAGCGGCTGCGGATGTCCCTCCGCCGCTCGGCGGTCTGCGCGGGCTGCGGCTGCATTGTTGTAGAATACCGCCTCCGGTCGGGCCGGCAGCGACGGTCGTCCGGTTCCCGCACGGAGAGGTACCGAAGCGGTCATAACGGCGCGCACTCGAAATGCGATGGGGGCATTACCGCCCCACGTGGGTTCGAATCCCACCCTCTCCGCCACATTTGTTCGGTTGACGCTCAAGGATCGCGGCACTTACGATGCCCGGCCCGGTCATTCCGATGGTGGCTCGCGTCGGTTCCTCCGCGACGATCAGCCGTGAACCCCGCCAGGCCCGGAAGGGAGCAACGGTAGCGGTGGCATCGGGTGACGGAGGGGCGCCGGCGCGGGCCGCCTCCGGTTCCGGTCGGCAGCACGGCGGCGCCGCGCGAGGGCGGCAAGGGCATCGATGAGCTACCTGGCACTGGCACGCAAGTGGCGCCCGCGCAGCTTCGGCGAGCTGGTGGGCCAGGAGCACGTGCGCCAGGCGCTGGTCAACGCGCTCGATTCCGGCCGCATCCACCATGCCTTCCTGTTCACCGGCACGCGCGGCGTCGGCAAGACCACGATCGCGCGCATCTTCGCGAAATCGCTCAATTGCGAGCGCGGGGTGAGCTCCACGCCCTGCGGCGAATGCGGGGCCTGCCGCGAGATCGACGAGGGCCGCTTCGTGGACCTGATCGAGGTGGACGCCGCGTCGCGCACCAAGGTGGACGACACGCGCGAGCTGCTGGAGAACGTCCAGTACCTGCCGACGCGCGGCCGCTGCAAGGTGTACCTGATCGACGAGGTACACATGCTCTCGGCACATTCCTTCAACGCGCTGCTCAAGACGCTGGAGGAGCCGCCGCCACACGTGAAGTTCCTGCTCGCGACCACCGACCCCCAGAAACTGCCGGTCACGGTCCTGTCGCGCTGCCTGCAGTTCAACCTCAAGCGCCTGCCCCCGGCCCTGATCGCGGGAAGGCTCCAGCACATCCTGGCGGCGGAGGGGGTCGCGACCGAGCCGGCCGCCGTCCAGCTGCTCGCGCGCGCCGCGGACGGCAGCTTGCGCGACGGGCTCTCGCTGCTCGACCAGATGCTCGCCTTCGGCGCCGGCCGGGTCACGGAAACGGACGCGCGCACGATGCTCGGCACCGTGGCCCGCCAGGACGTCGCGCGGCTCGCGGACCGGCTTGCCGCCGTCGATGCGCGCGGATTGATGCAGGCCGTCGCCGATATCGACGAATTCGCGCCCGACTATGCCGACCTGCTCGACGCGCTGGCCGCGCTGCTGCAAAAGATCGCGCTGCGCCAGGCCGTCGCAGACCTGCCCGAGGACGAACGCTACGACGCCGGGCTGGTCGCGGAACTCGCAGCGCGGATGCCGGCGGAGGACGTGCAGCTCTGCTACCAGATCGCGATCCTGGGGCGCCGCGACCTCGAGCTCGCGCCGGACCCGCGCGCCGGCATGGAGATGACGCTGCTGCGCATGCTGGCGTTCCGGCCGGCGGGCGCCGAGGGCGGTGCGCGCACCGCGGCATCCGCCGTGTCGCTGGGTTCGACCGCATCGGGAGCGGCCGCGGCAGCGTCCGCCCCGCTGCCACCGCCCGCGCCGGCACAGGCCGGCGAATGGCCGGACTTGCTGGCGCGTCTGGAACTGCAGGGCGCGGCGCGCCAGCTCGCCGGCAACTGCCAGCTCATCGAGCGCGACGGCAACCGCTTCCGCTTCCTGCTCGACCCACGCGCGCAGTCGCTCTGCACGCGCCAGCAGGAGGACCGGCTTGCGGCGGCCCTCGGCAAGGTGGTCGGCGCCGCGGTGACCATCGAGATCGAGCTGGGTGGCACCCTGGACACGCCGGCACGGCGCGAAGAACAGGCCCGCGACGAGCGCCTCGAACAGGCGCGCGCCGCGATCGAGCGCGACCCGAATGTGCGTGCGCTGCGTGACCGGTTCGGCGCCGTGGTCCAGCCGGATTCGATCAAGCCTGTCGGGTAGAATGCTGGAACCCCGGATCGTCTCCCGCATGGGCGCGACCGTGTGCGATATTCGTCCCTGGCAAGGCGCGAGGAGCGTGATGTATCGAGTGATACAGGAGCGACGAGCAACGCCGCCAGGGACGAATATCGCCCGGTCCCTGCGGGTTACGCGCGGGCCTTGGCGGGACTCCGTTGCTCGCCTCGCCAATAGACTCAGCTATTGGGCTTCGGCTCGCGCCTTGTCCCGCCAAGGCGCGCGCGTAACGCGCTCCATGCGGGAGACGATCCGGGGATCCAGATGAAAGCGAATCTCGGCCAGCTGATGCGCCAGGCGCAGCAGCTGCAGGCCAGCATGCAGAAGGCCCAGGAGCAGCTGGGCGCGCTCGAGGTCACCGGCGAGGCCGGCGGCGGGATGGTGAAGGTCGTCATGAACGGCCGGCACGAAGTGCGCCGCGTCCAGATCGACCCGTCGGTGGACGCCGGCGACCGCGAGATGCTCGAGGACCTCGTTGCCGCCGCCTGCAACGATGCCGTGCGCCGCGTCGGCGAGGCCGTGCAGCAGCACATGGCGGGCGCGATGGGCGGGCTGTCGCTCCCGCCGGGCGTCAAGTTGCCGTTCTGACGGCGCCACCGTGAAGTACTCCCCCGGACTGGCCCGTCTGATCGAGGCACTGCGGGTGCTGCCGGGCGTCGGGCCGAAGTCGGCGCAACGCATGGCCTTCCACCTGCTGGAGCGCAACCGCGAAGGCGGCCGCGCGCTCGCGCGCGCGCTCGAGGACGCGGTGGCGCGGACCGTGCATTGCCAGCGCTGCCGCATGCTGACCGACGGCGAGCTGTGCGAAATCTGCTCGTCGCCGCGCCGCGACGGCGCCGCGCTGTGCGTCGTCGAGTCGCCGGCCGACGTGGTCGCGGTGGAGCAGTCGGGCGGCTACAACGGCCGTTACTTCGTGCTGATGGGCCACCTGTCGCCGCTCGACGGCATCGGGCCGGAGCAGCTCGGGCTCCCTGCGCTCGAGCAGCTGCTGGACGCCGGCGAGGTGCGCGAGGTCATCCTGGCCACCAACCCGACGGTCGAGGGCGAGGCGACTGCGCATTACGTGGGCGAGCTGGTCCTGCGGCGCGGCATCCGCGCATCGCGCATCGCACACGGGGTGCCGGTCGGCGGCGAGCTCGAATACGTGGACGGCGGCACGCTCGCGCACGCGCTGGCCGGCCGCCAGCTCATCGCCTGACGCGCGGCGTCCGCCGCGCATGGCCTTCCGCCAGTTCCAGCAGCTGGCGGTAGCTCGCCAGCCGGCGCGCGGCCATGGTGCCCGCCTGCACGGCGTCGACCACCGCGCAACCCGGCTCGCGGCGGTGCAGGCAGTCGCGGAAGCGGCAACCGACCGCGAGCGCCGCGATCTCGCGGTAGCCTCCCGCGATCTCGCGCGGCGCGGGCAGCGGCGGGGAGAAATCCCGCACGCCGGGAGAGTCGATCAGTTCGCCGCCGGTGGGCAGCCGGTACAGCGATGCGGCGGTCGTGGTATGACGGCCGGACTCGCTGGCGCGCGTGACTTCGTCCACGGTGGCCTCCACGCCGGGCACCAGCAGGTTCGTGAGCGAGCTCTTGCCGACGCCGGACTGGCCGACCAGCACACTCGTCTCGCCGGCGAGGCGCAGCGCGAGCGCGGCCGCGCCGTCCGCCGCGCGCTTGCTGGCGTGCACCACCGGATAGCCCAGCCGCGCGAGGTCCTCCAGCCCGGCGGCGAGCCGGCCTTCCGCATCCGGCAGGTCGCTCTTGTTGGCCACGATGCAGGCCTTGAGGCCGGCCCATCCGGCCGCGGCCAGGTAGCGGTCGCACAGCCCGAAGTCGGGCGCCGGCACCGGCGCCACCACGGCCACCAGCTGGGTGAGGTTGGCGGCGACCGGCTCACGCTCGCCGCGCAGGTTGATGCGGACCAGCTCGGTGTCCCGCGGCAGCAACTCGGCGATGATCCCGGCGCCGCCCTCGGTCCGGGCCGGGGTCCAGCGCACGCGGTCGCCGCAGACGACGGCGAGGCGGCGCCCCTGGAGGCGGCAGTGGATGCGCGTGCCGGACTCGTCCACCACGACGGCGTCGCGTCCATGGCTCACGACCACCCGGCCGGGGCGCAAGGATGCAGCCGGCGGCTGGGCCGTCATGCGTGCCGCGACGCCAGCTTGTCGATGCGTGCCAGCACCGGCGGATGCGTGGCGTGGAACGCGGTGTACAGGGGATCCGGCGTCAGCGTCGCCGCGTTGTCACGGTGCAGCTTGACCAGCGCCTGCGACAGTGCCGTCGCATCCGCCTGGCGGGCAGCGTAGCGGTCCGCCGCGTACTCGTTGCGCCGCGACAGCCAGGCGGCGAGCGGTCCGACCGGCCACAGGAACGTCGGCGCGACCAGCGCGAACAGCAGCAACAGCGTGTGCGGGCCGTTGCCGGCCACGCCGAGCGCGGGCTGGAACCACGGTTCCCGCGCGAGCCATGCCAGCAGCGCGAATCCCGCGAGTGCGGCGGCCAGCGAGCGCACCATGCGCCAGGCCACGTGCCGCAGGCGGAAGTGGCCGAGCTCGTGCGCGAGCACGGCCTGCACCTCGGCCGGCGCCAGCGACGCCAGCAGCGTGTCGAAGAACACGATGCGCTTGCTGCGCCCGAAGCCGGTGAAGTAGGCGTTGCCGTGCGTGCTGCGGCGCGACCCGTCCATGACCTGCACGCCGCGGGGCTCGAAGCCGCAGCGCCGCGCGAGCGCCTCGACGCCGGCGCGCAGCTCGCCATGCTCGAGTTCGCGGAACCGGTTGAACAGTGGCGCGATCAGCCGCGGCCAGGCAAGGCCGACCAGCAGCGAGAATCCGGCCCAGGCGGCCCAGCCCCACATCCACCAGCCGGGACCCGCGCGCGCCAGCAGCCAGACCAGGAATGCCGCCAGCGGCAGCAGCAGCACCGCGCCGATGGCGAGGCCGCGCAGCCAGTCGAGCGCGAACAGGGTCGCTGTCGTGCGGTTGAAGCCGAAGCGCGCCTCGATGCCGAACGTTGCCCAAAGGTCGAACGGCAGGCTGGCCAGCATGAGCACGAGGACCGTGGCCGCAATGACCGCGACGCCGCGTGCGGGCCCCGCGAGGCCCGCCTGTGCGACCGCGGCATCGATGGCCGCGATGCCGCCGCCGATCGTCAGGACGAGCAGCACGATCGCCCCCGCGACCAGCTGCAGCGCGCCGTGGCGCGCGCGCGCGATCGTGTAGTCGGCGGCGCGGGCATGCTGTTCTGCCGTGACCGCGGCGGCGAAGGGCGCCGGGACGCGGTCGCGATGCGCGCGCACGGCACGCACCTGCCGCCACAGCAGCCAGAGCCGCAGCGCGAGTCCGGCGGCGAGCAGCACAACGAACAGGGCGGCGAAGGGGTGCATGGATGGCGGCGGAACCGACTCTAGCCTCTGCTAATATCCCGGGCAACATGGCGCGCGACGACCGGCTGATCTGGATCGACCTCGAGATGACGGGCCTGGCGCCGGAGAGCGACCGCATCATCGAGATCGCGACGGTCGTGACCGACGCCGGTCTCGAGGTCGTCGCCGAGGGCCCGGTGATCGCCGTGCGCCAGCCGGACGCGGTGCTTGACGCGATGGACGAGTGGAACACGCGCACGCACGGCGCGACCGGGCTCGTCGCGCGCGTGCGCGCGAGCGCGCGCGACGAAGCCGCCGCCGAACGCGAGACGCTCGCCTTCCTGGCCGCCCACGTCGACGCCGGCCGCTCGCCCATGTGCGGCAACAGCGTCTGCCAGGACCGCCGCTTCCTGGCGCGCTGGATGCCCGCACTCGAGCGCTGGTTCCACTACCGCAACGTGGACGTCAGCACCGTCAAGGAGCTCGCGCGCCGCTGGGCCCCGGAGGTGCTCGCCGGTGTCGCGAAGGAATCGCGGCACACCGCGCTCGCGGACATCCACGAATCCATCGCGGAGCTGCGCCACTACCGGGCGGTGCTGTTCGCGGCGCCGTGGAACGCGCCGCGGCCGTGACCGGCGCCGCCCACGTGCGGCACGCCGGCGGCTGCCACTGCGGCCGCGTCCGCTTCGAAGTCGAGGCGCCGGCCGGCCTCGAACTGCTCGAGTGCAACTGCTCGATGTGCTCGCGCTCGTCGTTCCTGCACCTGATCGTCCCGCGCGACCGGTTCAGGCTGATCGCGGGTGAGGACGCGCTGGTCGAATACCGCTTCGGCACGGGTGTTGCCAGGCACCTGTTCTGCGGAACCTGCGGGGTCAAGTCCTTCTACGTGCCGCGCTCGCATCCCGACGGCTACAGCGTCAATGCCCGCTGCCTCGATCCTGGAAGCGTCACTTCCATGACGATCAGGCCTTACGACGGCCGCAACTGGGAATCGGCACGACGCAATCTGGACGATCGTTAGCGTGCCGGGCGATGGCCCGAGCGGGCGAATCCGGTCGCCGGCCTGAGCCCGCGAGGGCGCATCGCCCGGCGCGCCACCGCACGTCCTATTTCTTCGCGCCGCTCGCCAGGTACAGCCACGTCTCGACGACCGTGTCCGGATTGAGCGAAATGCTGCTGATGCCCTGGTCCACGAGCCAGCGGGCGAAGTCCGGGTGGTCGGACGGGCCCTGGCCGCAGATGCCGATGTACTTGCCGCGCTCGCGGCAGGCCCTGATCGCCATGGCCAGCAGCGCCTTGACCGCCTCGTCGCGCTCGTCGAACAGCCGCGCGATCACGCCGGAGTCGCGGTCGAGCCCCAGCGTGAGCTGCGTCATGTCGTTCGAGCCGATGGACATGCCGTCGAAGTGCTCGAGGTAGCGGTCCGCGAGCAGCGCATTGGTCGGCAGTTCGCACATCATGATGACCTTGAGTCCGCGCTCGCCGCGGGCCAGGCCGCTGGCGGCCAGCAGCTCGACCACGCGGCGGCCCTCGTCCACAGTGCGCACGAACGGGACCATGACCTGCACGTTGCCGAGGCCCATTTCATCGCGCACCCGCCGCAGCGCGCGGCATTCGAGCTCGAAGCAGGGGCCGAAGGCCGGATCCGTGAAGCGCGAGGCGCCGCGGAACCCGAGCATCGGGTTCTCCTCGTGCGGCTCGTAGGCGCGCCCCCCGATCAGGTTCGCGTATTCGTTCGACTTGAAATCCGACAGCCGCACGATCACGGGCTGCGGCGCGAACGCGGCCGCGATGCAGGCGATGCCCTCCGCCAGCTTCTCGACGAAGAATTCGACCGGGTCCGCGTAGCCCGCCATCTGGCGGCGAATCTGCTCCTGCACCCCCGGGTCCTGCTTCGTGAACTCGAGCAGCGCGCGCGGATGCACGCCGATCATGCGGTTGATGATGAACTCGAGCCGCGCCAGGCCGACCCCGTGGTTCGGGATCGAGGCGAAGTCGAAGGCCCGGTCCGGGTTGCCCACGTTCATCATGATGCGCACCGGCGGCTCCGGCAGCGCGTCGAGCTCGATCTGCTGCTGCTCGAAGTCGAGGCGGCCCTCGTAGACCACGCCGGTGTCGCCCTCGGCGCAGGACACGGTTACCGCGTCGCCGTCCCGGATCCTGGCGGTCGCATCGCCGCAACCGACCACGGCTGGGATGCCGAGCTCGCGCGCGATGATGGCCGCGTGGCAGGTGCGGCCGCCGCGGTTGGTCACGATCGCGGCCGCGCGTTTCATGACCGGCTCCCAGTCCGGATCGGTCATGTCGGAGACCAGCACGTCACCCGGCTGCACGCGCGACATCTCGCGCGCGCCCGCGATGATGCGCGCCGTGCCGGCGCCGATGCGCTGGCCGATGGCACGGCCGCTCGCCAGCGCCCGTGAGCGCGCCTTCAGCGTGAAGCGCTGGATCGAGCGTCCCGCCCGGCTCTGCACCGTCTCCGGCCGCGCCTGCAGCACGTAGAGCTGGCCGGTCGCGCCGTCCTTGCCCCACTCGACGTCCATCGGGCAGCCGTAATGCGACTCGATCGTGACCGCCTGGCGCGCGAGCTCCTCGACGTCGGCGTCGCTGATGCAGAAGCGCGCGCGGTCCGCCGCGGGCACTTCCTCGGTCGCGGTCCAGCGGCCGGGCGCGGGGTCGCGCGCGTACACCATGCGGGTCGCCTTCGAGCCGAGGCTGCGCCGGATGATCGCGCGGCGGCCGGCGGCGAGCGCCGGCTTGTAGACGTAGAATTCGTCGGGATTGACCGCGCCCTGCACCACCGACTCGCCGAGCCCCCAGGCGGCGGTGATGAACACGGCGTCGCGAAATCCGGACTCCGTGTCGAGCGTGAACATGACGCCGCTCGCGCCCAGGTCGCTCCTCACCATGCGCTGCACGCCGACCGAGATCGCGACCTGGCCGTGCTCGAACCCCTGGTGGACGCGGTAGGCGATCGCGCGGTCGTTGTAGAGCGATGCGTAGACCTGGTGCGCTGCCGCGAGCACGGCCTGCGGCCCGCGCACGTTGAGCACCGTTTCCTGCTGGCCGGCAAACGAGGCGCCCGGCAGGTCCTCGGCCGTGGCCGAGGAGCGCACGGCCACCGAGACGCCGTCGTCCCCGGCCAGCGCGGCGTAGGCCGCCAGCACGTCCTGCTCAAGGCGCTTCGGGAACGGCGTGGCGAGGATCCATCCGCGGATGCGCGCGCCGGACTCGGCGAGCCCCGCGACGTCCCCGACGTCGAGGGCGGCGAGCTCCGACGCGATGCGCGGGCCGAGCCCGTCCTGCGCGAGGAAGTCGCGGAATGCCTGGGCCGTGGTCGCAAAGCCGTCGGGCACGCGCACGCCGGCGTCGCCGAGGCGGGCGATCATCTCACCGAGCGACGCGTTCTTGCCGCCGACCGAGGCCACGTCGCCCATGCCGACGCGCGCGAAGGGAATGGTGTAGCCGCTCACGCCCGCCTGCACCTGTTACGATCGTCATTCATGAAACAGCGACGGACCGTCTTCTTCGTGTCCGACCAGACCGGCGTCACCGCCGAGACGATGGGACACAGCCTGCTGACGCAGTTCGACGGCATGGATTTCAGGCCGGTCACTTTGCCATTCATCACCACCGTTGACAAGGCGCGCGAGGCGGTCGCGAAGGTCGACCAGGCCGGGCGCGACGAGGGCGCGCGCCCCGTGGTTTTTGCGACGCTCGTCAATGCCGACGTGCGCGACACGCTGAAGCAGGCCGACTGCCTGTTCCTGGATTTCTTCGATGCATTCCTCGGGCCGCTGGAGCGGGAATTGGGCGAACCGTCCGCGCACGTGCTCGGGCGCGCGCACGGCATGGCGGACGTCACCGCCTACACGATGCGCATCAACGCCACCAATTTCGCGCTCGCCAACGACGACGGCGCCCGCACGCGGGACTACGATCGCGCGGACGTGATCCTGCTGGGCGTGTCGCGCTCCGGAAAGACGCCGACCTGCGTGTACATGGCGTTGCAGTACGGCGCGTTCGCGGCCAATTATCCGCTGACCGAGGACGACCTCGACGGCGTGCGCCTGCCGGCGGTGGTCGAGCCGTACCGGCACAAGTTGTTCGGCCTCACGATCGACGCCGTGCGGCTGCAGCAGATCCGCCAGGAGCGGCGGCCCGACAGCCGCTATGCGTCCGCGCAGCAGTGCGCGTTCGAGGTGCGCGCCGCCGAGCAGCTGTTCGAGCGCCACGGCATCCCGTACCTCGAGACGACCGACACGTCCATCGAGGAGATCGCGAGCCGCGTGCTCGAGCGCCTGGCGATCCCGCGCCGCGTGCGGCCGTGACGGATTCGTGACAAACAGCACGATTCATGCGGGATTTGGCCTGATTTTCCTGTGATATAGTCAAATCCATGGTCATGGCAGCGGACCAACTCTGTGCCAGCTCCTGGCGCGCCAGGCCACGGTCGTTCGTGAGCCTGATGACGCTGTACGAGAGCAACTACATCCGGCTGGGCTGGCTGGTGCCCGACCTGCGTGGCGTCACCGGCTCGCTGACCTCGGCCGTGCGCGGCGGTCCCGCGCTCGAGCTCGCGGTGATCGAGCAGAGCCGCTACACCACGACGCTCGGCATGTCCTACCTGTTCGACGACGGCGCCGCGCCGGTGCGCGACCCGGCGCTCGAGGTCCGCGTCTACCATGACGCGCGCCTGGCCGAGGCCTGCGGCACGGGCGCGGATCCCGCGCATCCGCGGCTGCTGCGCCTCGCCCGCGCCATCCCGCGCGATCACGGCCACCGCTGGTCCTGCAACATGCTGCTCAACAAGTGGCTCGAGTACTGCGCCGGCAGCGGCCACCGCTTTTCGTTGCCGGCAGCCTGAGGCGGGAGCGCCCGTGGCCGTCATGCTTCCCGACAAGTGGCCGCAGCTGAAGCTGCCGTCGATCGGCAAGCCCGACGCGGCGGAGCAGGAACGGCTGCTCAAGCTGTTCTGGAACCGCGCCGAGCTCAAGAAGGAGCTGCAGGGGCTCGACGACCAGCTCCACAACCTGCGCAACAAGCTCAAGCAGCAGGAGAACGCGAACGCCCGGCTGCAGCAGCAGCTCGAGCAGCTCGAGATGCTGCTCGGCAACCCGGAGCGCGGCTTCGACGCGCTGGTGCACTTCGGCCTGAAGTCGCTGTGGCGCGCCTGCCGCGAGCAGCTCGAGCGCTTCGCCGCGGATCTCAAGCGCGACCGCCAGGATGCGCAGCGCAAGCAGCAGCTCGCGGAGTTCCAGGCGGACCGCGCGGAGCGGCTCAAGGTCGCCGACGAGCGCCTGCGGCAGGCGAAGGAAGTCGCCGATGCCGAGAGCGAGCGCCTGCGCCAGCGCGTGGAACGCATGGTGAAGCTGAAGGGATTCTGGAACTACTTCCGCCGTCGCGAGCTCGCGGCCGAGATCGCCGCGCAGCGCGAGCGCTGCGTGGTCGCCGAGCGCCAGTTCGCCGACATGCGCGAGGCGCACCGCACCATCGAGAAGGAGCCATGGCCGGAGTTCCCGGGCCTGACCATCGACGGCCGGCGCGGGGTCAATCTGGCCGTCATCGCCTATGCCCAGATCCTGTACGCCAAGCTCGCCGTCTCCGGCCTCGCGATGGACTCCCGGCTGGCGAACAACCGCAGCGTCGAGAGCGCGAAGCACGGCGGGCTCGAAGCCTGCCTCGCGCGGGTCCGCGAGATCACGCAGGCGCTGGCGGCCGTCGGCTCGCAGGAAGGCCTG
>DATBMQ010000092.1:0-6105 GCA_036554765.1 Steroidobacteraceae bacterium | reverse complement strand
GTCGAACGTCGCGCCCGCGGTCGCGGGCGGCAACACCTGCGTGGTGCTCGCCTCGCAGTCGCTGCCGCTGTCCGCGATCAGCTTCGCCGAGGTGCTGCAGGCGTCGGATTTTCCCGCGGGCGTGATCAACGTGCTGACGGGCTTCAGGGACGAGCTGACCGAGCCGTTCGCCTCGCACATGGACGTCAATGCGATCGTGCACGGCGACGCGGACGCGAAGGCCGGACGCCGCATCCAGGAGCTGGCGGCCGACAACATCAAGCGGGTCATCCTGCGCGGCGGACAGGACTGGAACGCCGCGGCAGCCCAGAACCCCTACGCGATCCGCGACACCCAGGAAACCAAGACCACCTGGCATCCGATCGGCAACTGAGCTACTTCCTCAGGTCCCCGATGACGGGCTGAAGCTCCGGCTTGCCCGCCTCGATCTCCTCGAGCGTGAGGCCGACGAGCTCGTGCGGAAACACGATCCACCGGTCGGTCTCGTGCAGGTAGTAGTCCGGCACGAGCGCCGTCTGGTTGTTGCCCGGCTTGTACCACGGCGTCGCGATCCTGACCTTGCCCGGCATGTTGAGCCGCATCTTGGCGGTCAGCTCCCGCAGCAGCGCCTCGATGCTGTGGCCCGAATCGAACACGTCGTCCACGATCAGCAAGGAATCGCCCGCGTTGGCCTCCTCGATGAGGTAGTGCAGGCCATGGACGCGAATGGTCTTCGCGCGCTGCCCGATGCCGGTGTAGGCGGAGGTGCGCACCGCGATGTGGTCGGTCTCGACGCCGACGAACTCGAAGTACTCCTGGATCGCGATGCCGACCGGCGTGCCGCCGCGCCAGATGCCGACGATGAAGTCCGGCACGAAGCCGCTGCGATGGATCTTCGCCGCCAGCCGGATGGAATCCTGCAGCAGGGCGGTCGCGGTGACGAATAACTTGTCCATGCTGCGCGTCCTGGTCCTGCCGGATGGCGGTACTATACCGGCGTACAGCCAACGTGACGGAGACTCCCATGCGCCTTCATTCCACCGGCCTGCTTGCGGCCTGCGTCCTGGCCCTTTCCGGCTGCGGCTACAACACGATCCAGACGCAGGACGAGGCGGTGACCGCGGCCTGGTCCGAGGTCGTCAACCAGTACCAGCGGCGCGCGGACCTGATCCCGAACCTCGTGAACGTGGTCAAGGGCTTTGCGGCGCAGGAGCAGAAGGTGCTGATCGGCGTCACCGAGGCGCGCGCCCGCGCCACCTCGATCCAGGTGACCCCCGAACTGCTCAACGATCCGGAGGCGCTGCGCAAGTTCCAGGCGGCGCAGGGAGAACTGACCGGCGCGCTCAAGAGCCTGATCGCCATCAGCGAGAACTACCCGGAACTGAAGTCGGACCAGAATTTCCGCGACCTGCAGGCGCAGCTCGAGGGCACGGAGAACCGCATTGCCGTGGCGCGCAACCGCTACATCGAAGCGGTGCAGACGTTCAACGCCACGATCCGGCGTTTCCCGGTCAATCTCACCGCGATGATGTTCGATCACGACGTGAAGCCCAACTTCACGGTCGAAAACGAGGCGGCGATCTCGAGCCCGCCGGCGGTGGATTTCGGCACGGAGCCGGCGGCCCCCGCCGAAGCGCCCGCCGCCCAGCCGACCGGCTGAGGACGCGGGATGACACGGCCGCCGGCGCCCGGCCTCGCTGCGTTCCTCGCGGCGCCGCTGTGGCTGGCGGCGCTGATGGCAGCCGTCCCCGCGGTGGCGCAATCGTTGCGGCCGGTGCCGCCGCTAGCCACGCGCGTCACCGACCTGACGGGCACGCTGTCGCAGGCGGAACAGGCGGAGCTCGAAGCCGAGCTCGCCGGGTTCGAATCCCGCAAGGGCGCGCAGATCGCCGTGCTGATCGTCCCGAGCACCGAGCCCGAGGCGATCGAGCAGTACTCCATCCGCGTCGTCGACGCCTGGAAGCTCGGGCGCGCTGCGTCCGACGACGGCGCGCTGCTGCTGGTCGCGAAAGACGACCGCGCGATGCGCATCGAAGTGGGCCGTGGTCTCGAGGGCGCGCTCACCGATCTCGTCAGCAAGCGGATCGTCTCCGACACGATCGCACCCCATTTCCGGCAGGGCGATTTCGCCGGCGGCATCGCCGCGGGCGTCGCGCAGATGATCCGCGTCATCGACGGCGAACCGTTGCCGGCACCGGACCGCGGGTGGGGCGGCGGGACGGAGCGCCTCGCCGGGATGCTGCCAATCCTCTTCGGCGTCGTCTTCGTCGGTTCGATGGTGCTGCGGGCGATCCTCGGCCGCGCGCTCGGCTCGGTCGCCACCGGCGGCGTCACGGGCGCCATCGTGTGGTGGGTGACCCAGGTGCTGGGCCTCGCGATCGGCGTCGGCATCGTCGCGATCATTGCCTCGCTGTTGCTCGGGTTCGCGGGCCCGCGCCGCTGGTCGAGCCGTCCGGGCCACGGCGGCTGGTCTACCGGCGGCTGGGGGCGTGGCAGCAGCGGCAGCGGCGGCTTCCGCGGCGGCGGCGGCAGCTTTGGCGGCGGCGGCGCGTCGGGGCGCTGGTAGCCGATGGATGCCGCGCGCGTGCTGCGTCACCTGTTCGCGACCCGCTGGGGCACGCGCCGGCGGTTCACGCCGGCCGTGCTCGCGCGCATCGAGCGGGCGCTGGCGCAGGTCGAATCGCGCCATGCCGGCGAGCTTCGCTTCGCGATCGAGACGGCGTTCGACCTGCCGGACCTCTGGTACGGAGTCACGCCGCGGCAGCGCGCGCTGCAGGTATTCGGCCATCTCGGGGTCTGGGACACCGAGGGCAACAACGGCGTGCTCGTCTACGTGCTGATGGCCGACCGCGACGTCGAGATCATCGCGGACCGCGCGATCGCCGCGCGCGTGCCGCAGGCCGGTTGGGACGCGGTGTGCCGCGAGATGGAAGGCCACTTCCGGGCCGGGCGCTTCGCCGAAGGCTCGGAAGCAGGCATCGCGGCCATCGGGCGGCTGCTCGCCGCGCACTTTCCCGGCGGCGCCGGCGATCGCGACGAACAGCCGGATCGCGCCGTCCTGCTGTGACGGCAGGTCACCGCCGGCTCACGCCAGCGAGTGATACACCTTCTGCACGTCGTCGTCCTGCTCGAGCCGGTCGATCAGCTCGAGCGCCTCGTTGGCCTGTGCCTCGGGCAGTTCCACCGGCGTGGTGCACACGTACTCCTGCTCGGCGGACAGCGGCACGATGCGCCGCTCCTCGAGCCGCTTCTGCAACTGCCCGAAATTCTCGAACGGGCAGCGCACCACGAGTTGCGGCTCGC
Organism: Steroidobacteraceae bacterium; assembly: GCA_036554765.1. Taxonomy (GTDB): domain Bacteria; phylum Pseudomonadota; class Gammaproteobacteria; order Steroidobacterales; family Steroidobacteraceae; genus SCUD01. The sequence continues at coordinate 2,823 of DATBMQ010000092.1, read as the reverse complement.
CCTTCTCGCCGGTGCTCTCGCCCATCTCGTCCAGCCCGTGGTCGATCAGGTCGAGTTCGAGCTCGTCGGCATCGATGCCCGCGGGGTCGAGCCGGAACACGCCCATGCGGCGGAACAGGAAGCTGACGCTGCCGTTGGCCGCCAGGTTGCCGCCGTGCTTCACGAAGATGTTGCGCACGCTCGCGACCGTGCGGGTCGGGTTGTCGGTCGCGGTCTCGACCAGCACGGCGACGCCGTGCGGCGCATAGCCCTCGTAGAGCACCTGCTGGTAGTCGGCCGCCCCCTGGCCGGAGGCGCGCTTGATCGCGGCCTCGACACGGTCCTTCGGCATGTTGATCGCGCGCGCGTTCTGGATCACGCGGCGCAGCGCGGGGTTGTTGGCGGGCTCGGGGCCGCCCGACTTGACCGCGATGGTGATGTCCTTGCCGATGCGCGCGAACTGCTTGGCCATGCGGTTCCAGCGCGCGAACATCGCATGCTTGCGGACTTCGAAGATCCTTCCCATGCCCGAATTATCGCATCCGGCACGCGCCTGCGGGTAGGATGCCGCCATGCGCGAGACCCTGGAGCGACTGGCGATCAAGCGCGCGCTCAACGTCGCGCGCGCCGCGCTCGGCCGCCGGCCGACGCCCGAACGCGTGCGCGCGCTCATTGCGCACAGCGGCAGCCTGCTCGCGCGCCGCGAGAGCTTCGAGGCATCGGTGCCCTTCGCGGTCGGCGAGGCGAAGGCCTGGTGGGTGCAGCCGGCGGGCGGCGCCTCGGGCGCGGTCATCCTCTACCTGCACGGCGGCGGCTTCGTGGCCTCCTCGCGCGCGATCCACGAGCCGCTGCTCGCCGCGATCTGCCGCGAGTCGGGCGGCCGCGGGCTGATGGTCGATTACCGGCTCGCGCCGGAGCATCCGTTCCCGGCCGCGCTCGACGACAGCTTCGCGGCCTGGGAATTCCTGCTGTCCTCCGGCGTGGACCCGGGGCGCATCGTGCTCGCGGGCGACTCGGCGGGCGGCAACCTGGTGGTCAACACCGCCATCCGCGCGCGCGACGAAGGGCTGCCGCAGGCGGCGGCGCTCGTGATGATGTCGCCGCTGCTCGACCTCTCGTTCAGCGGCGGGTCCGTGCGCCGCAACGACGGGCTCGACCCGATGTTCCGGGCCGCGAGCGTGCGCGCGCTGCAGTCGTACTACGGCGCGGGCGTGGGCCCGGAGGACCCGCGGCTGTCGCCGCTGTTCGGGCGGCTGTCCGGGTTGCCGCCGGCGCTGGTGCTGGTGGGAAGCTCGGAATTGCTGCTGGACGATGCGCTGCGCTTCGGCGCGCGCGTGCCGGGCGCGAGGGTGGACGTCTGGCACGACATGCCGCACGTCTTCCCGGCTTTTCGCGGCCTCTCGGCGGGTGACCGCGCGATCCGCGAAATGGCGGCCTTTATCCGCGAGCGCACCGCGGACGCGACGACGGGCGCCGGCTGAGCCGGCGCCCGTCTGCTTCCGTCCCGGTTACCAGCGCGCCGGCCGCGACTGCGGATCGTGCTTCTGGCGGTAAATGCGCGCGCTCATGCGGTCCGCGTGGCGCTGCAGCGCGGCGCGCTCGCCGGCCGTGACCCTGCCGTCGCTCTTCGCGACGCGCTCGTGGCGGTGCAGGCGGACCTCGCCCCGCACCAGGCGGCGCGTTTCCGGGCGGGTCAGCTCACCCGAGCGCAGGCCCTGCGCGATGCGTTCGCGCTGGTTCTGCTGCCGCGCGTCGAGCACCGGCGTGCCCGCCAGCGCCGGAACCGAAACCGCGGCCAGCAAGGCCGCCACTGCGAATGTCCTGAACATGTTGAGTCTCCCGTGCGAATCGCTCACGATCTGTGGCGTTCGCTGACACAAACGGCCCGCGCCCGCGGGCGTTGACGGGGAAGCCATGCATCCGCTCGCGCGCCATGTCGTTGACGTGCCGGACTTTCCGCAGCCGGGCATATTGTTCCGTGACATAACACCCTTGCTCCGCTCGCATTTCGGCGCGGTCATCGAGGCGCTGGACGCGCTCTGGAGCGAGGCCGAGTGGCGCGAGATCGACGCGGTCGCGGGCGTGGAGTCGCGCGGCTTCATCCTGGCGGCCGCGCTCGCGGACCGCAGGCGCAAGGGCTTCGTGCCGATCCGCAAGAAGGGCAAGCTGCCGCCGCCGGTCGTCGACCGGACCTACGACCTCGAATACGGCTCCGGCGTCCTCGAGATGCAGCGCGGCCACGGCGCCCTGCTGCTGGTGGACGACGTGCTGGCGACCGGCGGCACCCTCGGCGCCTCGGCGGCGCTCGCGGTGGACGCGGGATTCCGCGTCGCGCAGGTCGGCGTGCTGATCGACCTCGGCATCGCGCGCGATTTCCGCTGGCAGGGGCAGCCTGCGCGCACCGTGATCCACTATGGCGGATGAGTTTCCCCCGGTGCTGGCCGCGATGGCGCTGGCGGCCGAGGGCGCGGGACGATTCGAGGCCGAGGGCATTCCCGTGCTGTACACGGGCGTCGGCAAGGTCAATGCGGCCGTCGCGCTCACCAGCGCGCTGGCGCGCTATCGCGAGGCCGGGCGCGCGCTGCCGCTGGTCGCCAACTTCGGCACCGCCGGCAGCGCGCGCATCGCGCCGCGCACGCTGGTCGCCTGCCGCCGCTTCGTGGACCGCGACATGGACGTCGGCGCGCTCGGATTCGCTCCCGGCGTGACGCCGTTCGACCCGCTGCCGCCGATGCTCGAGTTCGGCCCGCGTTTCCCGTCGCTGCCCGACGCCGTCTGCGGCAGCGGCGACTCCTTCGCCACGCGCGCGCACGACGACGCCTGCGACGTCGTGGACATGGAGGC
>DATBMQ010000256.1:0-4900 GCA_036554765.1 Steroidobacteraceae bacterium | reverse complement strand
GTCCGGGTCGTAGAACGTCGGCGCCACGATTTCCGCGGGGCAATGGCGGTCGAGGTCATGGACGGTGACCGTCTCCCCGAGCCGCGCCCGCCCGCCGCGCAGCATCGCGAGCGCGATCGGTCTTCCCAGTGCGGGCGACACCGCGGCCGATGTCACCCAGCCGTCGCTGCCCTCGCGCGTGCCGGCGAGTCGCAGGTGCGCGCCGGGCACCAGCACGGCGGGATTCGCGGCGGTCAGTCCCACGAGCTGCAGGCGATCGGCGCGCAGGTTGTCGCCGCGCGTGAGCGAGCGCTTGCCGATGAAATCCGCCTTCTTGCGCGCCGCCACCTCGCCCCAGCCGACGTCGGCGGGGCAGGTCGTGCCATCGGTGTCCACGCCGACGTGCAGGAAGCCCTTTTCGAGCCGCAGCAGCAGCACGGTCTCGATGCCGTAGGGAACGGCGCCGAGCGTCGCGCCCTCCCTGAGCAGCGCGCTCCACAGCGCCGCGCCGAAGCGCGCCGGCACGTTGATCTCGTAGCCCAGCTCTCCGGAGAAGCTCACGCGATAAAGCCGCGCCGGCGCTCCGGCAAAGCGGCCTTCACGCACGGAAAGGTGCGGGAACGCTGCGGCATCCAGCGCGATGTCCGTGGTGAAACGCCCGAGCAGCTCGCGCGAGCGCGGCCCGGCGACGGCGACCGTCGCCCACTGCGTCGTGACGGGCGTGACGAAGACCTCGAGGTCCGGCCACTCGCATTGCCGCCATTCCTCCAGCCAGGCCGCGATGCGCGCGGCGCCGCCGCTGGTGGTCGTGACCAGGAAGCGGCCATCGGCCAGCTTCCCGACGGTGCCGTCGTCGATGATGACGCCGTTCTCGTTCAGCATCAGGCCGTAGCGCACGCGGCCCTGGTCGAGCGTCAGCAGGTTGTTGACGTAGAAACGGTCGAGGAACTCGAGCGCATCGCGCCCGCTGACCTCGATCTTGCCGAGCGGCGAAGCGTCGAAGATGCCGACGCCGGCGCGCACCGCCGCGGCCTCGCGCGCGACGGCCCGGTGCACCGGTTCGCCGCTGCGCGGATAGCAGGCCGGGCGCATCCAGCCGCCGGCTTCCCACCAGTGCGCGGCAAGCGCCTCGTGCTCCGCATGCGCCGCCAGCAGGCGTCGTGGCGCAAACAGGCCGCCCCGGGCGCGCCCGGCGAGCGCGGCCAGCGTGACCGGCGTATAGGGCGGCCGGAAGGTCGTGGTGCCGACCTCCGCGGGCGGCTCCTTGCGCAGGCCCGCGGCGATCAGCAGGGTGTTGAGGCTGGAGGTCTTGCCCTGGTCCACCGACATGCCGGCCGTCGTGTAGCGCTTCAGCAGCTCGACGTGGTCGAAGCCCTCGTCGAAGGCGAGCCGGACATCGCGGGTCGTGACGTCGTGCTGGAAATCCAGCCATTCGCGGCGACGGCTCGGAGCATCGGCGCGCACCGGCCCGGCATGCGCGGACACGGGCAGTTCCTGCACTTCCGGCACGGGAGCGGGCTCGAACCTGGAGACACCCGCCCGCTGCAACGCCAGCTGCACCGCCCGCGCCGCGTCCGCGAAGGCCTCCCCGAGCGTCACGGCGCCGGTGACGCCGCCGGCGCAGATCGGCGTGGCGTCGCCGGGCGGCACGAAGCTACCGCGCGCCTCGTCGAACTTCAGCGTGCCGCGCGCCTGCGAATGCAGATGTACGGCGGGCGCCCAGCCACCCGACATGCCGAGGGCATCGCAGTCGATCTCGCGCGTGGCGGCGATCGCGCCGTCGGGCCCGAGCCGCGCGATGCGCAGCCCGCGCAGCGAGCGCCCGCCATGCGCCTCGAGCACCACGCTTTCGGTCGCGATCTCGACCCCGCATTCGCGCACGCGGTCGGTGAGCGCCGCGGCCGCCGCGATCCGGCTGTCCACCAGCAGCGGCACCTCGACGCCCGCGGCCACGAGGTCGAGCGCCGCGAGATAGGCCGTGTCGTTGTTGGTCGCGAAGGCGACCCGCCGGCCCGCCGCGACCGCGTAGCGGTTGGCGTACTGGCGCACGGCGCCGGCGAGCATGATGCCGGGCAGGTCGTTGTGGCCGAACACCAGCGGCTGCTCGATCGCGCCGGTCGCGAGCAGCGTCTGCCGCGCGCGCACGCGCCAGTAGCGCTGGCGCACGGTGCGCCTGCCGCCGCCGAGGTCGAGCCGCTGCAGCAGCCCCGCCGTGCCGTGGTCGTAGAGGCCGAAGGCGGTGGTCGAGGTCAGCACCGAGACGTTGCGCGACGCGGCGAGTTCCCCGAGTACGCCCGCGAGCCAGGTGATGGCCGGTTCCTCGTTGATGAAGGCGCTGGGGCGCAGCAGCTCCACGCCGCATTCGTAGTCCTGCTCCGCGAGGATGACGGAAAGCCCGGCCCGCACCGCGGTCCTGGCGGCGAGCAGGCCCGCGGGCCCGGCGCCGACGATCAGCAGGTCGCAATGCGCATTGACCGCCTCGTAGCGCGACGGATCCGGCAGCCGGGTCGGTTTCGCGAGCCCGGCCGTGCGGCGGATGAACGGCTCAAAGAAATGCCACGACGGCCAGGTGAAGGTCTTGTTGTAGAAGCCGGCGGGCCAGAGCGGCGCGGTGAAATCGATCACGCGCCCGAGGTCGAAGCCGACCGAAGGCCAGGCGTTCTGCGCGCGCACCTCGAGCCCGTCGCGCACCGGGATCATGGTCGCGCGCGCGTTCGGCTCGAGCGCCGCGCCGCGGCCGAGCGAGACCAGCGCATTCGGCTCCTCCACGCCGGCCGACAGCAGGCCGCGCGGGCGGTGGTACTTCATGCCGCGGCCGACGATGCGCAGGTCCTCGGCAAGCAGCGCGGACGCGATCGTGTCGCCGGGGTGGGCGTAGATGCGGCGGCCGTTCCAGCGGAAGCTGAGCCGCTGGCTGCGGTCGATGTGCCCGCCGCGGTCGAGCCGGTAGCCCACTAGGGAAGCTCTGCACAGGTGGCGTGGAGCGCGTTGCGGCGCGGCCCGCGCGCAACCCCTTGGGGCCGGGCGGATATCCGATCGGGCGGCGTCACACGTAGCTCAAGTATCACGATACACATCGCTCCTCGTTCCATGCCCGATCGAAAATCCGCCACGGCCGCGTCCACGCCACCTGTGCAGAGCTTCCCTAGTGCGCGACTCCCGACGCCGCGCCCTCGTCCACCAGCGCGCCGCGCGCGAAGCGCCCGAGGCCGAATGCCGCGATCAGCTCGTGCGGCCGGCCGTTCGCGATGGTCCAGGCCATGGTCTCGCCGCCGGCGGGAATCGCCTTGTAGCCGCCGGTGCCCCAGCCCGCGCTGAGGAACAGGCCCTCCACCGGAGACGTGCCCATGATGGGGCTGGTGTCCGGCGTGATGTCCACGAGCCCGGCCCACTGGCGCATGACGCGCAGGCGGCCGAGGCAGGGGAACAGCTCGAGCGCGGCCGAGACGCTCGCCTCGAATGCCGGCAGGCCGCCGCGCTGCGCATAGGACTGAAACAGGTCGGTGCTGCCGCCGATCACGATCTCGCCGCGGTCGGACTGGCTCAGATAGACGTGCAGCTGCGACGAGAACATGACGGTGCGCAGCAGCGGCTTGACCGGCTCCGTCACCATCGCCTGCAGCGCCTGGCTCACGATGGGCAGCGCGATGCCCGCCTTGCGCGCGAGCGCGCTCGAATGGCCGGCGACGGCGAGGCAGACCCGGGGCGTCGCGACGTCGCCGAGCGTGGTCTCCAGGCCCGTGACCCTTCCGCCCTCGATGCGAAAGCCCGTGACCTCGCAGCCCTGCACGATGTCGACGCCAAGCGCCGCCGCCGCGCGCGCGAACGCCCAGACCACCGCGTCGTGCCGCGCGATGCCGCCGCGCCACTGGACGGCGCCGCCCTCGATCGGGTAGCGGCCCTTCAGGTTGAGCGCGGGCTCCAGCCGGCGCAGCTCGTCCGGTGTCAGCATCGCGGCGTCCACGCCGTTCATGCGGATCGCGTTCACCGAGCGGCGCAGCGTCTCCATCGCGTGCGGGCTGTGCGCGAGGTCCACCTTGCCGCGCTGGCTCAGCATGATGTTGAAGTTCAGTTCGCGGCTCAGCCCCTCGTAGAGCCGCAGCGAGCGCTCGAAGAACTTCGAGCTGGCGAGGTGGAAATAGTCGGAGCGCACGACCTGGGTGTTGCGCCCGGAGTTGCCGTGGCCGATGACGCCTTTCTCGAGCACTGCGATGCGGCGCATGCCGTGCCGGCTGGCGAGGAAGTACGCGGTCGCGAGGCCGTGGCCGCCGCCGCCGACGATCACCGCGTCGTAAGCGGGCTTCAGACCCGCGGCGCGCAGCGCCCGCGGCCAGCGGCGATGGCCGTTGACCGCGTGCCGGGCGAGGGCGAAGAATGAATAGCGCTGCATCGGGTGGCCCCGGAGAATCATAGAGCATGCTCAGGATCGAATGTCCCTGGTGCGGGCTGCGCGACGAGCCGGAGTTCAGCTATGGCGGCGAATCCCACATCGCCCGACCGCCGCCGGATTGCAGCGATGAGGAGTGGTCGCGTTACCTGTACATCCGCGCCAACCCGAAGGGGCGGCTCGCCGAGCGCTGGTGCCACAGCCATGGCTGCGGCCAGTGGTTCAACGTGCTGCGGGATACCGTGACCCACGAGATCGTGGCGGTGTACCGCATGGGTGAGCCGCGGCCGGAATGAGGCGCGGCGGCGGCGCGTTCAGCCCGGATTGCGGGTGAGCCGAGTCTGGCCGAAGACGCGCCAGTTGCCGTCCTCGCCCACGACCTCGTCCGTGATCTCGAGCGCGTCCTCCACCAGGCGATAGGTGCTGCGCCCGCGCTCGGTCTCCTCCGAGCCCCACTGGATCACGAGCGCGCCGCTCTCGTCCAGGCCGCCCGCGATCTGCTGCGTGATGCCGCGCGAGTCGAGCCAGGTGCCG
>DATBMQ010000101.1:0-23838 GCA_036554765.1 Steroidobacteraceae bacterium | reverse complement strand
CGCACGCTGCGCGAGCTCATCGGGGATCCCGCGCGCCGCGAGCCGCTCTCGGCGGAGGGGCGCGAACGCGCGCGCTGGTTCGCCGAGCGCCTGCAGCGCGGCGAGGCCCTGCGCGCCGGTCTCTCGCTCGGCGCCTGGATCCGCGAGTGCTGGCTGCTGATCGACGGCCCGGCCTGCCTGGCCGGTCCCGACGAGCTCCGCCAGGCGGAAGGCTATTTCGTCGAGCTCGACGGCCTGGCGCGCAACGCCGACCTCGACGACCCCGCCGCGCTGACAGGGAATTTCGCCCATGCCTCGCTCCGCGCCGTGCCGCGGCAGGCGGGCGTCGAGCTCATGACGATCCACAAGGCCAAGGGCCTGGAGTTCGATGTGGTGATCGTCCCGGACCTGCAGCGGACCGTGCGCGGCGGCGAGCGGCCGCTGCTGTACTGGACGCCGGTCGCGACCGGCCCCGGCCGGCGCGGGATCGTGCTCGCGAGCCGTGGCGAGCAGGACGGCGCAGGCGGCGCCGACGAACTGGAGCGTTGGATGCGCCGGCTGGCCGCAGAGCGCGAGGCGCTGGAACTCGGGCGTGTCGCCTACGTCGCCACGACCCGTGCCCGTCGCGAGTTGCACCTGCTGGGAAGCACGAGGACCCGCTGGACGGACGATGGCCCCGAGCTGCGGGCGCCGCCGTCCGGCAGCCTGCTCAGGTTCTTCTGGCCGGTCCTGAGGCAGGAGTTTGCGCAAGCGCTTGCGGCGCGCGCTGCCACCGGACCGCAGGAAGGACGCGCAGCCGATGGCCGCCGGCGGCTGAGCGCCCCGCCATTGATGCGCCTGCCCGCGGCCTATTCCCTGCCCGAACCCGCGGCGCCGCCCCGGTTGCCGGCCCTGCGCATCACCGGGGAACCGGAGGGTTCGATCCGCCCGGAATTCGACTGGGCCGGCACCATTGCGCAGGCGGTCGGTCAGGTGGTGCACCTCGAGTTGCACCGGCTGGCGCGCCTGGGCCTGCCGCGCGCGGCGCTGGCGCCGCGCCCGCAGGCGTGGCGTCGCGCGCTGCTCGATGCCGGCGTGGACGAAACGCATCTGCCCGCGGCGCTGGCGCGCACCAGGCAGGCGATCGCCGGCTTCGCAGGCAGCGAACTCGCGGGCAAGCTGCTCGATCCGTCTGCGACGGAAGCGGTGAGCGAGCTCGCAGTCACGATGGTCAGCGACGGCGTCGTGCAGAGCCTGCGCATCGATCGCAGCTTCGTCGACCCGGACGGCGTGCGCTGGATCGTGGACTGGAAAACGAGCGCCCACGAGGGCGGCGACCGCGAGGCCTTTCTCGACAACGAGCTGGCGCGCTATGCGCCACAGCTGCGCCGCTACGCCCAGGCGATGCACGCGCTCGACGGCCGGCCGCAACGCGTCGGCCTCTACTTCCCGCTGCTCGACGCCTGGCGCGAACTCTAGAGGGTGCCTTCGATGGCGAAAGGGCGCCGGCCGAGGTCGTCGGGCGGGCCGAGGAAAGCGAGCGTGTCGAAGATGGCGGGCCCGGCGCCGGGGCCGGGCGCGACCTCGCCGCTCAGCAGGTAACTGCCGTCGCGCCTGAGTTCGATCGCTCCGCGCACGCGCAGCGGTCCGCCAAGGTCGCGCAGGCGCCCGCTCAGCGTCTCCGTGCCGACCGTGCCTTCACCGACCGTGAGCTCGAAGTCACCCAGCCGCTCGCCGCGCGGCCCGGGCGCCTTGAGCGAACGGACGAACAGCTGGCCGACGGCCTCCGTCGGGCGCTGCTCGACGATGCGCAGGCGCTGGACGTCGAGTTCCAGGGTGCCGCTCCAGCCTCGCGGCGTCGCCAGGCCTTCGAAGGCGCTGATCGGAACCTGGCCGGCGATGCCGCTCGCCAGCAACTCGCCATCGAGCCCGCCGGACAAGTCGGCGCGGATGTCGCCGCCGGGCGGCTGCAGGTTCACGCGGCAGGACCACTCCAGCACGACAATCCGCCACGGACGGCAGGACCACCGCAGCGCGCCCAGTGGCGCGCCGTTCACGGCAAGTCCCGAGGCGCGCCCTGACCAGATCGTGCCGCCGACGCCCTGCAGCGCAATGCCGGGCGGCAGGCGGCCCGTGAGCTGGCGCGCCGGAATCATCGCCACCATGAACACGAGAAAGGCGGCGATGCCGGCCGCGATGAGGAGGCTGCGCCGGGACATCCGTGTCAGTGGCCGCGCAGCACCAGGGTCGCATCCACGAGGCCGGGATCGCCGGTCGCGGAGACGCTGGCCGTCTCGGCAACGACACCGCGTTCCTGCTGCAGGCGCGCCAGCAGCAGCGCGAGCGCATCGAAGGAGGCGGCGGTGAAGCGGGCGCGGATCGCGCCGGTGGCGGCGGGCTCGACGCCGGCGAGCGACTGCGCCAGTCCGCCCTCGCGCGCGAGCCGGTCCACGGCAATCGCGAGCGACTCGCCGGGCCGTGCCGCCGGCACGGCCTGCAGTCGCGGCGTCGCCGCCTCGATGAAGGCCAGGTCCTCGCGCCGCCGTGCGACGCGCTCCTCGGCGGTCGCCACCGCATCGCCGAGCTTCCACACCAGGCCGGCGACGAGCAGCACGGCGGCGACCGCGCCACCCCAGGCAAGCGCCCGCTGCTCGCGTTCGCCGAGCGAGGCATGCCACTCGCGCAGATTCATGTGGACGGCCTCGCGCTGACGCGCACCTGTGCCTGCACGCCCTTGTCGGTCGGCACCGCAGAAGCGACGTCCGCAGTCAGCCCGCGGGCGCTGATGGCCTGGGAGAAGCTCGCGAAGGAATCGGTGCTCGGCGCCGCCATCTGCAGTTCCAGCGCGCGGTCACGCCAGCCGAGCGACTCGACCGACGGCCCGGGGCTGCCGGCCAGTGCGCCGCCGACGGCCGCAAGCACCGCCAGCAGTCCCTCGGGATCGGCGGCCCCGCCGCCGGCGAGGCGCTGCGCGACCTGCGCGCGCGCGTCCTCGATGCGCTCGACGCCGGGCAGCGCGATGCGTGCGGCCTGCTCGATCGCGGCGTCCAGGCGCGCCTGCTCGGCGTTCAGGCGCACGAGGTCGTAACCGCGCACGCCCACGTGCAGCGCGAGTGCCGCGAGCCCCACGAATGCCGCGACACGCCAGCGCTGCCATTCCGCACGCCAGCCGGTGCGGCGTGCAAACTCGCCCTGCATCAGCGACAGCGCGCCGCTTTGCACGGCGCCCGCGGCCAGCAGCGGCAGTGCGCCGTCCGGCAGGAGCTGCAGATCCAGCGAGCCGGTGACTTCGCGCAGCGCCTCGATCATCTCGCGCGATTGCTGCCAGTCGTGCTGCGACACGTAAAGCTGCACGTGCCGGTCCTCGCCTTCGAGGCCGGCGAGCGCGAAGGCTTCGGTCAGCGGCTCGGCATCCAATGCGACCGGCAGCTCGCCCGGCGCGCGCACCAGCAGCTGGCCGGCATCGATCACCGCGACCGTCTTGCCGGGGTTGTCCGGCACGCAGAGCGTGTCGGGAATCATCGCCTGCGGTTGCAGGCCCGCGGCGCGCAAGGCCTCCACCCAGCCGCGCATCTCCTCGCGCCTCAGCGCCGCGACCAGCGTGCGGCCGGCGGCGTCGGTCGGGCCGATGGAGAAATGGAACTGCTCGACCTCGCCGGCAAGCAGTTCCTCCATCGCGTAGGGCACGACCTGGGCGAGTCGCGCGCCGCCCTTCACGGGTACCTCCGGCCGGGCCAGCGTCACGCTCGCGCCGGGGACGATGACGAGCAGCGGGCGTTCGGCGGCGATCGGCGCCGCGTCGCCGAGGCTGCCGGTCGAGACCGGGCCAATGCGGCCGCCGTCCGCGCCGGTGATGACCCAGCACGGCGGATCGGCGACGCGCAGGACCAGGGATTGATTCATGCCAGCTACTCGGTACCCGTGGAGCGCAGCACGGTGCGGCTGCCGCCGGCGCCATTGCGCTCGACCAGACTGTACAGGGTGAGTTCCGAGGTGCCAATACGGACCGCCGTGATGGCGCGGAACCAGTTGGAACTCTCCGCGATCGCCGGCAGCAGCGCCTGGTACTGCTCCGGCAGCAGCGTCGCCTGCAGATCGGCCAGCGTGGGGAAGCAGCCGTCGCGCCGGTTGGACTCCAGCGCCGCCGCGTCGCCGAAGTCGGTGCCGCCTTCGATCAGCGCGGCGAGCAGCGGCGCCTTGGCGGTGCAGACGTTGATCGTGGTGCCGGCCGGCAGGGCCGCGACGTACGGGCGGATGCGCGCGAACTCCTCGAGCGTCATGCCGGGCAGCGCCATCATTTCGGTGGTCGAGGTGATCGCGCCGTTGGCCGCACGGTAGGGCGGGCTCTGCGCCAGGTAGGTGCCGTCCTCCGCGCCTTCGGGGTAACCCGGGACCGTGTCGCGGTCGATCCAGTCGGCGAGGATGCGCGCCCAGCGCCGTTCGGCGCCGACCTCACCGAGCAGGCGCTCGAAGCGGGCGAGCGCGGCCTCGTTCACCTCGCCTGCGTCCGTCAGCAGGTTGTTGACGTTGAAGCGGCCCTGCATGTCCTCGAGCGCGCCGCGCACGTCGCCGCCATCGACGGGCAGGGGCGGCAGCGGCTGCGCCCATGACTCGGCCAGGTGGTCGGTCTGCGAGTCCTGACGGTCCTCGCGCAGGACCTCCGACGCCCAGGCCTCGGCGCCCAGGGCCACGTGCCAGCCCTGTTCGAGCGCGAGCAGCCCGGCGGTGCGGCGCAGGTCGAGCGAGGCGCGCGTGCCGAGATGCACCGCGATCATGGTCGCGATCGCGACCAGCACGATGGCGGTGATCAGCGCGACCCCGCGCTGCCGGGTCATCCGGACACCTCGACCAGGCGCTTCAGCTCGCCCCAGCCGTCGACCACGATCGTGACCTCGACCGCGAGCGGCCGCGCGCGGAATCCGCGGTCGCCGACGCTGCCGAGCGGCGGCCATTGCGTGTCCCACTCGCGGCCCGGGTTCAGGTAGCGGACTTCCACGCGCTCGACCCCCTCGAGCAGTTCGCGCTGCTGCGGTTCGTTGGCAAGCGTCGGGTCGGTGACGGTCCAGTGCTCGCGGATGAGTTTGCGGTCCTCGAGGCGGTAGCGCACTCGCTGCAGCGTGCCGCGCGGCGTGCCGGCGCCATTCGGCCAGCCCGCATGCGTGAGCTCGAACAGGGCCACGGCATTGGGATCGCGCATCAGCGCCGGGCGGTAGCCGTCACCCACCAGCTCGCGCACCGGGCGCGGCGCCAGCGTCCGCAGGTCGCTCACCAGCAGGTGCACGGCGCGCTGCACCTGGCGCAGGCGATCCATGTGGGAGGCGGCGATCTCCGACTGCAGCCGCGCATCGCGCACCGCCCGGTAGCTCATGAGCCCCATGACCGCAAGGATCGTGACCGCGACCAGGATCTCGAGCAATGTGAAGCCGCGCTGGCGCCTGCTCACGTCCCGTTCTCCTCGCCGCCGCCCTCGTCGATCCCGCCCCCGCTCCATTGCGCGGGCGAAGGGCCGGTCGCCGCGGCGGTCGCGCCCACGAAACCCGCCAGGCTCAGGATCGACGTTCCCGCCGCATCGTCCGCGCGGCGCACGCTGAGGTCGATGCGCCGGATGCCCTCGACCGGCGTCTGCGACACCTTCGCGACCCAGTGCCAGCGCCGGCCCGCCATCTCGACCTCGCCCTCGGTCTCGTCCACCGAGGGCATCTGGCCGGTGAGGCGCATCTCGGTGATGCGGTTGTCCGCGACCCAGGCGGCGATCGTGCGATCGCGCAGGAAGGTGACGTTGTTGGCAGTGTCCCCGATCGTCTTGAACACCGCGAACATGCCGACGCCCACGATCGCGAGCGCGACCACGACTTCGATCAGTGTGAACCCGCGCGCGCGATCAGGGCTCTTCATCGTGCGCCATTTCGATGGAACCATCCGCGGCGCCGATGAGCGTGACGCGCGAGGCCCCGCTGCGGACCAGGGACAGTTCGTACGGGGTCATGTCGCCGCTGCCCCAGGCGAACAGCTGCGGTTGCCGCAGTTCTGCGCGCTCCGCGCGGCGCAGCAGCACGGGCCTGCCCTCGAGTCGCAGCTCGAAGGCGAGACCCGGCGGCAGCTGGCGCGGTGCGAACCCCGGGTCGTCCTCGACCGCCTTCCACAGCTGCTCGAAGGCGTCGAAGCGCAGGAATTCGTAGCCCGTGCCCTCGATGCGCAGGCCGTAATCGCGCCCCTCCAGCTGGGCCTGCTCCTGCAGCAGCGCGATGCCGTCGGCGAGCCGCTCTGATTCGCGCTCGATCTCGCGGTCGCCGCCCAGGAGCCCGACCGAGAGCGTGGCGATGGTGGCCAGGATGCCGATGATCACGACGACCACCAGGATCTCGATCAGGGTCATGCCGCGCTGGCCGCGGCGCGCGCGCGGGACTGCCCGGATCATGGCGTTCCCGCGGGCGTTACTGGAGGTTCCAGCTGCCGATGTCGGCATCCACGCCTTCGCCGCCGGGTTCGCCGTCGGCACCCAGCGAGTAGAGGTCGTAGGCGCCGCCGTGGCTTCCGGGGAACAGGTAGCGGTACTCATTGCCCCAGGGATCCTTGGGCACCTCGCGCGACTTGAGGTAGCCCTCCGGGCGCCAGTTGCGCACGCTCGGGTCGTCGGGCTTGCGGACCAGCGCCACCAGGCCCTGGTCCGTGCCCGGGTAACGGAAGTTGTCCATGCGGTAGAAATCGAGCGCCGTGCCGAGCGTCTGGATGTCCTGCTTGGCGGCGGTCACGCGCGCCTCGTCCACGCGCCCGAGGATCTGCGGCCCGATCAGCGCGCCCAGGATCGCGATGATCACCAGCACGACCATGATCTCGATCAGCGTGAATCCGGATTCGCGGCGCAATACCCGAATCATGCGATGCTCCTGCTGCGGCACGGGGTGCCACCCCGGGGAATGGACCCGATGATAGCAGAGCGGTTCCGCGCACCCGCCGCGCGGCACCGGCCTGAGACGCCGCTCTCAACCTATAATCCGCGCACCGGGGAGGGCGGGAGCGCCATGCAGATCGCGATGATGTTTCCGGGCCAGGGATCGCAGTCCGTGGGCATGCTGTCGGCGCTGGCGGCCACGGACCCGGCGGTTCGCGAGACCTTCGACCAGGCGTCCGCGGCGCTCGGCTACGATCTCTGGACGCTGTGCCAGCAGGGCCCGGAGGAGGCGCTTGCCGCGACCGAACGCACGCAACCGGCGATGCTCGCCGCGGGGATCGCGGCCTGGCGGGCCTGGGACGCCCGGGGCGGGCCCGCGCCGGCGGTCATGGCCGGACACAGTCTGGGTGAGTACAGCGCGCTGGTCGCCGCTGGCGCGATCGGCTTCGCGGATGCGGTGAAGCTG
Source organism: Steroidobacteraceae bacterium (assembly GCA_036554765.1). Taxonomy (GTDB): domain Bacteria; phylum Pseudomonadota; class Gammaproteobacteria; order Steroidobacterales; family Steroidobacteraceae; genus SCUD01. The sequence goes on along the minus strand of DATBMQ010000101.1, from coordinate 16,522 downwards.
GTGCGCCTGCGCGGGGAGCTGATGCAGCGCGCGGTGCCGGCGGGCACGGGTGCGATGGCGGCGATCCTGGGCCTGGACGACGCCGCGATCGAGTCGGCTTGCGCGGACTCGGCGCAGGGCGAGGTCGTGCAGCCGGTCAACTACAACTCGCCGGGCCAGCTGGTGATCGCCGGGCACTCCGCCGCGGTGGCACGCGCGATCGACGCGTGCAAGGCGAAAGGCGCCAAGCGCGCCGTGCTGCTGCCGGTCTCGGTCCCGTCGCACAGTGCACTGATGAAGCCGGCGGCGGAGGCGCTGCGCGCGCACCTCGAGGCTCTCGCGATCGGCACGCCACGCGTGAAGGTGCACTCGTTCGACGCCGGCGCCTACGACGGACCTGAATCGGTCCGTGACGGTCTCTACCGGCAGCTCTTCAATCCGGTGCGCTGGTCGGCGATCATGGCGGCCATCATCGGTGCCGGCGTCTCGCGGCTGGTCGAATGCGGGCCCGGCAAGGTGCTCGCGGGCCTCGCGAAGCGCGCGCCCGGCGGCCGCGACCTGGCCATCCACGCCATTGATGCCCCCGATTCACTCGAGGCCGCGCTGGCGGCCGCTGGGAGCTCCTGAACATGACGACGCAGACACTGGCGGGCGAGATCGCGCTGGTGACCGGCGCTTCGCGCGGCATTGGCCGCGCCATCGCGCTGGCCCTCGGCGCCCAGGGTGCCACCGTGATCGGCACGGCCACGGCAGCGGCGGGGGTCGCCTCCATCGAAGAGGCGCTCAAGGGCATCGGCGCCCGCGGCCGCGGCATCGTGCTCGACGTCGCCGACGGCGACGCGATCGATGCGTCCGTGGCCGGCATCGAGGCGCAGGAGGGCGCCGTCACCATCCTGGTCAACAACGCCGGCATTACGCGCGACACGCTGCTGCTGCGCATGAAGCCCGAGGACTGGGACGCGGTGATCGCGACCAACCTGGGCTCGGTGTTCCGCGCCAGCAAGGCCGTGCTGCGCGGCATGATGAAGGCGCGCAGGGGCCGCATCATCAACATCGCCTCGGTCGTCGGCCTGGTCGGCAACCCGGGTCAGGCGAACTACTGCGCGGCCAAGGCGGGCATCGGCGGGTTCACCCGTTCCATGGCCCGCGAAGTCGCCTCGCGCGGGATCACCGTGAACGTGGTCGCCCCCGGCTTCGTCGACACCGACATGACGCGCTCGCTGACGGACGCCCAGCGCGAGGGACTGGCGGCCCAGATCCCGCTCGGACGGCTCGGACAGGCCGAGGACATCGCGGCGGCCGTCTGCTTTCTCGCCGGTCCCGGCGCGGCATGGATCACGGGCGAGACCCTGAACGTCAATGGCGGCATGCACATGGCTTAAAAAAAGCCATTAGAAACAGCGCTCAAGAAAGGTTTCTGGTAGCCAGTGGGGGGTCCGTGGCATAGAATGGCGACCCCCGGCCGGCACCAGCCGTCATGGGCATCACAAAGGTGAGGGACATCAAACCGATGAGCACAGTCGAAGAACGGGTGAAGAAGATCGTCGCCGAGCAACTCGGGGTCAAGGACGAGGAAGTCACGAGTGACGCTTCGTTCGTGGACGATCTGGGTGCCGACTCACTGGACACGGTCGAGCTCGTGATGGCGCTCGAGGAAGAGTTCGAGACCGAGATACCGGACGAGGATGCCGAGAAAATCACCACGGTGCAGCAGGCGATCGACTACATCGTCCAGCACCAGTCCAAGTCCTGAACCCATTCCCGCGCGGGCCCCGGCCGCAGGGCCGGGGCTCGCCGCATCATTCCCGCCGGGCCCGCCAGAGGTAACGCCTTGAGCAAGCGTCGCGTCGTCGTCACCGGACTCGGCATGGTCACCCCGCTCGGCAACACGGTGGCCGGCAGCTGGGCCGCCGCACTCGCGGGCAGGAGCGGCATCGGCCCCATCACGCGCTTCGACACGACCGGCTTCCCGTGCACGATCGCGGGCAGCGTGCCCGATTTCGACGTCACCCGGTACCTGCCGGCCAAGGACGCGCGGCGCATGGATCCGTTCCTGCAGTTCGGCGTGGCGGCCGGCGTGCAGGCGATCGCGGACGCCGGCCTCGAGGTGACCGACGCCAACCGCAGGCGCATCGGTCTGGTGTTCGGGGCCGGCATCGGCGGGCTTTCGACCATCGAGGAGAACTATGCGAAGTACCTCGAGACGAGGACCCCGAAGAAGATTTCGCCGTTCTACATTCCTGCCTCGATCACCAACATGATCTCGGGGCACCTGTCGATCATGTACGGCATCACCGGGCCGAATCTCGCGGTCGTGACGGCGTGCACCACTTCCACCCACAGCATCGGCATCGGGCTGCGCACGATCCAGTACGGCGACGCCGACGTGATCGTCGCCGGCGGCGCCGAGATGGCGCAGACACCGACCGCGGTCGGCGGTTTCTGCCAGGCGCGCGCGGTCTCGACCCGCAACGACGAGCCCGCCCGTGCGAGCCGGCCCTGGGACCGGGACCGCGACGGCTTCGTGATGGGCGACGGCGCCGGCGCGATGGTGCTCGAGGAATATGGCCACGCGCAGGCGCGCGGCGCCAGGGTCTACGCGGAACTCACCGGCTTCGGCATGAGCGGCGATGCCTTCCATATCACGGCGCCGCCCGACGACGGCGCAGGCGCGCGGCTGTCCATGGAGAACTGCCTGCGCGACGCGGGTCTGAATCCCGAGCAGGTGCAGTACGTCAATGCGCACGCGACCTCGACGCCGCTCGGCGACCTGTCGGAGACGGTCGCGATCAAGAACGCCTTCGGTGCGCACGCCTCGCGGCTGGCGGTCAGTTCGACCAAGTCCATGACCGGCCACCTGCTGGGCGCGGCGGGCGTTGTCGAGGCGATCTTCAGCGTGCTGGCGATCCGCGACCAGGTGGCGCCGCCGACCATCAACCTGGAGAACCCGGGCGAAGGATGCGACCTCGATTACGTGCCGAACACAGCGCGGCAGATGAAGATCGACGTGGTCGCGAGCAACTCCTTCGGCTTCGGCGGCACCAACGGCACGCTGATCTTCCGCGCGCTGCGCTGAACGTGTCCGCGGCGCCCCGCATGCGCCCCCCTGGCCTGATCCGGGAATTGCCGGCCCCGGCTGATCCTTCCGCCCGCATGCTCGCGCTGCACGCGGCGGCGCCCGCGCGCTATCCGGTGCTCCTCGACAGCGCGGCCACCGGCACGCCGCTCGCGCGCCACAGCCTGCTGCTGGCCGCGCCCGGCCAGCGGCTCGTGCTCGACGCCGGGGGCCGTCTCTCGGGTCCGGGCCGGGGCGGGCGCTTCTGCGAGCGTCTCGACGCCTGGTGGCGCGAGACCGCGCACGATGCGCCGCCCGCGCCCTGGCCGTTCGCGGGCGGGTGGTTCCTGTACCTCGGCTACGAACTCGCTGGCGAGGTCGAGCCGACGCTGCGACTGCCGCCGTCGCCGCTGCCGGTCGTCGCCATGGCCTGGCGCATGCGGGCAGCGTTGCTGCTCGATCACGAGTCGGGGCGCGTGTGCGCGGTGGCCGAAGCCGCCGCCGGGGCGGAGCTCGAGCGTTTGTGCGAGGACTGGGTATCCTGCATGCCGTGGTCGCAACCGGAGGGCCAGACAGCACCGGCAGTCGAGGAGGACGATCCGGAGCGTTACCTGGCGGCCTGCCGCCGCGCGCTCGAGCACATCGCCGCGGGAGACATCTACCAGGCCAATCTCGCACGCTGCTGGCGCGCGGCGCTGCCGGCGGGCGTCACGGCGGCAGCGCTCTATGCACGCCTGCGCCAGGCCAATCCCGGCGCGTTCGCGGGCATTGCGCAGTTCGAGGGCCTCGAGATCCTTTCGAGTTCGCCCGAGCGGCTGGTGCGCGTGCGCGGACGGCAGGTCGATACGCGGCCGATCGCAGGCACGCGTCCGCGTGCGGGCGCGGACGCGGACGCGATCGCGGCCATGACCGGCAGCGCCAAGGAACGCGCGGAGCACGTGATGCTGATCGACCTCGAGCGCAACGACCTCGGCCGCATCTGCGAGGCGGGCTCGGTCCGGGTGGACGAGTTCATGGCGGTGGAGAGCTATGCCCACGTGCACCACATCGTCTCGAATGTCGGCGGACGCCTGCGCGCGGACGTGACGCCGGGCGCCGTCATCCGCGCGCTGTTCCCGGGCGGGACCATCACGGGCTGCCCGAAAGTGCGCTGCATGCAGTTGATCGGGGAACTCGAGGGCCGCGGCCGTGGCGCCTACACGGGCGCGATGGGCTACCTGGCGGCGGACGGGAGCCTCGACCTCAACATCCTGATCCGGACGATGACGATCCGCGCCGGCAGGATCGAACTGCAGGCGGGCGCCGGCATCGTCGCGGATTCGCTGCCGGAACGCGAACTGGAGGAGACGCGCGCCAAGGCGCGCGGCCTGCTGCGCGCACTCGGGAGCCAGGGTTGAGGGTCGTGCTCGTCGACGGGCGCGAGGACGGCGCGATCGATCCCGCGGACCGCGGACTGAACTATGGCGACGGCCTGTTCGAAACGCTCGCGGTGAGGGACGGCCGGGCGCGGTTCTTCGACTGGCACCTCGAGCGCCTGGCAGCGGGCGCGGCGCGCCTCGGGATTCCGCTGCCGGACCCCGGCCTTCTGGGAGCGGAGGTGACGCGTGTCTGGCCACGCGGGCCGGGCGTCGTGCGCATCGTCGTCACGCGCGGGGCCGGGCCGCGCGGCTACCGGCCGCCCCGGGATCCCCGGCCCGTGCGGATCGTGTCCGGCGCGGCCTGGCCCGACCCGGACGCCGCCAGCCGGAGCCTGGGCGTGCGCCTGCGCTGGTGCAATACGCGCCTCGGCCGCAATCCGCGGCTCGCGGGCATCAAGCACCTCAATCGCCTCGAGCAGGTCCTGGCGCGCGCCGAGTGGGATGACCCCGGGGTTGCCGAGGGGCTCATGATGGACGATGGTGGCAACGTGATCTGCGCCACGCAGGCCAACCTGTTCGTCGCCATGGGGCCCGAGCTCGTGACCCCTGTGCTCGACTCGAGCGGCGTCGCGGGCGTGATGCGGCGGGCATTCCGGGCCTGGGCGGCGGGGCAGGGGGAAACGGTCGTGGAACGCGCGGTCACGCGGGCCGAGGTTGCCGCGGCCGGCGGGCTGATCCTGACCAACGCGCTGATCGGCGCCTGGCCGGTCCGGGAGCTCGATGGCCGCCGCCTGGCGGTCGACCCGCGCGCAGCGGCATTCAACGACTGGCTGGAACGCCAGTGAAGTGGCGCGCCGCCATCGCGGCCCTGGCCGTGCTGGTCGCAGCGGGCGCCTGGCTGGCCTGGCGCCAGCATGAACGAACCTGGCTGGACCAGCCGATCGCAGCGCTGCGTGAGACCGTCATCTTCGAGGTGCCGGAGGGTGCCTCGCTGTCGGCGGTCGCCGCGTCGCTCGAACAGCAGGGCCTGCTCGCGCAACGCGGCGCCTGGGTGCGGCATGCCAGGCGCGCAGGGCTCGCCACCCGGATCAAGGCGGGTGAGTACGAGCTGCAGCCGGGCGCGACACCCGCGGGCCTGCTCGAGCAGTTCGTCGCCGGTCGCGTGCGGCTCTACGTCGTCACGATTCCCGAAGGCTGGACGTTCCGGCAGGCACTCGCGGCGATCCAGTCGCATCCTGCGGTCAAGGTCGAGCTCGCGGGGCTGGCCGCCGCCGCGGTGATGCAGCGCCTCGGCCTCGGCGAGCGCCATCCCGAGGGCCTGTTCTTCCCCGATACCTATCATTTCCCGCGCGGCACCAGCGACGGCACGATCCTGCTGCAGGCGCACGCGCGCATGGAGAATGCGCTCGCCACCGCCTGGGCCGACCGCGCCGCGCAGCTGCCGCTGGACTCGCCGTACCAGGCGCTGATCCTCGCCTCGCTGGTCGAGAAGGAAACCGGCGCGCCCGACGAACGCGGGCTGATCTCGGGCGTGTTCGTCAACCGGCTGCGCAAGGGCATGCGGCTGCAGACCGATCCCACCGTGATCTATGGCCTGGGCGAGGCCTTCGACGGCAACCTGCGCCGGCGCGACCTGCTTGCCGACACGCCCTACAACACCTACACGCGCGCCGGCCTGCCGCCGACGCCGATCGCGCTGCCGGGGCGCGACGCGCTCGAGGCCGCGGTGCGCCCCGCCGCGACCGACGCGCTGTATTTCGTGGCCACCGGGCTCGGTGACGGCCGGCACTTCTTTGCGAAGTCCCTGGTCGCGCACAATGCGAACGTCCAGCGCCATCTCGCCAACCTGCGCGGCGGCGGCGCCTAGCCAACAGACGGGAGACCGACCGGATGCGCGGCCGCTTCATCACGTTCGAGGGTGCGGAGGGTGTGGGCAAGTCGACCCAGGTCGCGCGCGCCGCCTCCCACCTGCGCGCGCGCGGCCTCGACCCGCTCGTCACGCGGGAGCCCGGCGGCACGCCGCTCGCCGAGCAGCTACGCCGCTTCGTGCTCGAGCCGCAGGACGGACCCGTGGACCAGTCCACGGAGCTGCTGCTGATCTTCGCGGCGCGCGCCAACCACGTGGCCAGCGTGATCCGGCCCGCGCTGCGCCGCGGCCGCTGGGTGCTCTGCGACCGGTTCACGGACGCGACGCTGGCCTATCAGGGCGGCGGCAGCGGCATGAACGAGGCCTGGATCCGCCAGCTCGCGCGCATCGCGCATCCGCGCCTGCTGCCGGACCTGACATTGCTGCTGGACGTCGAACCGTCGGTCGCGACCGCGCGCCTCGCGCGACGCGGCGGCCGCGCCGACCGCTTCGAATCCGAGGGTGGCGCGTTCTTCGAGCGCGTGCGCCGGCGCTACCTCGCAATCGCCGCGGCCGAGCCGGGCCGTGTGCGGGTGATCGACGCCTCGAAGGGCGAGGGCGAGGTGGCGGACGCGATCGCACGGGCCATCGACACGGCCTTTCCCGCGGCCGGCCGGTGAAGCGCGTGGCGGCGACGGAACCCGACCAGGAACTGGAAGCGCCGGCGCCGGCAGTGGCACCGGTGCTCGCGCGGGCGCGGGCGCCCTGGCTGGTGCCGCTGGCGGACCGCCTGCGCCGGATGCAGTCGCAGGCGCGGGTACCGCACGGGCTGCTGCTGGTGGGAGCGCCCGGCGGCGGGCAGGCCGAGCTCGGCCTGCAGCTCGCGGGCGAACTGCTGTGCCGCGGCCAGGGCGCCGGTCGCTGCGGGAAGTGCGCGGACTGCGCGCTGTTCGAGGCCGGCACGCACCCCGATTTCGCATGGCTGCGGGTGGCGCCCGGCAAGAAGGAGATCGCCATCGCGCAGGTGCGCTCGCTCACCGAGCAGTTGTCGTTGCGCAGCTACCGCGGCGGCGCCAAGGTGGCGCTCGTGGATCCCGCGGAGGCGATGAACATCCATTCGTTCAATGCGCTGCTGAAGACGCTGGAGGAGCCCGCGGACGAGACCTACCTCGTGCTCGCGACCAGCCGCGCCGACCGGATCCCGCCCACCATCGCAAGCCGCTGCACGCGCCTGCGCGTGCCGCCCGCGGCACGCGCGGAGGCGCTGGCCTGGCTGGCGCAGCAGGAGGCGCGGCAGGGCTGGGACGCGCTGCTCGCGCTCGCAAACGGCGCGCCATTCCTCGCGGCCGAGTACGCGGCAGCAGGCCTCGAGGACCTGGACCGTGAGATGCGGGAGGCCATCGCGGGCGCGGCCGGATCGGCCGCCGACCTCGTCGCCCGGGCCCGGGACTGGGCGGACCAGGCGCCGGCCGCCCGGCTGCTGTGGCTGGAGTCCTGGCTCGCCGGGGAGCTGAAGGCCGCCGGCCTGTCTAGTGATGCGGTTAACAATAATCGATTACCATGGTTGCGGGGTCCGGGGCACGCCATGAAGATACAGTCGGGTTACCGCCTGCTGGACCGGCTGCGCGAGGCGCGCCGGCTGGCTGGCGGTTCACTGAACATGCAGCTCCTGTTCGAGGGGCTGCTGGTTTCGATTGCAGCGTTCCTCGCGGAAGGAACCCAGAGGGTGCAGGAGTGATCGGGGTGAAGATGCGGGCGCCGTCAACGAAGCCAGGGCTGCTGACGCTCACGATCAAGGACAAGAGCGCCTTGTACCTCGCCTACATGCCGTTCGTGAAGAACGGCGGCCTGTTCATCCCGACCAACAGCAGCTACCGCCTCGGCGACGAGGTCTTCATGCTGCTGAACCTGATGGGCGAGGAGGAGAAGCTGCCGGTCGCGGGCCGCGTGATCTGGCTGACGCCCAAGGGAGCGCAGGGCAAGCGCACCGCCGGCATCGGCGTCCAGTTCAGCGAGCAGGACCGCGGCACGACGCAGAAGAAGATCGAGTCCTATCTCGCCGGCGCGCTCGGCGGCGACAAGGCCACCCACACGATGTGAGCGAAAAAGGTGCCAGCCTCCGTTCTTGCTGGGCAAAAACGGAGGCTGGCACCTTTTGGGCTATTCCGGACCGAGCCGGTTTCCGGACAGGCCGCCCTGCAGGCAGTAGGCATCGAAGCCGCGCTCCGACAGCAGGAACGCGGCCGCCGAACTGCGCCGGCCGGTGTCGCAGACCACCACGTAGGGCACCTTGGGGTCGAGCGTCTTCACCTTGAGCCGGATGAAGTACAGCGGGACGCTGATCGCCCCGTCCAGGTGGAAGGCCTCGAACTCCGAGGGCAGGCGCACGTCCAGCCAGCGCGCGCCGCGCGTGATCAGCTCGCGCGCGTGCTCCAGCTCCACCCAGTGCAGCAGCGGCTCGTTGAGCAGTTCCCTGAAGTCCTCCTTGCCGAGCCGGACCAGCGCGCCGTCGGTCAGCATCGTGACCGTGGCATTGCGCTTGCCGTCCGAGATCAGCGCCTCCTCGCCGAAGGATTCGCCGACACCCAGTTCCGCGAGCTTGAGCCCGTCGCGGTTCATGGGCGTCTCGCGGGTGACGACCGCGGCGCCCTTGGTGATGACGTAGAAATAATCGCCTTCGGCGCCCTGCTTGATGACGGTTTCGCCGGCCTTGCAGGCGACGTGCTGCATGCGCATGAACAGCGCCTGCAGGTTCGCCGGCGGGATGCGGTGGAAGGCCTTGGTCTGCAGCAGCACGGTCATCCAGTCGTCGGCGTCCGCGACGCCGCCGCCCGAGATCTCGCTGACCTCGTAAGTGCCGGTCTGGTCCCAGGTGATCAGGACATCGAGCAGTTCCGAGTCCATCGCGATGAAGGTGATGTCGGACAGGGCGCGCGCGGTGAAGCGCCGCGGCTGGCCCGGCCCGATCGCGATACGGGCCTCGGGTGTGCCGGCGCGCAGCAGCGACACGGTGCGGTCGCCGACGCGCAACTCCACCTCGCCGCTCACCAGGTAGATCGTGCGCCGGTCCGACTCGCCCTCCTTGAACAGCACCCGGCCGGAATCGAGTTCCTGCAGCCGCGTCTTGCGGGCGAGCGCATGGAGATTCTCGCGCTTGAGGCCGTCGAGGGGGCTGAAGCCCTTGAGGACTTCGATGTCGACGGGCTTCTGCTCATCCATGCCGGCGCTCCACGGGCGGCACTGCGTCCATCGGGCTGCTCATGGCCGCTAGCATAGCAATCAGCGGGCCGCACCGAGTGCGGCCCAGCCGGCGTCGGGCTTGAACCGCGGCCCGTGCCGTGCGGCGAGCTGCTCGAGCCGCGCCACGATCGCCGCCGCGCCGCGGGCGCGCGCATAGTGCAGCGGGCCGCCGCGGACCGGCGCGAATCCCGTGCCGAAGATCATGCCGGCGTCGAGCAGGTCGGCGTCCTCGACCACGCCCTCGCGCAGGCAGGCGACCGCCTCGTCGAGGTACTGCAGCACCAGCCGGTCCTCGAGGTCGTCCGGAGCCCGGCCCTGCGCCGTCGGCTTGACTGGCTTGCCGTCGCGCCATTCGTAGTAGCCGCGCCCGCTTTTGCGGCCGAGGTGGCCGTTCGCGAGCAGTTGCGCGGTGCCCTTCGGCACCGGCATGCCGAAGGCGTCGGCGAGGATGCGGCCGACGTGCGCGGCGACGTCCAGGCCGACCGTGTCGGCGAGCTCGATCGGGCCCATCGGCATGCCGAACTTCACGGCCGTGCGGTCGATGAGCGCGAGCGGCACGCCCTCGTCCGCGGCCAGCATCGCCTCGGTCATGTACGGCATCAGGATGCGGTTGACGACGAAGCCCGGCGAGCTCAGGCACGGCAGCGGCAGCTTGTCGAGCCTGCGCGTGAAGGCCAGCGCGTCCTCGATGATCTCCGCGCGCGTCGACCGCGAGCGGATGATCTCGACCAGCATCATCTTGGCGACCGGATTGAAGAAATGCAGGCCGAACAGCCGCCCGGGATCGGCCAGTCCCTGCGCGAGCTCCTCGAGCACGATGCTGGAGGTGTTGGTCGCGAGCAGCGCGCCGGGCTTCATGCGCGGCTCGAGCTTCGCATAGAGGCCGCGCTTGGCGTCGGCATTCTCGAAGATCGCCTCGATCACGATGTCGGCGCGCGGCACGCCCGCGCCATCCACGTCCGCCGCGAGCCGTGCAGCCATCTCGGCGGCCCTGGCCGGGTCGCGCGCGCGTTTCGCGAAGAAGTCCTGCGCGCGCTTCAGCGCGGGCTCCACGTATTTCATCTCGCGGTCCTGCAGCGTCACGCTCAGCCCGCGCGAGGCGCACCAGGCGGCGATGTCGCCGCCCATCACGCCGGCGCCGACCACGTGCACGTGGCCGAACTTGCGCGCGGACTTGCCTCCCAGGCCCTTGAGGCGGTTCTGCAGGAAGAACACGCGCACCAGGTTGCGCGACTGTTCGGACAGGAACAGCCTGGCAATCGAACGGGCTTCCGCTTCGTAGGCTCCCGCACCGGCGGCGCCGTGGCGCGCGAACAGGTCGACGATGGCGTAGGGGGCGGGGTAGTGCGCCGGGTTGACGCGCCGCGCGACCTGCTTGCGCGTCTGCGACGCGACCACGGAGCGGACCAGCGGCCACGTGAGGATCCGCTGCCCGAGCGAGGCGCGCCGGCGCGCCGGCGCGGCGAGCGCGATTTCGCTGGCAGTGGCGTCGAGCCTGTCGCGCGGCACCAGGCGGTCGATCAGGCCCGTCCTCAGGGCCGCGTCGCCGCGCAGCGACCTGCCGGTCAGCATGAGGTCGAGCGCCGCCGGCGCGCCGATGATCTGCGGCATGCGCACCGTGCCGCCGAAGCCGGGATGGATGCCGAGCATCACCTCGGGCAGGCCGAGGTTGAGACGGCCGTCGTCGGCGCCCACGCGGTAGTCGCAGGCCAGCGCGAGCTCGAGTCCGCCGCCGAGGGCGAAGCCATGGATGGCGGCCACGGTCGGCACCGGCAGCGCCGCGATGCGGTCGAACACCTGCTGGCCGGTCCGCACCAGGCGGTAGGCCTGCTCGAGTTCGGTGAGGCCGGTGAACTCGGTGATGTCCGCGCCGGCGATGAAGCCGCTGTCCTTCGCCGAGCGGATCACCAGCGCCTTCGGCCGCTCCGACTCGACTTGCGTGAGCCGGTCGTTGAGCTCGCGCATGACGGCGCTGCCCAGCGTGTTGGCGCTCGCGCCCTGCTGGTCGAGCGTCAGCCAGGCGACGCCGTCCGGGTCGGTTTCCAGGCGCCAGTGTGCCGGCGAGTTCGACATGAATGCGGTGCTCCCGTGGGCCGGAAGCACGATTATGCACGCCGCAGGCGGGTCACGCTCCCGTGGACTCGGCCGCGTCCGCCGCGCGCACGCGGCGCGGCTCGATCTCGAAGTCGAACACGAGGGGGAGGTGATCGGACAGTGGCACGGCCGGAATGTCGAAGCCCTGCGGCTGGATGCCCTGGCCGTACAGGATGAAGTCGAGTTCCTTGCGGGGCCAGCGGCTCGGATAGGACGGCAGGCCCGCGATGTTCGCGCTGCGCAGCCCCGCGGCCTGCATGAACAGGTAGATCTCGTGCTCGCCCCAGAACGTGTTGAAGTCCCCGGCCACGATGACCGGCTTGGTCTGGCGCCGCACCAGCTGGTGCAGGTGCCGCAGCTGGTAATGGCGGTGGCGGAACTTCAGCGACAGGTGCACGAGGAACACCGCGACGTCCTCGAGTTCGAGCTCGATGATGAGCTTCTTGATGCCGGTGTCGAAGTAGTGGAAGCGCTCGCCGTGCACGCGCGGCGCCGCCAGGAACGCGTTCGCCTGCTTGCGCACGATCGGCATGAACTGGTTGATCGAGTCCTCGCCGTATTTGCACTGGTAGGTCGAGAAATGGGACAGGTGGCTGGCGATGAATTCGGCCTGGTTGATCATGCCGCTGCGGATCGAGCCCGTGTCCACCTCGATCAGTCCCACGATGTCGGGATCCCGGCTGGCGATGAAGTCCGTGATCCGCTCCAGCACCTGCCGGCTGCTGCGCAGGTAGCCGGCGCCGGGCACCGGCAGGTGGAAGGACGGGCCGGTGCCCGTGGCGTAGCGGATGTTGTAGAGCAGCAGGCGCATCAGCAGGCGTATCCGGGCCCCGGCAAAAGACGTATTCTAGGCGCAGGGCAGCGTCTGGGACGCCAACCGTGACGGATGACAAGAACCCGATCCGGCTCTTCGTGACCCACCTTTATGCGCCGGACGAGGCGTACTTCCGCGTCTTCGAGTACCTCGAGAGCCAGCCCAATTTCTACTACACCAACCTCGCGACGCCGGAAAAACCGCCGCGCAGCAAGGAGAAGGAGGCCGTGCGCGAGGACCTGCGCCGGCAGATGACGGACGCCGAGGTCGTGGTGCTGCTGTCGTCGCTGCACGCGCGCGACCCGGTCCTGATCGAGTACCAGGGACTCTACGCCCAGTCCTGCGACAAGCCGCTGGTGGTCATGGAGCCGTTCGGCACCACGGAAGCGGTGCCGGCCAAGCTGCGCGAAATGGCGGATGAAGTCGTGCCGTGGAATGGCCGGGAGATGGCGGACGCAATTCGCCGCCAGGCGCGTCACGAAGACACGACGCGCTGGGACACGATCGAATTCAAGCTCGATTGACGCTGATCAGCGTCGGGATCCGCACCGTCGGCGATTCCTTGGCCACTGCAGGCCGGGCCTGTCCCTGGCCGCTGGCCCGCGCCGGCGGCGCAGTGGCGGCGCGGTGCACGGCATCCAGCAGCGCGACGATGCGCTGGGCGCAGGCATCGGCCTCGCCCATGGACATCTTCCGCACCGTGGCGATGACCGCGCTCTCGCCCGGGAATGGGCGCACGCAGGTCATGGCGTGGCGCAGCGACTCGAAATCCTGGCGCAGGTCGCCGGGAATCTCCGAGGCCGACAGGTCTTCCAGGTAACGCGACCAGGCGTCAGCCAGGCGCTGCTTCAATCCCGATGACTTGGCCAGCTCGAGCGTGGCCTTGTGCAGACTCTCCCAGGCGGCAACACTCACGGCGTCCGTGACTCCCTCGATTGCTTTTATTTCGATACCAATAGAAACGAATCAAAGCTCAATGGCGTTTCGCCGTATATCGATTCGATATTCCCCGTTACATCAAATCGATACGACCCGAATATAGCGCGATTTCCCGCGATGGGAAGAGCCCAGGCGGTGAGTTTCTTGCGCCTCGTCAAGATTTTTCGTTCTATAGTTCCAAAATAGTGGTCCGGAGCCGGTCGCCAGATGCCTGAACCCTTGGCCCAGAAGCAGGTCGCCGTCCTGGCGGCCCTGGCCCAGACCACCCGCCTGCAGATCCTCGCGCGGGTGGCCGAATCGGGTCCCAGGGGGGTGGCAGCCGGGGACATTGCCCGATCCGTCCGTTGCCCCGCCTCGACGCTGTCTTTCCACCTCAAGGAGTTGAGCCGCACCGGCCTGCTGGAAGGCCGGGCGCGCGGCCGCTTCGTGATCTACGTGCTGCAGCGCGAGGTTCTCGGGGACCTGGCCCGCTATCTCGCCGGCCTGGCCGGCGAGGGCAAGCCGGGCAAGTCCGGGAAGCCCCCCGCGCGCAAGCCGAAGCCGGCCCGCGCCACGGATCGCGGCCAGCTTTCGATCTTCGGGGAATGAAACCCGCCCGGCGGGCGGGTCAGTTGCGGACCAGGTGCGCGACGAACTGGTCCACCGGCATGGCGTCCAGCCGGGCCGCGTCCCGGAACATTGCCTCGATCTTGTGCCGCTGCTTGTCCGGGTAGACCCCGGCGAGCGAGGCCTCGAACTTGCGCACCAGCAGCGGGTATCCCTCGGCGCGCCGCCGGCGATGGCCGATGGGCGCCTCGATGGCGATGCGCGCCGTGCGGCTGCCGTCCCGGAAGAACACCTGGATGGCATTGCCGATGTTGCGCTTGTCGGCGGCGTAGTAGTCGCGGGTGAAATCCGGGTTCTCGCGCACTTCCATGCACGCGCGCAGCGCATCCACGCGCGGGTCGCGGGCCACCTCATCCTCGTAGTCGGCGGCGGTCAGCCGGCCGAAGATCAGGGGGACCGCGACCATGTACTGGATGCAGTGGTCGCGGTCGGCCGGGTTCGCGAGCGGGCCGGTCTTGTCGATGATGCGTACGCCCGGTTCCTGCGTTTCGATGACGATGCGCTCGATGTCGTCGAGGCGCCCGCGCACCACGGGGTGCAGCTGCAGCGCGCATTCCACGGCCGTCTGCGCGTGGAACTCGGCCGGGAAGCTGATCTTGAAAAGCACGTTTTCCATGACATAGCTGCCGAAGGGCTGCGTGTACCGGAATGGCTGGCCGCGGAACAGCACGTCGTAGAAGCCCCAGGTCGGCGCCGTGAGGGCGGAGGGGTAGCCCATCTCCCCGGTGAGCGCGATCAGCGCATGGCGCACCCCGCGGCTGGTCGCATCCCCGGCGGCCCAGCTCTTGCGCGAGCCGGTGTTGGGCGCGTGCCGGTAGGTGCGCAGCGCCCCGCCGTCGAGCCAGGCGTTGGACACTGCGTTGGTCACCTGCTCGAGCGTGCCGCCCAGCATCGCCGCGACCACGGCGGTGGTCGCGACGCGCACCAGGATCACGTGGTCGAGGCCGACGCGGTTGTAGGCGTTCTCGAGCGCCGTCACGCCCTGGATTTCGTGCGCCTTGATCATGGCGGTCAGCAGGTCCCGCACCGTCAGCGGCTCGAGCCCGGTGGCGGTCGCACGGCGCGAAAGCCAGTCGGCGACCGCGAGGATGCCCCCCAGGTTGTCGGAGGGGTGGCCCCACTCGGCGGCGAGCCAGGTGTCGTTGAAGTCGAGCCAGCGCACCATGGCACCGATGTTGAACGCGGCCTGCACCGGGTCCAGTTCGTAGCTGGTGCCCGGCACCCGCGCACCGCCCGCCATCGTGGCCCCCGGCACCACCGGCCCGAGCAGGCGGGTGCAGGCGGGAAACGCCAGCGCCTGGAAGCCGCAGGCCAGCGTGTCCATCAGGCAGTAGCGCGCGGTCTCGTAGGCGACGTCGCTCGCGATGCGCGCCTCCCGGGCGTAGGCGGCGATGTCGACGAGGACGCGATCGGGGGCGGGCCGCTCGGCCGAGCGGATGTCGTGGTGGCTCATGGCGGGCTGTGGTTCCTCAGCGTTGGTCGGCCGGCGGGACCTTGCGCGGCTCCGGGCCGGTGTAATTGGCGCTCGGGCGGATGATCTTGCCGTCCTCGCGCTGTTCGATCACGTGCGCAGCCCAGCCGGTGGTGCGCGACATCACGAACAGCGGCGTGAACATCGCGGTCGGCACTCCCATCAGATGGTAGGCGACCGCGCTGAACCAGTCGAGGTTGGGGAACATCCGCTTGATTTCCCACATCACGGACTCGATGCGCTCGGCGATCCGGTACATGCGGTCGTCGCCGGCCTCGGCGGAGAGGCTGGCCGCGACCCGCTTGATCACGACGTTGCGCGGATCGGCGATGGTGTATACGGGATGGCCGAAGCCGATGACGACTTCTTTCGCTGCGACGCGGCGGCGGATGTCCGCCTCCGCCTCATCCGGGTCGCGATAGCGCTGCTGGATCTCCAGTGCGACTTCATTGGCGCCGCCATGCTTGGGGCCGCGCAGCGCGCCGATGGCGCCGGCGATGCACGAGTACAAGTCCGAGCCGGTGCCGGCGATCACGCGGGCGGTGAAAGTGGAGGCGTTGAACTCGTGCTCGGCATAGAGGATCAACGAGGTGTGCATCGCGCGCACCCAGGTCGCGGACGGGGCCCTGCCGTGCAGCATGTGCAGGAAGTGGCCGCCGGCGGAGTCGTCGCCGGTCTCGACCTCGATGCGCCGGCCGGAATGCGCGAAGTGGTGCCAGTAGCAGAGCATGGAGCCGACCGACGCGACGAGGCGGTCGGCGATGAGGCGCGCGCCGGCGGCATCGTGCGACAGGCCCTCCGGCGTCTCGCAGCCCTGCTCGGAGACGCCGGTGCGCAGCACATCCATGGGATGCGTGCTGGCCGGCAGCAATTCGAGCACCGCGCGCAGGCGCGGGCTCAAGCCGCGCATGCCCGCCAGGCGGACCTTGTACGCCGCGAGCTCGGCCGGGTTCGGCAGCTTGCCGTGGATCAGCAGAAAGGCGATTTCCTCGAATTCGCAGGATTCGGCGATGTCGAGGATGTCGTAGCCGCGGTAATGCAGGTCGTTGCCGCTGTGGCCCACGGTGCAGATCGCGGTGTTGCCGGCCGCGACGCCCGAGAGCGCGACCGATTTCTTGGG
>DATBMQ010000074.1:0-2034 GCA_036554765.1 Steroidobacteraceae bacterium | reverse complement strand
ACGCCGTCCACGGCGCGCACGCCGGGATAATCCTTGACCAGATTGCGGACTTCGAGGACCGGTTTCATGCAGACGCGCATCCTATATGATTGCGCACGTGACGCCGAACCCGTTCCCGCACCTGCTGGCGCCGCTCGATCTCGGGTTCACGACACTGCCCAACCGCGTGCTGATGGGCTCGATGCACACCGGCCTCGAGGACCGGCGCGAGGACTACCCGAAGCTCGCCGCCTATTTCGCCGAGCGCGCGCGCGGCGGCGTCGGCCTCATCGTCACCGGCGGCATCGCACCCAACGCCGCCGGCTGGACCAAGCCATTCGCCGGCACGCTCTCGGGCCGCCGCCACCTGGCCCGTCACCGGCTGGTGACCGGGGCGGTGCATGCGGAACGGGGCCGGATCTGCATGCAGATCCTGCACACCGGCCGCTATGGCTACCACCCGCTGGCGGTCGCGCCCTCGCGCCTGAAGGCGCCCATCGCACCGTTTCCGCCGCGCGAACTCTCCGAGCGCGGCATCCAGCGCCAGGTCGATGCGTTCGTGCGCGCAGCCGCGCTGGCGCAGGAGGCGGGATACGACGGCGTCGAGATCATGGGTTCCGAGGGTTACTTCATCAACCAGTTCCTCGCCGCCCGCACCAACCACCGCGGTGACCGCTGGGGCGGCAGCTGGCAGAACCGCATGCGCCTGCCCCTCGAGATCGTCGCGCGCACGCGCGCGGCGGCCGGTCGCGAGTTCATCCTGATCTACCGGCTCTCGATGCTCGACCTCGTGGAAGGCGGCAGCAGCTGGGAGGAGGTGGTCGAGCTCGCCCAGGCGGTCGAACAGGCGGGCGCCACGATCATCAACACCGGCATCGGCTGGCACGAGGCGCGCATCCCGACCATTGCGACGATGGTGCCGCGCGCTGCCTTCAGCTGGGTCACGCGCCGGCTCAAGGGCGCCGTGACAGTGCCGCTCGTGACCAGCAACCGCATCAACGACCCGGCGGTCGCCGAGCAGTTGCTGGCGCGTGGCGACGCCGACATGGTCTCCATGGCGCGGCCGCTGCTCGCCGACCCGGAGTTCGTCGTGAAGGCGGCGGCCAACCGGTCCGACGAGATCAACACCTGCATCGCCTGCAACCAGGCCTGCCTCGACCTCGTATTCGAGAACGAGGTCGCGACCTGCCTGGTGAACCCGCGCGCGGGCCGTGAGACGGAACTGAATTACCTGCCGGCGCGGTCACCGAAGCGCGTCGCGGTCGTGGGCGCGGGACCCGCGGGTCTCGCCTGCGCGACGGTCGCGGCCGGTCGCGGGCACCGCGTCACGCTGTTCGAGGCCGCCGACCGCATCGGCGGCCAGTTCAACATGGCGAAGGTCATTCCGGGCAAGGAGGAGTTCCACGAGACGCTGCGCTATTTCCGCCGCCGGATCGAGCTGACCGGCGTCACGCTCGAGCTGTCGCGCAGGGCGGACCTCGCGGCGCTCACGTCCGGCGGCTTCGACGAGGTCGTGCTCGCCACCGGCGTCGTGCCGCGCATGCCCGCGATCGACGGGCTCGGTCACCCCAAGGTGCTGAGCTACGTGGACGTGCTGCTGCACGGCCGCCCGGTCGGCGCGCGCGTCGCGATCGTGGGTGCCGGCGGCATCGGTTTCGACGTCGCCGAATTCCTGAGTCATGATGCGGCGCATCGGCCCAGCAGCCAGGACATCCCGGCGTTCATGAAGGAATGGGGCATCGACATGGATCTCGCGGCCCGCGGCGGCCTCGCGCCGGGCGGGGGAGCGACGCCTGCCGTGCCGCGCACGATCTGGCTGCTGCAGCGGAAACCGACGCCACCGGGCCGCGACCTCGGCAAGACCACCGGCTGGGTGCACCGGCTCGCGCTCAAGCGCCGCGGCGTGCGCATGCTCGCCGGCGTCTCGTACCAGCGCATCGACGACGCCGGCCTCTGGATCCGGCACGGCGACAAGGCCGAGCTGCTCGAGGTGGATCACGTGGTGATCTGCGCCGGCCAGGAGCCGCAACGAGAGTTGCAGGCCGGCCTCGGGCA
>DATBMQ010000115.1:0-1541 GCA_036554765.1 Steroidobacteraceae bacterium | reverse complement strand
CGACAGTTCGACCGCTGCCGCGCTCCCTGTCGCGGGTTGTTCCTCCTCGTAGATGGGGATGTAGTCCATGCCCATGTGGTCCTTGCGCGGGACCGGGGAGGTGATGGTCGGGTCCATCGGGTTGCGGTAGTAGAGCGGCTTACGCTCCGCTGGCTGCTCAGCCTCGCTCGCGGGTGGCGCCGCGTCGCATCCGGCCAGCATGACCAGCGCAATCGGCAGCATCAGGAGCCTTGCGGGCTTCTTCATGGCAGTTCTCCGGTGAGCGATTCCAGCTCGGCAACGGCGGATGCGAAGTCCGCGCCCAGTCGCAACTCCTTGTCGCGCAGCTGCAGCAGGCGCCGCTGGGCACCGACGAGGTCCGCGAGTGTCCCTTCACCCGAGCGGTAGCTGGCCAGGGCCGCTGCGACGGCCGCGTTACCGGCCGGCAGCATGTCGCGCCGGTACAGGTCCCGCGCCGCGCGCAGCCCTAGCGCACGCGCGTGAACGGCAGCCAGCACCGAATCGAGTTCCCGCGCGGTGTCCTCGCGGCGGGCCTCGGCGCCGCGCCGCATCGAACGCGCGGCCGCGAGTTCTCGGTCCTGCCGGTCGCGCGTGAACAGCGGCAGGTCGAAGGTGAGCATCGCCGTCAGCATTCCGGGGCGCGCCTCGCCCAGCATGTCGCGGCCCTGGCGGAACCCGTAGCCCAGGTCCACGCCGAAGGAAGGCTTGTAGCGCTCGCGCGCCAGCGAGGCCTCGAGCTCGGCGGCGCCGGCCTGGTGCTCCAGGCCCCGCAACATCGGATGCGACGCCAGCCGCTCGCGCAGGGCGGGCAGCGGCGCGGGCTCGACCGGCTCCGGCGCCGGCACGCGCGCATCCGCCAGCGGCCCGGTCCAGCGCTCGAGCTCCGCCCGCGCGGTCGCGCGCATGCGGCTGCGGTCGATCAGCATCTCCTCGACCTCGAACAGTTCCAGCCGCGCCGCCAGCAGCTCGGCCTGCCGGCCCTCTCCGCTCGCGTAGGCCGCGGCCTCGCCCTCGATCATCAATTTCGCCCGATCTCGCGATTCGGCCACCAGCGCCTCGGTGGCTTCGAGATAGTCGAGTTCGCGCCACAGCCGCGCGACGGCCGCGCGCACGTCGCGCGCCCGCGCCGCGGCCTCGGCGTCGAAGTGCAGGGCATGGTGCTCGAGCTGCTGGCGCGCGAGGCTGCGGCTCCGGCCGGGCGGGAAGCGTTGCATCACGCCCACCTCGATCATGGTCATGTCCTCGCGGTCGAACTCGAACGAGTCCGCGGGCACGTTGACCGCGCCGAGCCGCGCCTCCGGATCGGGCAGATCGCCTGCGGCGACGGCGCGCTCGCGGGTCGCTTCTGCCTCCGCTGCGAATGCCGTGCCGCCGGCATCGCGTGCGACCGCGAGCGCCTGGGCTTCCACCAGTGAAACGGGCTCCGCCACCGCGGTCGCCGAGGCGAACGCGAGACCGAAAATCGTCAGGGCCTTGAGACCGGCCCTCGGGTCGAAATCAATGAACATGCCTCCTCCTGCGCAAGGCGCCGAACACGGGCG
>DATBMQ010000096.1:0-6775 GCA_036554765.1 Steroidobacteraceae bacterium | reverse complement strand
TCCTCCGGCCAGCCGGCCTGCTCCAGATGCGCCAGCACACGCTCGTCCAGGAACCGGCTGCGCGCGCCGTATACGTGGCGGTCGCCGCCGCCGGCCTGCTGGGTCACGTAGTAGCGCTGCGGCTCGATCAGGTGCAGCTCGTCGCGGGCCCGCGTCATCGCGACGTACAGCAGGCGCCGCTCCTCGTCGATGCCGTCCTGGCTGCCGGTCGCGAACTCGTTCGGGAAGTTGCCGTCGGTGACGTTCAGCACGTGCACGGCGTCCCATTCCTGCCCCTTGGCCGAATGCACCGTGGACAGCACCAGGTAATCCTCGTCCACCAGCGGCGGCCCCGCGTGGTCGCCGGACGCGGCCGGCGGGTCGAGCGTCAGTTCCGTCACGAAGCGCTCGCGGCTCCCGTACTGCGCCGCGACCCGCTCCAGCATCTCGAGATCGGCCGCGCGAACCGCGGGCGCGTCGTACAGGCGCTCGAGCCCGGGCTCGTACCATGCGCGCAACCGCGACATCTGTGCCGGCCACGCGGCCCGCGGGTCGGCGAGTTCCGCCATCAGCGCCGCGAATGCCGGCCAGGCCGCGGCCGCCGCGGCCGGCGCGTCGAATGACGCGAGCGCGCCCAACCCGCCGCCGGATTCGCCGACATGGCGCCAGGCGCGCGCCGCATGCGCCGGCCCCATGCCCGGCAGCAGTTGCAGCACGCGGAAGGCCGCCAGCCCGTTCCTCGCGTTGTCGGCCCAGCGCAGGATCGCGAGCAGGTCCTTGACGTGCGCCGCTTCGAGGAAGCGCAGCCCGCCGTACTTCACGTAGGGGATGTTGGCGCGCAGCAGCTCGATCTCCAGCAGGTCGCTGTGGTCGCTGCTCCGGAACAGCACGGCCTGGCGCGCGAGCGGCGTGCCCTCCTCGCGCCGGCACAGCACGCAGCGGATGACGTAGTCCGCCTGTCCGCGGTCGTCCTGCACCGTGACGAGGCGCGGCAGCCGCCCGCTGCCGCGCACCGCGGCCAGCGCCTTGCGGTAGCCGCGCGAACTGCCGGCGATCAGCGCGTTGGCCGCATCCAGGATCGGTTGCGTCGAGCGGTAATTGCGTTCGAGCGCGATGATGTCGGCGCGTGGCGTGCAGCGGCCCGGGAACTCGAGGATGTTGTCCACCGATGCGGCTCGGAACGAGTAGATCGACTGTGCGTCATCCCCGACCACGGTGACGCCCGCGCCGCCGGGCCTGAGCGCCAGCACGATGTCGGCCTGCAGGCCGTTGACGTCCTGGTACTCGTCGACCAGCACGCGATCGAAGCGCGCGCCCACGGCCGTCGCCAGCGCCGGCTCCTGCATCAGTGCGTGCCAGTAGAGCAGCAGGTCGTCGTAATCGAGCACGCCGTGCGCCTGCTTGCGTTCGACGTAGCCGCGGAACAGCCCGCGCAGCTCCGCCTCCCATTCGCGGCACCAGGGGAATGACTGCTCCAGCACCGCCTCCAGCGTGCGGCCGCTGTTGACCCGGTGCGAGTAGATCGCGAGGCAGGTGTCCTTGCGCGGGAAGCGGCGCTTCTGCGCGGACAGCCCCTGTTCGTGGCGCAGCAGGTCCAGCAGGTCCCCCGCGTCGCCGCGGTCGAGCACGCTGAATTCCGCCGGGATGCCGAGATTCGCCGCGTACTCGCGCAGCAGGCGGTTCGCGATCGAGTGGAACGTGCCCGACCAGGGCAGCCGCAGTGCCGGGGGCACACGGGCGCCGCGCGCGCGCATCGTCTCGGCCGCGACCCGGGCCGCGCGACGGGTCATCTCCTGCGCGGCGCGCCGCGTGAAGGTCAGCAGCAGGACGCGCGCGGGGTCCACGCCCGCCGCGACCATCGCCGCCACCCGGTGAGCGAGCGTCGCGGTCTTGCCGGTGCCGGCTCCCGCGATGACGAGCAGTGCAGGCCCGCCGGACGGCCGGCCGGCCCCGAACGCGGCCGCCCGCTGCTGCTCATCATTAAGGTCCCAGTGGGCGGCCCGGTCCGGCATGACGGCATCCTAGCCGGTAGCTGTATATGCATCCAGTCCCCGGCCCGCCTGCGGACACCCTGATTATGTGAAGGCCATCTCGGTCGTTACCCGGAGCCGGGCGCTACGGTTGCCGCTGGGCCAGTCCATCCACGGGTTTCGCCAGTCCTATGGCCGACCGCGACAAGCCGAACAAGCTGCCGGACGATGCCGAAGGCATCGCCCATTACGCCGAACAGCAACGGCTCGGTCACGGCCGCATCGAGTTCGACGAACTCGGCAACGCGGTCTGGGTGCCGAACTCCGGTGCGCAGGGCGACGACGTCATGCGCCGCCTGCTCGACGATCCCACGCTCGCCTTCAGCAACGAGTACACGCCCGGCACGGTCAGGAAGATCCAGGAGAATCCGATGGGCGTGAAGAAGGGCTATGACCCTTACGACAGCGGCCAGCTGGTCAAGAAGGACTGGAAGAAGAAGAAGGACCTGCGCCGCCTGTCGGACTGGATCAAGACGCAGAAACCCCGGGACAAGTGATCCGGATTCGCTGACGCCGCCCCGCGGCGGCTTGCTTGACCGGCCCCCGTCCGCTCGCGCACGCTCGCCGCATGAGCGCGCTGACCCTCGTGATCGGCACGCGCAACTACAGTTCCTGGTCGTTGCGCCCGTGGCTGCTGCTGCGCCACCTGGGATTGCCCTTTTCCGAACGCCTGTTCGAGCTGGATTCCGCGGAATTCGCCAGCGAAGTGCCGAAGATCTCGCCGACCGGCCGGGTGCCCGCCCTGATTCACGGTGACCTGCGGATCTGGGAGTCGCTCGCGATCTGCGAATACGCCTCGGAACTCGCCGGCGGGCGCGGCTGGCCCGCCGACGCGGCGACCCGGGCGCGGGCGCGCGCGGTCGCCACCGAGATGCATGCCGGATTCCCGGCGCTGCGCTCCGCCTGCCCGATGAATGCGCGCGCGACCGGACGGCGCGTGGCGCTGACGCCGCCGCTGGTGCAGGACCTGCGCCGCATCGACGCGATCTGGTCCTCCTGCCGGCGCGACCACGGCGAGCGCGGGCCGTACCTGTTCGGCGACTTCAGCACGGCGGACGCGATGTTCGCCCCGGTGGTGCTGCGCATCCGCACCTACGGCCTGCCGCTGTCCGGCCTCGCGACGCACTACCACGATCACATGCTGGCCGACCCGCCGCTGCGCGAGTGGATCGGCGCGGCGGAGCGGGAAACCACGGTGATTCCGCACGATGAAGCCGGTGCCGGGGCCTGAGGCGCGGGCCGGCATGGCCTGGGCGAGCGCGATGGGGCTCGGCTCCCGCCTCGACGAGGCCGTGGCCGCCGCGCTGTCGCAGCTCGAGGAGTCGCGCGCGCTCGGGCAACCCGATGTGGTCATCGCGTTCGTCTCCGCCGCCTACGGCGCGGCGATCGACCGGTTGCCGAAGCTGCTGCGCCCTGCGCTGGGCGACGTGCTGGTCGCGGGCTGCAACGCGGGTGGCCTGATCGGCGGGGGCGGCGAAGAAGAGGACGAGCCGGGCATCGCGTTGCTCGCGGGTCGCGCCCCCGATGCCTCGTTCGCGGTCGTGCACCTCGAGCAGGCGACGCTGCCGCCGCTCGCGGCTTCGCGCGAGCAGTGGTGGCGGCTGCTCGAACTGGGACCGGAGTCGGGTGCGAGCTTCGTGCTGCTGTCGGACCCGGGCACGATCGACGCCGAAGCCTGCGCGCGCGGCATCGACCGGGCTTTTCCCGGGTCCGCGGTGATCGGCGGGCTCGCCAGCGGCGCCGCGGAAGCGGACGCCGCGCGGCTGCTGGCCGGTGGCGAGGTGCATCGCTCGGGCGCCGTGCTGCTGGCGTTCGCGGGCGACGTCGTGATCGACCCGGTGGTGGCACAGGGCTGCCGGCCGGTCGGCGATCCCCTCTTCGTCACCGCGGGCGACGGCAACCTGATCCACGAGCTCGACGGGCGCCGGCCGCGCGACGTGCTGACTGCGCTCTTCTCCGCGCTGGGCGAGGCGGAACGCGCGCGCTTCGGCGACGCGCTCTGCATCGGCATCGCGCTGCCGGGTTCGCGCCAGAGCGTGGGCGCGGGCGACTTCCTCGTGCGCAACGTGCTGGGTCTCGATCCCGACAGCGGCGCGCTGTGGATCGGCGCGCGCGTCGCGCGCAACTCGGTCGTGCAGTTCCACCTGCGCGACGCGGAGGCGGCCTCGCACGAACTCGAGGCCCGCCTGGACGCGGCGCTCGCCGGCCGGCCGCCGCCATCAGCCGCGCTGCTGTTCGCCTGCGCCGGCCGCGGCCGCAACCTGTTCGGGGTCACGGGCCACGACTCGGGAACGCTGCTGCGCCGCGTCGACGTGCAGGTGGCCGGTATGTTCAGCGCCGGCGAGATCGCGCCGATCCAGGGCGCGACTTTCCTGCATGGCTACACCAGCGTGTTCGGGCTGATCCGGCCGCGGTCCGTCGCCCGCTCCTGATATCCTGATTGATTCGATGGAGATTCGACCGATGCGACGCATGCTCTTCGTTGCCGTCACCGCGGCATTCACCCTCCCCGCCGCCGCCGCTACGCATGGCTTCACGGCACAGGATCTCAACGCGCTCCCGCGCATCAGCGAGCCCAGGCTCTCGCCGGACGGCAAGCAGGTCGTCTTCACGCTGCGCGAGACCGACTTCGCGGCGGACCGCGGGCGCAGCGACCTGTGGCTCGTGGACGCCGCGGGCGGCTCCCCGCGGCGGCTCACCAGCAGCGAGGAGAACGACACCGCCCCCGACTGGTCGCCCGACGGCGCCGGTATCTACTTCCTCTCCGCGCGCTCCGGCTCCACCCAGGTCTGGTACCTGCCGGCGGCGGGCGGCGAAGCGCTGCAGGTGACGAGCCTGCCGGTGGACGTCGCGGGCTTTCGCGTCTCCCCGGCGGGCGACCGCCTCGCCCTCGCGCTCGAGGTCTTCCCGGACTGCGCCGATCCCGCCTGC
Source organism: Steroidobacteraceae bacterium (assembly GCA_036554765.1). Classification (GTDB taxonomy): domain Bacteria; phylum Pseudomonadota; class Gammaproteobacteria; order Steroidobacterales; family Steroidobacteraceae; genus SCUD01. The sequence continues at coordinate 1,835 of DATBMQ010000096.1, read as the reverse complement.
ACTTCGAAGCGCCTCGAGGAACGCAAGGCATCGAAGCAGCGCGGCCAGGTCCACGACCGTCTGTTCGTGCGCCACTGGGACAAGTGGAAGGACGGCCGCGTGTCGCAACTCTTCTCGGTCGCCATCGGCGCGGACCGCAGGACCGCCGGCGCACCGGTGGCGCTCTCGTCGTCGCTCGATGCCGACGTACCCTCGAAACCCTTCGGTGGCCGCGCCGACTACGCCTTCAGCCCCGACGGACGCGAACTCCTGTTCGCGGCCCGCATCAAGGGCACGACCGAGCCGACGTCGACCAATTTCGACGTCTACCGCGTACCAGCCGACGGCAGCGCCGCACCGGTCAACCTGACCGCCGACAATCCGGCCTGGGACGCCCAGCCGCAGTTCTCGCCGGACGGGAGGCTGCTGGCGCACCTCGCGATGCGCCGCCCGGGTTTCGAGGCGGACCGTTTCGAGCTCGTGGTGCGCGACGCGGCGACCGGCGCGGTGCGCTTCCGCACCGACGGCTGGGACCGTTCGATCGGCGCGTTCCGCTTCTCCAGGGACGGGCGGCGGGTGTACGCGCTCGCCGACCACCTCGGCCAGCATCCGCTGTGGGTCATCGACCTCGCGCAGGGCACGCAGCGCATGCTGACCGGCCCCGGCTACGTGGCCGAGTTCGACCGCGCGGGCGAGCGCATCGTCTTCGCGATGCAGTCGCTCACCTCCCCGGCCGAGCTGTACGTCATGGATGGCCGCGCCGCGCCGCGCCAGCTCACGAGCGTGAGCGCCGCGCGGCTCGCGGACGTGCGCTTCGGCGAGCCGGAGCAGTTCACCTTCGCGGGCGCCGGCGGCGAGCCGGTGCACGGCTACGTCGTGAAGCCCGCGGGCTGGGAACCGGGCAAGAAATACCCGATCGCCTTCATCGTGCACGGCGGGCCGCAGTCGTCGTTCGCCAACACCTGGAGCTATCGCTGGAATCCACAGGTCTATGCCGGCGCGGGTTACGGCGCGGTGTTCATCGACTTCCACGGCTCGACCGGCTACGGCCAGGCATTCACCGATTCGATCAGCGGCGACTGGGGCGGCAAGCCGCTCGAGGACCTGCAGAAGGGCCTCGCGGCCGCGCTCGAGCGCTACCCATGGCTGGACGGCGATCGTGCCTGCGCGCTCGGGGGCTCCTACGGCGGCTTCATGATGAACTGGATCGCCGGGCGCTGGCCCGACGGGTTCCGCTGCCTGGTCAACCACGCGGGGCTCTTCGACCATCGCATGATGTACTACACCACCGAGGAACTGTGGTTTGTCGAGTGGGACCACGGCGGGCCGTACTTCCAGAATCCCGCCGGTCACGAGAAGACCAATCCCGCGAACCACGTCGCGGCCTGGAAGACGCCGATGCTCGTGATCCACGGCGCGCTCGATTACCGCGTGCCCGACTCCCAGGGGCTGGCGTCCTTCACGGCGCTGCAGCGCCGCGGCATCGAGAGCCGCCTGCTGTACTTCCCCGACGAGAATCACTGGATCTCGAAGCCCGGCAACAGCCTGCAGTGGCACGACGAGGTGCTCGGCTGGCTCGACCGCCACCTGCACTAGAAAAAGGTGCCTGCCTCCTTTTCCCACTAGAAAAGGTGCCTGCCTCCTTTTCCTAATCTTCGCGCCACTCGGCGCGGTAGGAGCGCCCGAGCGAGATGATGCGCTGCAGCAACGCGGGATAATCGATCCCGTCGTGCAGCGCCGCGTAGGCGAAGTCCTCTTCCTGCTCGAGGTTGGGGTTCGCGTTCGCCTCCAGCACGAACGGCGTGCCGTCCTCACGCACGCGGAAATCCATGCGCGCGTAGCCCGACATGTGCAGC
>DATBMQ010000063.1:0-10886 GCA_036554765.1 Steroidobacteraceae bacterium | reverse complement strand
GCGCAGGACTGCGGCGGCTGCCGCTACTACCAGGGCAAGCCCGGCTCGCAATGGGGCCCGTGCACGATATTCCCCGGCAAGGGCGCCGTGCACGCGAAGGGCTGGTGCGCCGCTTACGTCGCCCGGTAGGCGGCAATCCGTCTGCGTAGTTCGGGCAGAAGGTCCTGCTCGAATTCCGGATGGCGTTGCAGCCAGGGCGTATTGCGCGGAGACGGGTGCGGCAAGGGCATGAACGCCGGGCCATATTCCCGCCACGCCTTGACCGTTTCAGCCAGCGACGACTTGCGACGGTTGCCGAGGAAGTGGCGCTGGGCGTGCTGCCCGACCAGCAAGGTCAGGCCGACCTTCGGCAGTCTGGCGAGCAATTGACCGAGCCACAACTGCGCGCATTCGCGTCGCGGCGGCAGGTCTCCGCCGCTGCCACGGCCGGGATAGCAGAAGCCCATCGGGATGATGGCGATGCGCGATTCGTCGTAAAAAGTTTCCCTGGAGACGCCCATCCACAACCGGAGCCGCTCTCCGCTAGGGTCGTCCCAGGGAATGCCGCTGGTGTGCACACGCAGGCCGGGCGCCTGGCCGACGATGAGGATCCGCGCAGACGCGGCGGCACGCAATACCGGGCGCGGACCGAGCGGAAGATGCGCCTCGCACGCCCGGCAATCGCGCACGGCCGCCAGCAAGGCATCAAGCGTAGGATATCCGGATCCGTCCAAGTCGACTCATGATGACAAAAGCTGAGATGAGCGTCACGCCTGAATTGGCCAAGGCCGAATGCTTCTGCAATCGCGGAATCCTGCAGACGGCTTCGAGTGATCTGTCATGACACTAGCATCGATGGTGTCATCGATGCCTGGACGCGATTACGCGCCGTTCGCCTACGGCTTCAGGCCTTTTTTCTGGTTGGTCGGCGCGTTTGCACTTGTGGCGATGCTCGCTTGGCTTGGGATGGTGTCGACGGGCTTTTCGCCCCTGCCCAGGCTGCCGGCGATGCTCTGGCACGGACATGAGATGCTGTTTGGCCTGGTAGGCGCGGCCATCGCCGGATTCATGCTCACTGCGGTGCCCAGCTGGACCGGGGCGCGTGGATTCGCCGGCATGCCGCTCGTCCTCCTGGTCCTGGTCTGGCTCGCGGGCCGGCTGACCTTTGCCTTCGCCGCCTTCGTGCCGCCCGCGCTCGTGGCAATCTGCGAACTCGCCTTCCTGCCGGCGCTCGCCTGCCTGATCGGCCCGCCGCTGCTGCGCTCACGCAATCGCAACACGCCGCTGCTCTTCGTGCTGCTGGCGATCTGGCTCTCGGACGTTGCGTTCACGGTGGCACTGATGCGCGGCGACGGCATGCTCGCAAGCTCGGCGCTGCTGGCGGCAATCGACATCGTCCTGCTGCTGATCACGGTCATCGGCGGCCGAATCGTCCCCGCCTTCACGGCGAGCGCCCTGCGCACCCGCGGCCTGGCGACAGACTTGCGCGGCAGCCGGTGGGCCGACGGGATCGCGATCGGCGCCATGATTGCGGTGATCGTGCTGGATGTGTTCGCGCCACGGACGCGTGCCGCGGGCATCGTGGCGGCTGTTGCCGCCATCGCGCACTTCTGGCGGCTTGGTGGATGGCAAACCCGACGGACTCTACGCGAGCCGCTCGTGTGGTGCCTGCACCTGGCCTATGCGTGGATGGCGGTGGGCTTGACGATGAAGGCGGTCCAACTTCTGGCCGGGACCGCCTGGTCGGCGCATTGGCTGCATGCACTGACCGTGGGCGCCGCGGCTTCAATGATCGTCGCCGTCATGACACGCGCGGCACTCGGCCACACCGGCCGGCCATTGGTGGCCGCCGGATCGATCGCCTTCGCATACTTGCTCCTGTCGCTCGCGGCCATGGTGCGCGCGTTTCTGCCGTCCCTGGGCGTGGTCGAATACCGTTGGACGTTGATGCTCGCCGGCGCGCTCTGGCTGGCGGCGTTTGCGATTTTCCTGATCAAGTACACGCCAATACTCATGCGTCCGCGGATCGACGGCAGGCCCGGATGATGCCCAGGAATTCCTTCGGCCGGTACGCTCGCCTCAACTACCAGCACCTGTTCTACTTCTGGTCGGTGGTCCGCGCGGGCAGCCTCACGCGCGCTTGCCAGGAACTGAACCTGTCGGCACCGACGGTCAGCACGCAGCTGAAGGTCCTCGAGCAACGCCTCGGCGAAAAGCTGCTGGTCAAGTCCGGGCGCACGCTGACGCCCACCGAGGCCGGGCGCATCGTGTTCCGGTACGCCGACGAGATTTTCGGCCTCGGCCGCGAGATGCAGGACACCCTGCAGGGCCGCCCGACCGGGCGTTCGCTGCGGCTGGTGATCGGCATCGACGATGTGCTGCCGAAGGAAATCGCGCACCGCCTGATCGAGCCCGCGCTGCAGCTCGACCTGCCGGTGCGGATCGTCTGCCGCGAAGCGGGGATCGACCGGCTGGTGGCGGACCTGGCTTCACATGACGTCGACGTGGTGCTTTCGGACGCGCCGGCGACGCCGAGCCTGAATGTCCGCGCCTACAACCATCTGCTGGGCGAGTGCGGCCTCGTATGGATGGCTTCCCCCGCCCTCGCGCGATCGCATCGCCGGTCATTTCCCCGGTCGCTGGACGGTGCGGCAGTACTGCTGCCGACCGACGACACGTCGATCCGCCGCTCGCTCGACCAGTGGTTCGACCGGCTGAACGTCCGCCCCGTCGTGGTCGGCGAGTTCGAGGACTACGCGCTGCTGCGCGAATTCGGGCGCCAGGGCGCCGGGCTGTTCCCCGTGCCGACGGTCCTGGAAGGCGAGTTTCGCCGCCAGTTCCGCCTGGTTCGCATCGGGCGGGCGGACAAGGTGCAGAACCGCTTCTACGCGATCTCGGTCGAGCGCCGCATCAAGAATCCCGCGGTGATCGCCATTTGCGACGCCGCCCGCCGCGAGTTGTTCGCCTGAGCTTCGCTTTGGCCTAACTGTCTCGTTGCTTTTTTCGAATTGATCTAATCCCAGGCGCGCGTTACAACATCCTGGCGCGACGCGGCGCCCACGCCGGCGCGCCACAGCCGATCCATCGAAACCGGAGCCGGGCCTCGATCACGGAGGCCCGGTGGAGACATGCACATGAACAGCCGGACCATTCACGTCACCCGCCAGGACCTCCAGCGGTTGCGCCATGTCGTGGGTTCCGCCGCCAGCCACCCTGCCCTCAATCGCCAGCATCTCGACGCGCTCACGGACGCGCTGGACCGCGCCGTCGTGGTCGATGCCGACGAGATCTCCCCGGACGTCATCCGGATGCATACGCGTGCGCGGGTCCGCGACCGCCAGTCGGGCGAAGTGGAGCACTTCACGCTCGTCTATCCGTGGGAGGCGGATGTCCAGTTCAACCTGATCTCGGTGCTGGCGCCCCTGGGGACTGCCCTGCTGGGCCGCCGCGAGGGCGCGCGCGTCCGCTGGCTGGTGCCGGGCGGCGAGCGCGAACTGACTGTGGAGGAGATCTTTCGGCATTCCGGATCTGCGGCTCCTGCGCCGCATGCGTCAATGCTCGCATCGCATTCGTCGATGTGAGACGCGAATATTCTTCGCTTGCCCGATGTGCGTTGCAGGTCCTACCTTGGGCTGGACGCAAGAGCAAGGAGCAGCAAATGAACAAGCGACGTGACGCAACCGTGAAGGCGCAATTGGACGTCAATCCGCTGTGGGTCATTGCGGTCGCGATGGCGATCTTCTTCGCCGCGGTCGCCGCCGTCATCGCCCTCGCATGACGGACTCGCGCTTCCGGCTGATCACGGAGCGTCAGCTGCGCATCAAGCGCATCTACGACGCACCCGCAGGCTCGGACGGATATCGGGTCCTGGTCGACCGCGTCTGGCCGCGGGGGGTCAGCAAGCAGCGCGCAAGACTCGACGCGTGGCTGCCAGACCTCGCGCCCAGCGCCAGGCTGCGGAAGTGGTTTGGGCACGACCCGGCGCGCTGGCAGGAGTTCCGCAGGCGCTATCGGGCCGAGCTGGCGCGAAAGGCGGTGCTGATCAGTTCGATCCGCCATCGCGCCCTGGACGAACCGGTGACGCTGCTCTACGGCGCCCGCGACCCGCTGCACAACCAGGCGGTCGTCCTGAAGCATTTCATCGAGGCGGCGTGAAGCGAAAGCGACAGACATGCCCGCCGCGCGCCATGCACTCGTGCAGCTCGACCTTACTGCCAGTAAGCCCGGACAGGAGCGAGAGATCGAATTGACAGACCGCCGGATTCTTCATCGCCAGCTCGTGAAACACGCAATTGTCGGCCTCGATCGTCGGCGCCCCGGCGAGGTCCTTTCCAGTGCGCGCGTCATAACCGAGCTCATCCATCAGGACCGACACCTTGCCGACCTTCTGCCGGCGGCCTTCCTTCCCCGGCGCGCGCGGCCGCAGCTGCGCCACCACCGCCGATGCAATGCGCCCCAGCCGGGCGCGCAATCCCGCCGCCCCGTGTTCCGCCGCCATGGCCTCGATCAGCAGTTGCGCAAACCACGAATAGTGCCGCGGGAACGCCTCCCTGCCCGCCTGGGTCAGCACGTAGAGCCGCTGCGGCCGCCCGCCGGTCGCGCGCTCCTGGCCCGGCGCGACCAGTCCCTCGCGCGCAAGCGCGGCGAGGTGCTGGCGCACCGCGGTGCGGGTGACGTCGATCGCCTGCGCCAGCTCGTCGATGCTCGCGCCGGACTTGTTCCTGAGCAGATGCCGCATGAGCCGCTTGCGGCGCTCGCCGAAGACCCCGTTCATGTTTCCACTCCTCGTCCCGCGCGTGGCCCGCGGGTGCTTTTGGCATATTAGTATTTGTTTATTGCTTTTGTCGAGGTAGCTTGGCGCCACGTTCGAACCAGATGGAGATTGCCGATGAAACGCCAGATTGCAGTTCTGCTCTCCGCCGCGCTCGCCATGGCGGTGCCGGGCCTCGCCTCCGCACACGCGGAGCGGGCGACGGCCACGCCTGCATCCGCGACGCTGGTCCAGACCCAGGCCGCGCTGCGCGACCTGTGGTTGGGTCACGTGTTCTGGGTGCGTAACGTCGTAGACGCGCGCTTCGAGGGCAACGCGAACGAAGCCAAGGCCGCGGAGCAGCAGGTGGTCGCCAATGCCCGCGCGATTGCGGATTCGATCGAGCCGTTCTACGGCAAGGCTGCCTCGGACAAGCTGTTCGGGCTGCTGGCCGGGCACTGGGGCGCGATCAGCGACTATCTCGACGCCACGCGCGCAGGCAGCAAGGCCGGCCAGGACGCCGCGTTCAAGCAGCTGCTCGCCAATGCCGACGAGATCTCGGCGTTCCTCGGCGGCGCGAATCCCTACCTGCCCGTTGACGTGCTCCGCGGCCTGCTGACGGCGCACGGCTCGCACCACGTGCAGCAGATCCAGCAGTTCAAGGCCGGCCAGTTTGACCTGGAAGCGCAGACCTGGGCCGCGATGAAGGATCACATGTACGTGATCTCGGATGCGCTCGCTGGCGGGATCGCGAAGCAGTTCCCGGAAAAGTTCCGCTGAACGGCGACGGGCCCAGCAGATGAACGCAAACGCCAGGATCCTGACTCTTCCGGATGTCCAGTCACGGCCGGACGGCCGCGCACTGGGCATTGAGGCCGCAGGCATCCGCAATGTCCGCAGCCCGGTCACGATCCTGGCGGGCCGGGCGCCGGTCGCGACGGTGGCGACATTCACGCTCAGCGTGGGTCTCGCCGCCGTCGAGCGAGGCACCCACATGTCGCGCTTCATCGAGCTGCTCGAGTCGCTGGCCGGGCCGCTCGACCAGCGCGGCTTCCGGGCGTTGCTGTTCGACATGCTGAGACGGCTGAAGGCGGACAACGGCGAGATCGAGATGCGATTCCCCTATTTCGTCACCAAGACCGCGCCGGTCTCGCAGGTGCAGAGCCGTCTGGATTACGAGGTCTGCTGGCGCGGGCGGGTAACCGGCCGGTCGGAGTATTCCTTCTCGATGCAGGTCCTCGTGCCGGCGACCAGCCTGTGTCCGTGTTCCAAGGAGATCTCGGCCTACGGCGCCCACAACCAGCGCTCGATCATCCGTATCGACGCCGAGCTGGCCGATGACATGGACATCGAGGACCTGCTCGGCATCGCGGAGCGCAGCGCGTCCTGCGAGGTGTATGGCCTGCTCAAGCGCGCCGACGAGAAGTTCGTCACCGAGCGCGCCTACAACAACCCGAAGTTCGCCGAGGACCTGGTGCGCGACGTCGCGCTGGAATTGAACCGGGAACCGCGGGTACGGGCCTACGTGGTCGAGGCGGAGAACTTCGAGTCGATCCACAATCATTCGGCGTTCGCTCGCATCAGCCGGCCGGCTCCGGTGGAATCGTGAGCACGCAAGGGACGGTGCTCCGCAGCCGAAAGCAGGTCGCGGAAGACACGATGGAATTCGAGTTCGAGAAGCCCGCCGGCTTCGGCTTCAAGCCTGGCCAGGCGATCGATCTCGTCCTCGCCAGTGTGCAGTCCGCCGAGCCGGCGAGCGCGCGCCACACGTTCTCGGTGGTCAGCGCCCCCTTCGAGGAAGGCATCACCATCGCCACGCGCATGCGTGGCAGTGAGTTCAAGAATGCGCTCGCGGCGCTGCCGGTCGGCTCGGCCGCGGAGCTGGAGGGTCCATTCGGCTCCCTGACCCTGCACTCCAGCCGCGCCCGGCCGGCGGTGTTCATCGCCGGAGGCATCGGCATCACGCCATTCATGAGCATCCTGCGCCAGGCGGCGCACGACCAGCTGCCGCAGCGCTTCGTCCTGGTCTACTCGAACCACAGGCCGGAGACCGCCCCGTTCCTGGAAGAGCTGCGGCAACTCGAGCTCGCCAGGCGAAACTTCCGCCTGCTCCCGGTCATGACGCAGCAGAACGAGCGCATCGACCGCGAACTCATCAAGCGCGTGAAGAACGACGCCTCGACGGCCGTGTACTACCTCACTGGAGCGCCGGCGATGGTCGCGGCGATGCGGCAGCTGCTGGCGAATGCGGCGATCGACGACGACGACGTGCGCGGCGAAGAATTTTACGGCTACTGAAGTCAGCCGATCCGTTACCAAAGGAACAGGAAAAATGCGTTACCCCCAAGTCTCTCTGCCCGGAATGCTCGGTGGCCCTCCACTGGGTAGATGGGCCCGTCTTCTCCCGGCACTGGCCGCGATCGCGCTCGCATCGGGATGCGGCGGAGACGGAGCAATTGGCGGGGTCATCGCAGGTCCTCCAGCGGCCTCCGCGATTTCACCGGCTGATGGCGCCATCGAAGTGCCGACCAGCAGCGTCGTCAGCGCAGACTTCCAGCAGTCGATCGATCCCTCGACCCTGACCGCCACTACCTTCACGGTCGAGTGCCCGGCCGGGACCGACATCCCGGGGGCAGTCAGCTACGACGCAGTCAACCGTCGCACGGTATTCACGCCGACTTCGGCACTGCCCGGTGATGTGGTCTGCGAAGCACGCATCAGCGCGGACGTGAAGAACCGGAATGGAGTTCCGCTGGCAAGCGACGTGATGTGGACCTTTGCCACGGCACTCGATCCGGCGCTCGTGGCGGCGGGCCGGGATATCTTCCGCTTCGACACCTTCGGCGACGAGACGCAGTGGACGGACTCGCTGCGCATGCACGAGGTCATACGCTCCGCCGTGGATCCGGTGACCGCATTGTCAGTCGGACTCAAGGTGGATGCGGACGCGCTGCCTGCCGCCGTCGTCCAGGGCATCCAGGACGGCAGCATCAGCCTGACCAGTCCCGCCACGACCGTCGCCTTGCTGAAACTCAACGCGGTGGTCGGCGTCAAGGGCACGGTGGAGACGATCAATGGCGTGGATACATTGACTCGCGTCGGAATCACCTGCGCGCTGTGCCATTCCACCGTGGACGACTCCTTCGCACCGGGCATCGGTGCGCGTCTCGACGGCTGGCCGAATCGGGACCTTAATCCGGGCGCCATCATTGCGCTGTCGCCGGCGCTGAGCCCGGAGGCCAAGGCGGTGTACAACTCGTGGGGCCCCGGCAAGTACGATCCCCGCTTCAACTTCGACGGACTCAATGGTCCCCAGGTCATTCCACCGGCTTTCGGCCTGCGCGGCATCCACAGCATCACGTCGACCGGCGATGGCGAGGACCTTGCCTACTGGAATCGCTACGTGGGCGTGACGCAGATGGGCGGACACGGCACATTCTCGGAGCCGCGTACCGGGGTATCGGTCGTGAACGGCAACGAAGACCTGATCAGCGACAAGCTCCCGGCGCTACAGGCATACCAGCTGTCGATCGCGGCGCCAGCGGCGCCGGCTGGAAGCTTTGATGCGGCAGCGGCGTTGCGCGGCGAAGCCGTGTTCGCTGGTGTTGCACGTTGCTCGACCTGCCACAGCGGCGCGGAATTCACCGATGCGAACACCCGCCTGCATTCGCCCGCCGAGGTCGTGAGCGAGCCGGAGCCTGATGGAGTGCCGAGCTACGCATCGCGCAGCGCTACGAAGCAGTATCGGACGGCTCCGCTGAAAGGCCTGTGGCAGCATCCTCCCTACTTCCACAACGGAACCGCCGACACGCTTGCGGACGTCGTCGCAACCTACAACAGCAGGCAGGCGCTTGGCCTGACGGACGCGCAAATGGCGGACCTGGTGGAGTACCTGAAATCGTTGTGAGCGGGCGGTGCTTGCACCAGCAGTCACTGGCGCCCGGAGAGAGTGTTCGCGGCCTGCGGCCGCGAATCCCTCGCTACGCTCGGGATCGTCGCCGCTGCGCGGCGACGCCCTTCGGCGCGCTCCCAGCGCCTCGTCGAACCCGCCACGGCTTAGCCGTGTGAGTTCGAACGCTACGGCAGGGCCAATGAAAAAGGAACGGGGGCCAGAGGCCCCCGTTCCTTTTTCATATGGCGCGCCCGGAGAGATTCGAACTCCCGACCCCCTGGTTCGTAGCCAGGTACTCTATCCAACTGAGCTACGGGCGCGTGCGGGCGCGCATCCTATCACAACGCCGTAAGAGACTAATAGTTAAGGGGATTCCTGCTGCAGCCGCTGGGCCACGGCCTCGGCCTGCGCGAGCACGCGGAGCACGTTTTCCCCGGCGAGCTTGTGTAAGTCCGCGTCGTTCCAGCCTCTCCGGACCAGCTCGGCGAATAGCAGCGGGTAGCCGCTGACGTCCTCCATGCCCTCGGGCCAGTTCTCGTTGCCGTCGTAGTCGCCGCCGATGCCGAGGTGGTCCACGCCGATCCGGTCGCGGATGTACTCGACGTGGTCGGCGACGTTTCCAACCGGGACCTTGGGCATCACGAGCTTGGCCTTGAGTTCGGCGTAGATGGCCCGCCTCTCCTCGTCGCTCTTGCCGCTGGCCTTGGCGAGATACTCCTGGATGAAGGGCAGAAGCACGTCGGCCGCGTCCTGGGAGATGAACCCGGCGACGAAGGTGACCATCACCACCCCGCCGTTCTTGCCCAGGAGGTCCAGCACGTCGTCGGGGACGTTGCGCGGGATCTCGGTTTTTCCGCGGGCGGCGGCGTGGCTGAAGATCACGGGCGCCTTCGACACCCGCAGCGCGTCGCGCATGGTGTCGGGCGAGGTGTGGGAGAGGTCCACCAGCATGCCGATGCGGTTCATCTCGGCGACCACCTGTTCGCCGAGCTCGTTCAGGCCGTTGAAGCGCGGCGGGTCCTCGAGGGCGGAGTCGGCCCAGTTGGTGTGGCGGTTGTGCGTGAGCGTCATGTAGCGCACGCCGAGGTCGTAGTAGGCGCGCAGCGCCCCCAGCGAGTCCTCGATCGCATGCCCACCCTCGATGCCGAGCATGCCGCCGATCTTCCCTGCCCGCTTGGCGGCGCGAATCTCGGCGGCGGTGCCGCAGAGCACGAAGGTGTCGGGGTACTTGGCGATCAGCCGGCGCGCGAGGTCGATCTGCTCGAGTTGGGTGCGGGCGAAGTTGCCCGCGGCCTCGGGCGGCGTGTACACGCTCCAGAACTGCGCGGAGAGGCGCCCTTCACGCAGGCGCGGGATGTCGGTCTGGCCTTTCTCGGGCGCGCGGGTGCTGAGGTCGTATTTTTCGAGGTCGCCGGCTGCGACCTTGTGCTCGCGGATGGCCCACGGCAGGTCGTTGTGGCCGTCGAACAGGATGGCCTCGTCGAGCAGCTTCTTCGCGTGCTCGAGCGCGGGGTCGGCGTGGGCCGGCGCGGCGAGCGCGACGGCGAGGACTGCGGCAAGGCTTGCGGCTTTCATGGTCACCTGCATTATCCCTCAGGCATTCTGCTGCCGGATGAATTCGTCGATCTGGCGTGCCAGCACCACCATCGGCACGCCGCCGGTCATGACGACGGCGTCGTTGAACTTGCGGAAATCGAAGCTGGCGCCCAGGGCTGTCTTCGCCTGCGCGCGCAGGCGGTTGATCTCGGTGTGGCCGATCTTGTAGCCGCAGGCCTGCCCGGGCCAGGCGCAGTAGCGGTCCACTTCGCTCCTGACTTCGAGCTCGCCCGATCCGTTCGCGGTCATGAACCAGCGGATCGCCTGCTCGCGCGTCCAGCGCTTGGCGTGCAGGCCGGTGTCCACGACCAGCCGGCAGGCGCGAAACGCGATGGACTGCAGGTAGCCGAGGCGCCAGATGGGCTGGTTCTCGTACACGCCGAGCTCGTCGGCGAGCTGCTCGGCGTAGAGCGCCCAGCCCTCGGAATAGGCGTTGAAGGCGAGCAGCGTGCGAATGAGCGGCAGCTTGAGCGCGTACTCGCCCTGCCACACGTGCCCGGGCAACGATTCGTGGTGGGTCAGGCTCGGCAGCTCGTAGGTCCTCCAGCGGCCGGTGGTGCCCAGGTTGATCCAGTACTTGCCCGGCACCTTGCCGTCCACGCTGCCGGGGCCGCCGTAGGCGCCGGGCGCGCCGGGCTCGACCTCGGGCGCCATGCGCTTGATCTCGAA
>DATBMQ010000062.1:0-12006 GCA_036554765.1 Steroidobacteraceae bacterium | reverse complement strand
CGCGCGACGACTACCGCGCGCGCCTCGCCGCCGCCGGCATGGAATCGGAGCCCTGTGGCTTCGCGCCGCAGGCGCTGCGGCTCGCCCGGCCCGTGGACGTCGCGCTGCTGCCGGGATTCGCCGATGGCGACGTCTCGGTGCAGGACGCGGCGGCGCAGCTCGCCGCATTCTTCCTCGCGCCGGCCGGCGGCACGCGCGTGCTCGATGCCTGTGCGGCCCCGGGCGGCAAGGCCTGCCACCTGCTGGAAATCTTCCCGGGGATCGCGGAGCTGGTGGCGGTGGACGCGGATGCCGCGCGCGCCGCGCGGATCTCGTCGAACCTCGCGCGGCTCGGGCTCGCGGCGCAGGTCGTCACCGGCGACGCGACCCGCCCGGAGGGCTGGTGGGACGGGCGCGCATTCGAGTGCGTGCTGCTCGACGTGCCCTGCTCGGGCACCGGCGTGATCCGCCGCCACCCGGACATCAAGCTGCTGCGCCGGCCGGACGACATCCCGCGCTTCGCGGCCATCCAGGCCGGGCTGCTCGACAGCTGCTTCGGCCTGCTCGCGCCGGGCGGGCGCCTGGTATACGCCAGCTGCTCGGTGCTGGCCGCCGAGAACGCCGCGGTGGTGCGTGCATTTCTCGCGGCCAACCCGCAGGCGGTGGACGCGACCGAATCTGCTAGGCTCTTGCTGCCCGGCCCTGCGCCGGTGCTTGATGCGGGGGCTGGCTGCGCGCTGCCGAGCGGCGCGGCCGACGCCGATGGCTTCTACTACGCCTGCCTCGAGAAGCGGGCCTGAGGAACCGGCGTGCATTCGATGCGGTGGCGACGTCCCGGACTGGCCTGCCTCGCGGCGCTGCTGTGCGCCGCGACGGGCGCCGCCGCGCAGGCGCAGGACGCCGGCCGCTTCGAGATCCGCAACGCCTACGTCGAGCGCGCGAACGGCGAGTGGCTGCTGGACGTGCGCCTCGACCTCGCGCTCGCGGACGCCGCGCGCCGGGCCTTCGACGAGGGCGTGCCGCTGGTGCTCGAGCTGGAGGCCGAGGCGAGCGTCGAGCGCCGCTTCCTGCCGGACGAGACGGTGGTCTCGCTCACGCGCCAGTGGCAGCTCGTCTATGACGCGATTTCGCAGCGCTATGTCGTGACCGACACGGCGAGCGGCGAGCAGGCGACGCACGGCACCCAGGCGGACGCGCTCGCGGCGCTCGCGCACCTGCCGGCGATCCGGGTCGCGGACGAGGCGACGCTGCCGCCGGACGCGCGCTTCGGCATGCGCGTGCGCGCCTCGGTCGAGATCGGCGAGCTGCCGGCCGCGATCAAGATGCTGCTGTTCTGGAGGAGCTGGTCGCGCAGCACCGACTGGTACGCCTGGAACGTGCGGCCATGAGGCGCTGGCTCCCCATCGCGGTGGTCGCCGGCATCGTCGTGTGGGTCGCGGCGCTGGCGCTGCTGGCCGTCACGGCCGAGGGCTCGCAGCGCTATTCGCAGCTGCAGCCGTGGATCCTGCTCGTCAACATCGCCGGCGTGGTCGTGCTGCTCGCGCTGATCGGCGGGCGGCTGTCGGACTTCATCCGCGACTGGCGCCGCCACGTGCCGGGCTCGCGGCTGCGCGGCCGCACCATCCTGATGTTCGGCGGCCTCGCGGTCGCGCCGCTGCTGCTGGTGTTCGCGTTCTCGGTGCTGTTCCTGACGCGCGGCATCGACAGCTGGTTCCACGCCGAGGTGCGCCAGGGCCTGACCGATGCGCTCGGCCTGTCGCGCGCCGCGCTCGACCTGCGCATGCGCGAGTACCTCGAGCGCACCGGCACGATCGCCGGCGGCCTCGCCGGCCTGTCAGGCGCGTCGCTCTATGCTGCGCTCGACGTCGAGCTGCGCCGTACCGGCGCCGAGGAGCTGGTGGTCACCACCGCCGGCGGCCAGCCCGAGGGCTTCAGCCGCGCGGGCATGCTGCACGGCCTGCCCGGCGTGCCGCCCGAGGAGCTGCTGCTGCAGCTGCGCCAGGGCAGGCCCTTCGTGAGCCTCGAGCCGGCGGAGGGAGGCGGCTACCGGATCATCGCGGCTACGCAGATCACGGGCGAGGCCGGGCTGGCGGCGCCGCGGCTGCTGATCGCGACCTTCCCGGTGCCGCAGCGCCTCGCGGACCTCGCGGCGCAGGTGCAGGCCGCGTACCAGGAGTACGGCCGGTTGCAGTTCCTGCGCGAGCCGCTGAAGCTTTCGTTCGTGCTGACGCTGTCGCTGGTGCTGCTGACGGCCGTGCTCGCGGCCCTGTACGGGGCCCTGTTCTTCTCGCAGCGCCTGGTGCAGCCGGTGCAGGACCTGATCGCGGGCACGCGCGCGGTCGCGAAGGGCGACCTCGACACGCAGATCCAGCGCCCGTCGCACGACGAGATCGGCTTCCTGGTCACCTCGTTCAACGACATGACCCGGAGGCTCGCCCGCGCGCGCGAGGAGACCGAGCGCAGCCGGGCGGCGGTCGAGGCCGAGCGCGCGGCGCTCGCGGTGATCCTCGCGCGCCTCACCAGCGGCGTCATCTCGCTGGAGCCCGACCTGCGCGTGCGCGTCGCCAACCAGGCCGCGGGCCAGATACTCGGCGTGGACTTCGCGCAGGCCGCGGGCCGGCCGCTCGCGGAGCTCGCGGCGCAGAACCCGCTGCTCGGGCAGGTGCACGCGGCCATGCTGCGGCACGTCGAGTCGGGCGAAACGGAGTGGCGCGAGCAAGTGACGCTGCGCACTGACGGCGGCCGGCGCGAGCTGGTGTGCGCCTCGACCGCGCTGCCGGGCGAGGGCGGCGCGCAGGGTGGGCTGGTGCTGGTGTTCGACGAGGTGACGCAGCTGCTGCAGGCGCAGCGCCAGGCGGCCTGGGGCGAGGTGGCGCGCCGGCTTGCGCACGAGATCCGCAATCCGCTCACCCCGATCCAGCTCTCGGCCGAGCGCATGCGGCGCAAGCTGCTGCGCGGGCTGCCGCCGATCGAGGCGGAGCTGCTGGAGCGCGGCACGCACACCATCGTGCAGCAGGTCGAGGCGATGAAGCAGATGGTCGCGGCGTTCTCGGAGTACGCGAAGGTTCCGGAGCTTCACCTGTCCGAGCTCGACCTCGCGGCGCTGATCCGCCAGGTCTCCGACCTGTACCACGCGCAGGACCCGCGCGTCGCCTTCGGCCTGTCGCTCGACCCGAAGGCCTCGATGCTCGAGGCCGATCCCGGCCGCATCCGCCAGCTGCTGAACAACCTGCTGACCAACTCGCTCGAGGCGCTCGACGGGCGCGAGAATCCTGTCATCATGATCGACACCAGGCGTGCGGGTGACCAGATCGTGCTGACCGTGGTGGACAACGGGCCGGGGTTCCAGGCCGGCCTGGTGGAGCAGGCGTTCGATCCCTACGTCACGACCAAGCCCAAGGGCACCGGCCTCGGGCTCGCGATCGTGCGCCGGATCGTCGAGGAGCACGGCGGCCAGGTCGAGGTGGACAACGCACCGCAGGGCGGCGCCCGCATCCGCGTGACGCTGCCGGCGGCGCCGCGCGAGGCGCGGCGTCCCGAGGCGAGGAGAGAAAAGGCATGAGCGCGCAGAGAATTCTCGTCGTCGACGACGAGGCGGACATCCGCGGGCTGCTGGGAGAGATCCTCGCGGAGGAGGGCTACGAGGTCGAGGTCGCCGCCGACGCCGCCGCGGCGCGGCGCGCGGTCGCGCGCCAGGAACCGGACCTGGTGCTGCTCGACATCTGGATGCCCGACACCGACGGCATCACGCTGCTGCGCGAGTGGTCGGAGAAGCACACGCTGCACTGCCCGGTGGTGATGCTCTCGGGCCACGGCACGGTCGAGACCGCGGTCGAGGCCACGCGTCTGGGCGCGCTCGACTTCGTCGAGAAGCCGCTGTCGATTGCCAAGCTGCTGCGCACCGTGGAGCGCGCGCTGGAGGCGGGCCGCAAGCGCCGCCAGGCGCAGCGCACGCTGATCCCGCCACTGGTCGCGCCGGTCGGCAAGAGCAGGCTGATGCAGAAGCTGCGCGAGCAGGTGCAGCAGGTGGCCGCGCACGACGCGCCGGTGCTGCTGATCGGCGAGCCGGGCACGGGGCGCGAGGCGTTCGCGCGCTACATGCACTCGCTCGGGCCGCGCGCGTCGGGGCCGTTCATCGCGGTGAGCTGCGCGAGCCTCGATGACGCGACCTCCGCGGTACAGCTGCGCGGGCGCGAGTCGGACGGGCAGGTCGAGGCCGGCTATTACGAGAAGGCCGCGGGCGGCACGCTGTTTCTCGGCGGCATCGAGGACCTCTCGGCCGGCGCGCAGCGGCTGCTGCTCGCGGACCTCGAGCAGGGCGGTTTCCAGCGCGAGGGCGGCGGCCCGCGCATGCCGTTCTCGATGCGCATCGTCGCGGGCGCCGGCCCGGGCCGCGACGGCCACGCCGACGGCGTGCGCCGCGACCTGCTGGCGCACCTGGACGTGATCACGATCCGCATCCCGCCGCTGCGCGAGTACGCGGAGGACGTGCCGGACCTGCTGCGCCACTACGTGGACCGGCTGGTGGACGAGGAAGGCATGCCGTTCCGGCGCTTCTCGGTGGCCGCGCAGAACCGCCTGCGCAACTACCCGTGGCCGGGCAACGTGCGCGAGCTGCGCAATCTCGTGCAGCGCGTGCTGATCATCGGCGGCACGGAGGAGATCGGGCTCGACGAGATCGAGCAGCAACTCGTGACGCAGCAGGCGCCGGACGAGCCGCTGGTGAAGCAGGACCTGCTGGCGCTGCCGCTGCGCGAGGCGCGCGAGCAGTTCGAGCGCGCCTACCTGCTGCAGCAGCTCATGCTGTGCGGCGGCAAGGTCGGCCTGCTGGCCAAGCGGGTCGGCATGGAGCGCACCCACCTCTACCGCAAGCTGCGCTCGCTCGGCGTCGACTTCCGCCAGATCACCGACGATTAGTCGCCGACGCGGATGACGAGCAGGTCCATGTCGGCCTCGCGCAGCCGGTCGCGGACGCGGTTGAGCTCGGCGAGGTCGCTGATGGGCCCGACGCGCACGCGGTGCCAGGTGTCGTTGTCGACCGACACGCGCTGCACCTTCGACTCGATGCCCTGCAGCGCGAGCTGCGCGCGCACGCGGTCGGCCTCCTCGAACTTGCGGTAGGAACCGACCTGCAGCACGTAGGCGCCCGCGCGCTCCACCGGCGCGGCGGGCGCGTCGCGGCGCACGGCCGCCTCGCGCTCGGGCACCACGACCTCGAAGTTCGGCAGCATCTCGTAGAAGTCGTAGCGGTCCGCCGGCTCCTCGGCCGCGCCCTCGCGCGCGGAGGCAGGCTCCGATTCCGCGCCGGCCGCCGGCGGCGCCGGCGCCCGCGGGTCGAAGTAGTAGAGCGCGAGCCCGACGCCCAGGCCGACCACCAGGCCGATGAGCAGCCCGGTCCAGCCGGAGAACGATTCGCGCCGCGCGCGCGAGCGCTTGTAGTCGCGCGCCACCACTACATGGACTCCGGCGCGGAGACGCCGAGCAGCGCGAGCGCGTTCTGCAGCACCTGCCGCGCCGCGGTGACCAGCGCGAGGCGCGCATTGCGCAGCTCTGCGTCCTCGACGATGAACGACAGCGCGTTGTAATAGCCATGGAAGGCCGCCGCCAGCTCGCGCAGGTAATGCACGACCTGGTGCGGCGCGCGCATCTGCGCGGCGAGCGCGAGCACCTCCGGCCAGCGCGAGATCTCGCGCATCAGCGCCTGCTCCATCGCGTCGGTCAGCAGCGCGAGCGAGGCGAGCCCCGCCTCGCGGTCGAACGGCAGGCCGCGCTCGGCGGCCTGTTTCAGCACGCTGGCGATGCGCGCGTGCGCGTACTGCACGTAATAGACCGGGTTGTCGTTGCTCTGCGACTTCGCGAGCTCGAGGTCGAAGTCGAGCGGCTGGTCGTTCGAGCGCATCACGTAGGTGAAGCGCGCCGCGTCGTTGCCGACCTCGCGCCGCAGGTCGCGCAGCGTGACGAACTGCGCCTCGCGCTTGCCCATCGGCACCTTCTCGCCGCCCTTCAGCAGCGTGACGAACTGCACCAGCGGCACCTCGAGCGACGAGCCGGGCTCGCCCATCGCCTCGAGGCCCGCCCGCACGCGGGCGATGTAGCCGTGGTGGTCGGCGCCGAGGATGGTCACCAGCAGCTCGAAGCCGCGCTCGCGCTTGTCGAGGTGGTAGGCGATGTCGGAGGCGAAGTAGGTCTTCTGGCCGTTGGCGCGGATCACGACGCGGTCCTTCTCGTCACCGAAGGCGGTGGCGCGGAACCAGGTGGCGCCGTCCTGCTCGAAGGCGTGGCCATGGGCGCGCAGCCGCTGCAGGGCGCGGTGGATCGGGCCGCCGTCCGTGCCGTCGCCGAGGTTGCGCTCCGAGTACCAGCGGTCGAAGTGGACGCCGAACTCGGCCAGGTCGTTGCGGATGTCCGTGAGGATGTCCGCGAGCCCCGCCGCGAGCATCGCCTGGAACTCCGCGGCGCCCAGCAGCGCCTTGGCGCGCGCGATCACGGCGTCGATATGGGCCTCCTTGTCGCCGCCCTGGGGCTCGTCGGCCGGCAGGCCGCCGAACACTTCCGCCGCGGGACGCCGCAGCGCGTCGCCGCGCCGGCTGCGAAGCGCGGCCGCGATCGGGCGCAGGTAATCGCCGCGATAGCCGTTCGCCGGGAACGCGAGGCTCTCGCCGCAGAGCTCCAGGTAGCGCAGCCAGACCGAGGCGGCCAGGATGTCCATCTGCCGGCCGGCGTCGTTCACGTAGTACTCGCGGTGCACGCGCCAGCCGTCGGCCTCCAGCAGGTTCGCCACCGCGGCGCCGAACGTCGCCTGGCGGCCGTGGCCGACGTGCAGCGGCCCGGTCGGGTTGGCCGAGACGAACTCGACGATGGCGGACCTGCCGCCGCCGCCGTCGCCGCGGCCGTAGGCCTCGCCGGCCGCGTGCACGCGCGCGACCTCGCCCTGCCAGGCGGCGGGCGTCAGGAAGAAGTTGATGAACCCCGGACCCGCAATCTCGGTCCTGGCGACCAGCTCGTTCGGCGGCAGCGCGGCGATGATCGCGCCCGCGAGCGCGCGCGGGTTGGTGCGCGCCGCCTTGGCGAGTCGCAGCGCGACGGAGGTCGCGAAGTCGCCGTGCGCCGGGTCGCGGCTGTGTTCGATCTCGGGCACGGGCAGGGGCGCATCGCCCCGCATGGCGGTCGGCAGCGCCGCGAGCGCGTCGCTGACGAGTCTTGCGATGAGGATTTTCAAGGCGAGCCAGTTTATCAGTCGATCTCGATTGGATCGACATCCACCGACCAGCGCAGCGCG
Source organism: Steroidobacteraceae bacterium (assembly GCA_036554765.1). GTDB lineage: Bacteria > Pseudomonadota > Gammaproteobacteria > Steroidobacterales > Steroidobacteraceae > SCUD01. Next base: position 4,748 of record DATBMQ010000062.1, on the reverse strand, counting down.
CGCGGCGCGCGCAGTTTCGAGACTGCCGGCAGCCATTCGGCGAGGAAGCGCTGCAGCGGCGCGCGCGCGGGCGACTCGACGAGCAGTTGCGCGCGATGCCGTCCGGCGCGGCGTTCCATGGCGGCGGGCGCGGGGCCGAGGATGCGAAGCCCGGTGGGGCGCACGGCCGGCGCCGCCGCGAGCGCCGCCTGCAGGAAGGCATGGACCTCGGCGCGCGCCGGCGCGTCCGAGCGCAGCAACGCGAGGTGCGACCAGGGCGGCCAGCCGGCCGCACGTCGCTCCTCGAGGCCCCGTGCCGCGAATCCCTCGTAGCCCTCGCGGATCAGGCATTGCAGCAGCGGGTGCTCGGGATAGGCGGACTGGATCAGCACCTCGCCCGGGCGGTCGCCGCGCCCGGCGCGTCCCGCGACCTGCACGATCTGCTGCGCGAGCCGCTCGCTGGCGCGGAAGTCGGCGCCGAACAGGCCCTGGTCGGCGGCCAGCACGACGACCAGCGTCACGTCGGGGAAGTCGTGGCCCTTGGTCAGCATCTGCGTGCCGAGCAGGATGCGTGCGCGCCCGTCCGCGACCGCGGCCAGCGCTTCCTCCATCTCGCCGCGCCGGCGGATGACGTCGCGGTCCACGCGCACCAGCGCCGCCTGGGGAAAGCGCGCGGCGAGCGCGGACTCGACGCGCTCGGTGCCCTCGCCGACCGGCGCGAGCTCGTTGCCGCAGCGCGGGCAGCCGTAAGGCATGGGCTCGTCCGCGCCGCAGTGGTGGCACACGAGCCGCGCACGGCCCATGTGCACGGTGAGCCTCGCGTCGCAGGAGCGGCAGGGCACGGTGTAGCCGCAACCCGGGCAGAACATCGTCGGCGCCCAGCCGCGGCGGTTGAGGAACACCAGCACCTGCCCGCCGGCGCCGAGATGGCGCTCGATCGCCGAGCAGGCCTGCGGCGAGAGCCCGTCGCGCGCCGGGTTGACGCGCAGGTCCACGACCGCGACGCGCGGCTTGCCGGCGCGCCCGGTGCGCTCGGGCAGCGCGAGCTTCGCGTAGCGGCCGGCGGCGGCGTTCGCGAGCGACTCGAACGAGGGCGTGGCCGAGCCGAGCACGACGGGCACGCCCGCGCGCGAGGCGCGCAGCACCGCGAGGTCGCGCGCCGAGTAGCGGAAGCCCTCCTGCTGCTTGTAGGACGGGTCGTGTTCCTCGTCCACGACCACGATGCCGGGCGCCGGCATCGGCGTGAATACGGCCGAGCGGGTGCCGATCACGACCGGCGCGCGACCCGAGGCCGCGGCGCGCCAGGCCGCGGCGCGTGCGCCGTCCGCGAGCGAGGAGTGCAGCGCGACGATCGGCACCGCGAGCCGCTCGCGGAAGCGCGCGACGAGCTGCGGCGTGAGCGCGATCTCGGGCACCAGCACCAGCGCGCCGCGCCCGGCCTCGAGCGCACGCGCGATGAGCCGCAGGTAGACCTCGGTCTTGCCGCTGCCGGTGACGCCGTGCAGCAGGAACGCGCCATAGCGCCCGAGCGCCTGGCCGATGGCCTCGCAGGCGGCCGACTGGTCCGGCGTCAGCGCGGGACCCGCGCGTCCCAGGCCCGCCGGCGGCGCGGCTTCCGGCCGTTCGGAGGATTCCACCCACCCGCGGCGCACGAACGACTTCAGCGCGTCGGTCAGCCCGGCGGCGGAGATCGCATCAGCGCCCGCACCCTCGCTGCCGAGCAGCGCGACCAGTTCCTGCTGCCGCGTGCCGAAGCGTGCAGCGGGCAGGCTGGCGAGCCCGCGCTCCGACCATCGCCACACGGTCTCGTCGGCGCGCGCCCGCGCACCCGCGCGCAGCATTTTTGGCATGGCGGTGAACAGCACCTCGCCGAGCGGATGGTGGTAATAGTCGGCCGCCCACAGCAGCAGTCCCCAGGTCGCCTCGTCCCAGAGCGGCTGGTCGTCGAGCGTCGCGAGCACGCGCCTCAGCTGCGCGCGCGGCAGCGTGCTCTCGCCGGCGACCGCGGCCACCACGCCGATGGCGCGCTGCCGGCCGAGCGGCACGCGCACGCGCGCACCCGGGCGCGGCAGGGGCTCGCCTTCCGCGGGCAGGTAATCGAAGCAGCGCCGTAGCGGCGTGTCGAAAACCACCTGGATCACTTGCGCGTCGGTGCCCAATTCTCTTTATGTATCAATGGGTTGAACAAGGCGGCCGTTGCTGTCAACGGCCGCCCGGGAAGGCACGTTATATCACCGTGGCCGGGCCTGGAGTCGCGCGCCGATGCCGGAGGAGCCGTTGACCCGCTCTGCTACGCTTGCCGCGCCCGTGGCGCAGGACCGCGGGCGGCGGGACATGCGGGAGGCGGCGCTGGATTCGGAGCGCGCACTGGAACGGTTTCTGGCCGGCATCGAGCGGCGCGCGTTTCGCATCGCGAAGCTCGCGCTGCGCGATCACGCGGAGGCCGAGGATGCGGTGCAGGACGCGATGATCAGGCTGGTGCGGAACTACGCGGGCCATCCGGCGGAGCAGTGGCGACCGCTGTTCTACCGGATCCTGCAGAACCGCATCACCGACAGTCAGCGCCGGCAGAAGGTGCGCCGCGCGGTGATGGCCTGGTGGCCCGGCGGCGAGGCGGACGGCGAGGCGCCCGATCCGGTGGAGACCGCGGTGGATCCGGACGGCGGGCCCGATGCGGCGCTAGAGGGCGAGGAACTCCTCGCGCGCATCGAGGCGGCGCTCGCCAGGCTTTCCGGCCGCCAGCGCGAGGCGTTCCTGCTCAGGAATTTCGAGGGCATGGACGTGGCGCAGACGGCGGTCGCGATGGGATGTTCCGAAGGCAGCGTGAAGACGCACTACTTCCGCGCGCTGCAGGCACTGCAGGAGGTACTGGGCGAATGGAAGACATGAACGAGCGGATGCGCGAACTGGAACGCCGCAGCCGCGCGGCCTTCGACGGAAGCGTCGGGTCGCTGGATGCCGCCACGCGCTCGCGCCTGGCGCGCGGCCGCGCGGCGGCGCTCGAGGAGCTGCGGCACCGGCGCCCGCGCTGGTCCTCGACGTGGATCCCGGCGGGCGCGGCGGCGGCGGCCGCGGTCGTCGGCGTGATGCTGTGGCAGGGCGAGCGCGCGGCGCCGCCCGGCGAGCCGGCGCTCGCGGCGTTCGAGGACCTCGACCTGGTCGCGGGCGCGGAAGAGCTCGACATGTTCGAGGAGGACGGCGACTTCTACGCCTGGGCGGCCGATGAAGCGGCCGGGGACGTGGGCTGAGCCGATGCGGCGCGGATGGATCGCGGCCTGTCTGGTGGCATTGCCGGCCGCGGCGTCCGAGGCGCCGCCACCGCCGCCGGACCCGGAATTCCTGGAGTTCCTGGCGGAGCTCGACGGCGAGGACGAGGACTTCGTGGAGTACATCGAATCGCGCAAGGGCGAGAAAGAGCTCAAGCGCGCGGAGCAAGCGGCTTCGAAGGATCACGACGATGAATAAGCTCGCATGGACACTCGCGGTGTGGCTCACGCTGGCGATCGCGCCCGCAGCGGCGCAGGCACAGGAGCAGGGGCAACCCGCGGAGCCCGACACGCTGCCCGGCATCGCCTGGGACGAGCTGGACGAGGAGCAGCAGAGGATCCTCGCGGGACAGCAGGAGGGCTGGGAATCGCTGCCGCCCGGCCGCCAGCAGGCGATGGCGGAGGGCGCCGAGCGCTGGGCGTCGATGACGCCGGAGCAGCGGGCGAAGGCGCAGCAGCGCTGGCGCAAGTGGCGTTCTCTGCCGCCGGACGAGCGCGCGCGGCTGCGCGAACGCTGGCGGCGCTTCCACGAGCTGACGCCGGAGCAGAAGGAGCGGCTGCGCAACGATTTCCGCCGCTACCAGCAGCTCTCGGAGGAGCAGCGCCGCCGCCTGCGCGAGCGCTGGCAGCAGATGACGCCCGAGGAGCGCCAGCGCGCGATCATGCGCCGCCACGACCGGCAGGCGCCGCGGCCGCCGCAGCCCGCCCCCGCCCGCCGCCCGTCCGGCTGAGGCGCGCCACTCGCATCCGGTGCCGCATCGTGGGAGGATGATGCGCAGTCATCCTGCCCGCCGCGGAGGCCGCGATGTCTGACCGGAAGCTGAAGCGTTCGAAGGACCGCATGATCGCCGGCGTGTGCGGCGGCATCGCGGAGCACTACGGCTGGAAGGCGGACCGCGTGCGTGTGGCGTACGTGATCCTCTCCATCCTGTCCGCGGCCTTCCCCGGCATCATCGTCTACCTGCTGCTCTGGCTGGTGATGCCCGACGAATGATGGACCGCAGGTTCATCCAGCTCTACGACGAGTTCACCCACGGCACCCTGCCGCGGCGCGAGTTCCTGTCGCGCCTGGCGTACCTGGCCGGCGGTGCCGCGGCGGCGGCCGTGGTGCTGCCGCTGCTCGAGAACCGCTACGCAGAGGCCGCGACCGTCGCGCCGGATGACCCTGCGCTCGCCACGGGCCGCGAAAGCTTCGATGCCGGCGGCGCGGTGTCCTGCTACGTGGCGCGGCTGAAGACGGGGCCGGCGCGCCGCGCCGCGGTGATCGTGATCCACGAGAATCGCGGCCTCAACCCGCACATCGAGGACGTCGCGCGGCGCGCGGCGCAGGCCGGCTTCCTCGCGATCGCCCCGGACGCGCTGTCGGGTTCGGGCGGCACGCCCGCCAACGAGGACGAGGCGAGGAAGCTCATCGGTGCGCTGCCGCGCGAGACCTCGCTCGCCATCTACCTGGCGGCGGTCCGGTACGCCGCATCGCACCCGCAATCTTCCGGCAAGGTCGGC
>DATBMQ010000022.1:0-15182 GCA_036554765.1 Steroidobacteraceae bacterium | reverse complement strand
AGCAGTTCGCAGCCGGCAGAGATGAGTATCTAATCATGCTGTAAGTGGTTTCATCGTTTAGATGGAAGCGGGGAAAGAATGGAAACAACCAACCACGTCAACCAAGACACTCACAATAGTCTGCCGGAAGCGAGCATTCTGCCATCTGCCCAGTTGCTGCTTCGCCGAGCGTTCAGAATCATGCGAGGCTGCGGGATATCCGCTTCACAGCTGGCTGCTATTTCTGAACAAGCTATAGATGAGATGCAACAGTTCCCGGATGTTCCACTTGGCAACATCTCTGCGCGTCAAGCCTTAGCGTGTTGTGACGTTGTACTGAAATGGCGCAGAGATTGTCGATTTCTCGACAATAACGGTCAGCCTAATGCGCTTGCGATGAAAGGATCCGCACCCGGTTTCTTTGAACTAGTTGCGCTTGCGGCACCGGATAGCAATCCGAGTGAATTGCTTGAGATTATGGTTCAACTAGGTGTAGTCAAGATTGTTGGTGCATCGACTGTCGAGCTAATCAGTACAAGTGTTGTTGCTTGCCCAGGCAAAGAAGCATCCACGATAGCGAGTGAAAGCGTGCTCGAGCATATCTGTGGATTCTTGGGTTCAGTCGAGTACAACTTGTTTGATAAGCCGTCGCGCGCCAAGGGCAAATTCGAGAGAGCCTGTTACGCCTGGGTGCCACGGAAGTACGTTCCGGTTCTCGAGCAGTTGGTGAGTAACCGCGGCCAGGATTTTGTTGACGTCATCGACGAATGGCTCTCGCGCCGATCGGAAGCGCGCACGCCGGCGGAGGACTCGGTACTGGTAGGGGCAGGCGCGTACGTCTTTGTACGAGAGCGCCTTGGAAACTAGACGCGTGGTTCGACAAAAAACTTAATCTTTATAGTGAGTTGCGCTATAAAGCTGATAAGCAACTCTGATCCGCATCAAGGGCGAGATCTTAAGTCATTGATTAAATAGAGTTTATTAGCCACGCCCGGTAGACAGCGTCTGCGCGGGTGGAGTCTTATTGTCCAACCCAGCTAGATTAAGTCATGTCAGCTACTTATGATGTTAAACGAGACCTTTTGGCAGCATTTCGATCGCTGATGACTCCGCTCATCAGGATCTTGCTGAGGAGTGGCATCACTTTTCAGGAGTTTGCTGGGGTACTGAAAGACGTCTACGTCACCGTATGTGCTCGCGAGATGACGGTGCCAGGACGACGAATGACTTTGTCACGAGTGGCAATTGCCACAGGACTAACTAGGCGCGAAGTCGCAAAGATCATCCGAAGTGAAGGGAAAACCCAGTGGGGTGTTTGGAGTAATGCCGGGCTTGCCGCGAGTGTGCTCGAAGCGTGGCATACGGACTCGGCATTTCTTGCGCCTTACGGGTATCCGAGAGATTTGAAGATTGACGGAACCGATGAGGTTCCGACTTTTGAGGACTTGGTACGTAGGTTTAGTTCTGACGTATCGCATGAAGTACTAGTCGGGGAGCTAATTCGGGTCGGCGCAGCTCGCGTGTTGGAAGGAGGTCAGTACTTGCGCGTTCAAAAGCGCACGTACATTCCGACTGACATGACTGCCGAGATGATCCAGATTTTTTCGCAGGCAGTACGGCGGTATATCGAGACAGTTGATTTCAATCTCGGCAAGGGGAAAGGCCAGGAAAAGCGCTTCGATCGTATGGTTTATCCGGATGAGGGACTAAGACTCGTCGACATTGAGATCTATCAGCAGGAAATTCGCGAATACCTTGAGACAGTGATTCAAGAGATAGATCAAAAGTCGGCTACTTACCCTCGACCTGCACGCAAGCGGGGTGAACAGGCGGTACAAGTCGGGGTTGGCATTTATTTTTATCAAGAGACGGCTGAAGACAAGACGCTACTCGCCGAATCTTTTACCGATATCAAAGAATTCGAGAATGACGATCTCGACGATTGAAGTGAATCGAAACTGCTAGGGCTTTTTGCGGTGCATGTACGAAGTGATGAACGAATGGAAATCGGAGCACGACAAATGAGAACCACTCCAAATGTGCAGCGGGCAGCATTTGTCATCGGTGCGCTTGTCGTTGTGCTAGGCGGCATCAGCGCTCTAAGCGCGCGTCCAGCGGCCCCGGCCTCGATTGCGATGTCACGCATTTCCGATGTTTCCGCGATCGAACGTGCGGCTAACGGTCGGCTGCTTGCAATTGGACGGCTTGATCAGATTTCCAGGGCAGAATCCAGAGTTTCGGTACTTGGCCAGAATTTTGAACTAGTCGTTGGAGCCGCGAATTCACGCTTTGTTGACCAGGCTGAGATTGGTGCGCCCGTCGCGCTCTTTGGTGAGCTCATCGATGGCAATTACGTTGTCGAAGCGGCAATCGTCCTCGAAGGTCAATACGTACAGGGTGCGTCTAAAGTCTATTTGCGCGGACAGCTCGGGTCGATGAATCGCCGGACAGGTGCAGGGGCGATCGGAGGATTGCGGCTGGATGCATCCTCGCTGATGTTTGATTCAGCTGGTGCAAGTCTGAAAAAGGGATCGACAGCCGCTGTAGTTGGCACCCAACCAGTGGTTGCCGGCGTCATTCTCGTTGAGCGCCTGGTTCGCGCACGGCCCGATGCCTCTGTTGGAACCGGTAGTCCCGACGCGTCCGTGGGTACGGGCAGTCCGGAGGCGTCGGTTGGCACCGGCAGTCCCGACGCATCGGTCGGTACGGGAAGCCCCGAGGCATCAGTAGGCACGGGCAGTCCGGAGGCCTCGGTTGGCACCGGCAGTCCCGACGCATCGGTTGGCACGGGAAGCCCCGAGGCATCAGTAGGCACGGGCAGCCCGGACGCATCGGTTGGCACCGGCAGTCCCGACGCATCGGTCGGCACGGGAAGCCCCGAGGCATCAGTGGGGACGGGCAGCCCGGACGCATCGGTTGGTACGGGAAGTTCGGCGACTTAGCGTCCGCCCACACTTGACCGCAGCGCTTTGGGCAACCGCGCTGCAATCGCCGGGATCCCAACACTTGCGCCGTAAGGCACTGGCGCAGCGTTTCGTAGCAATGTCGTAAGCTTCCCCAACCCCCTTCGCGGGTTGCGGGCCACTCACTGATGCATTCACGGAAAACTTCCGTGGCTTCGAGGCTTTCGAGACTCGCGCCGCTCATGCTTGCAGCAATTGCGGCGCTGCCGTCGTCCTGCGCCGATCGCGAATCACCGCAAGCGCCGGGGGTGGCCGCGGAACCGCGCGTCCTGCGCCGCGGCCTGGCGGGCCAGCCCGGTTCGCTGGACCCGCAGCGTGCCGAAGACGCTTTCTCGTACGACGTGCTGCGGGACCTGTACGAGGGCCTCGTCACCAGCGATCCGGCAGGCCGGGTCGTTCCCGCCGCTGCCGATTCATGGGAAGTCAGTGCGGATGGCAGGACCTATGCGTTCTCGCTCAGGCGGGATGCGCGCTGGTCGAATGGCGACCCGGTTGTCGCCGGCGAATTCGTCGTGGCTCTGCGCAGGGCCCTGAACCCCGCGACTGCATCCGGCGCGGCGGACCTGCTGCGCGCCATCGAGCATGCGCCGGAAATCCTGCGCGGCGAGCTCGCGCCGGATCGCCTGGGCGTGAGTGCGCCAGACGAGCATCGCCTCGAGATCCGGCTCTCGCGACCGGTGCCGTACTTTCCCGACATCCTGACGAACACCGTGGTTTCACCGGTGCATGCATCGACACTGGCCGGTGACGGGGGCTTTTCGCGGCCCGGGTCCACCGTGACCAACGGCCCATACCGGCTTGCCGCGCTGGCGCCGGGCTCGAGCCTGCGCCTGGTGCGCAACGAGCATTACTGGGACCGGGCGGCCGTCGCTTATGACGAAGTCAGGTACGAGATCGTGCCCGATGAGAATGCCGAGTTCGCACGCTACCGGGCGCGCGAACTGGACGTCACCAACAGCGTCCCCGAGCAACGCTTCGAGGAACTCGCGCGCGACCCTGACTCCGGGCTGCAGCACCGGCCGTGGCTCGCGACCTTCTACTTGACGCTCAACACCGATCGGGGTCCGCTGCGCGGAAGGCCGGACCTGCGGCAGGCGCTGTCGCTCGCCCTGGACCGCGAAGCGATCACGACTGCGATCGCGCGCGCCGGGCAGGTGCCCGCCTATGCGCTGGTGCCGGACGGCGTGTGGAATTACGCGCCGGCGCATTACGACTGGAGCCGCGCGTCGCACGATGAGCGCCTGGCGCGCGCCCGGTCGTTGTACGCCGCGGCTGGATTCTCGCCGGCGCGCCCGCTGCGGCTGCGGCTGCTCTACAACGAGAACGAGCTGGTGCAGAAAGTCTGCGTTGCGATCGCGGCCATGTGGAAGGAGTCGCTCGGCGTAGAAACTGAACTGGTGCAGATGGAGTTCAAGGCGTACCTGGCCGCGCGCGCCGATCCGGAGCAGTGGGACGTGGTCCGCGTGGGCTGGACTGCGGATTACAACGACGCCTCGACCTTCCTGGACACGATGCTGGAAGGCAGCCCGCAGAATTTCGGGCGCTGGGTCGATGCCGGCTACGCGCGGCTGCTTGAGGCCGCCGCGCACGAGTCCGACGCCACGCGCCGGCGCGAGACGCTGCAGCAGGCGGAAGCCCTGATGCTGCAGGACTATCCGCTGCTGCCGGTCTATTTCTACGTCACCCGCCGCCTGGTGCAGCCCTGGGTGCTGGCGCCGCCCATCAACCCGATGAACCGGACCTATTCGCGGTACTTCCGTCCGGCGCAGTGAGCGCCGTCAGAGCGCGCGCTCGACCTTGGCCTTGCCAACCAGCTCCTTGAGGTGGGCCTCGAACTGCTTCTGCTTCACCAGCGGCCCGAGCTGCGCCTTGACCGCGTCGTAGGGCGGGGGCGTCGTCGGGCGCGTCTCTTCGAGCTTGATCACGTGCCAGCCGAACTCGGACTTCACCGGCGTGGCGGTGTACTTGCCGACCTCGAGCTGCTGAACGGCGTCCGAGAATGGCTTGACCATCTGGCCGGTGCTGAACCAGCCAAGGTCGCCGCCTTCGGCCGCGGAGCCATCCGACGAATTCTCCTTGGCCAGCTTCTCGAAGCTCGCGCCCTTGTCGATCTGCGCGATCAGGTCCTTCGCCTTCGCCTCGTCGTCGACCAGGATGTGGCGAGCGTGGTACTCGGCCTTCGGCATCTCCGCGACGCGCGCATCGTATTCGGCCTTCAGCTCTTCCTCCGTGGGCTCCTTGCCTTCGGACACCTTGCGGAACAGCATCTCGGCGAGCGCGCTGTTGCGCACCAGCTCGAGCCGGGCGCCCGGCTCGCCCTCGGCGAGCTTCTGCTTCTCGGCCTCCGCGGCGCCGACGTACATGCTGATCAGCTCCTCGAGGGCCTCGCTGCTCTCTTCCGGCGAGAGCTGGTCGACGGTCTTGCCCTGGTGGCGGGTCTTGATGTAGAGCTGCCACACCTCGTTCGAAATCGGCTTGCCGTCCACGATCGCGACCGGCTTGGCCGCACCGTCCGCGGGAGTCTCGGCCTTGGTGCAGCCGACGGCGAGCAGCAAACCCGCCAGGGTGATCGCGATTGCCTGCGTGTATCTCATGAGTTCCTCGATGGTTGGTCGTCGTCGGGTGATCGGGCGTCGATGTTCAATGCGTGGATCTCGCCCGGCAGCATCGCCGCCAGGGCCTCGTAAACCATGCGGTGCCGCTGGATCCGGCCCCGTCCGCTGAATGCCTGTGACTCGATCCGGACGCGAAAGTGCCCGGCGCCGCCACGCGCGCCCGCGTGGCCGGCATGGCGCGCGCTGTCGTCGTCCACCACGACGACGGCCGGGGCGAACGCGGCCTCGAGCATGGCGCGGATGCGCTCAACCCGCCGCGGTTCCATCGTGGCGCGCCCGCGCGGCGATCCAGAATCCCTGCACGATGATGAACGCCAGCGTCAGGCCGAGCATGCCGAACAGCTTGAAGTTGACCCAGGTCGCCTCGTCGAAATAGCGGAACACGGCGACGTTCACCGCGCCCATGACCAGGAAGAACGCGACCCACATGGCGTTGAGGCGCCGCCAGCGCGCCGGTGACAGGTCCAGTTGCGCGTCGCCGGAACTCATCAGACGCTGCACCAGCGGCTGGCCGCCGAACCAGCGCCACGGGCTCACGAAGAACGCGGTCGCGAACAGCCAGTTCACGATGGTCGGCTTCCACATGATGAAGGCGGCATCCCGGATCGCGAGCGTCAGGCCGCCGAACACGAGCACCAGGCCCGCAGAGACCAGGTGCATCGGGTTGACCCGGCGCGTACGCAGCCAGTGCACGGCGACCTGCACGACGGTCGCGACGATGATCACGAGCGTCGCGACGTAGATATCGGCCAGCTTGTAGGCGACGAAAAATGCGATGACCGGCAGGAAATCGAACAGCAGCTGCATGCGCGGGACCGTCGAAAGAGGGCGGCAATCATAGCCGAAAGGGCGCTTTTTCGCCCCCGGTTCATAATGGACCATGGCCGAGCGGCTCGAGTTGCATCCGACCACGCCCCAGGTGCGGCTCCTGCGGCAGGCGGCCGATTGCCTGCTCGACGGCGGCGTGATCGCGTATCCGACCGACTCCTGCTACGCGCTCGGATGCGCGATCGGCGCCAAGGAGGCGATGGAGCGCATCCAGCGCATCCGGCAGACGGGCAAGCGGCACTTCTTCACGGTCATCTGCCGCGACCTTTCGGAGATCTCCCGCTTCGCACGCGTGGAGAACTGGCAGTACCGCCTGCTGAAGGCGTTCACGCCCGGCCCGTACACGTTCGTGCTGCGCGCGACCCGGGAGGTGCCGCGCCGGCTGCTCGAGCCGCGCCGCAGGACGGTCGGCATCCGGTTGCCGGATCACCCGGTGGTGCGCGCGCTGCTGGCGGAACTGGCGGAGCCGCTCATGAGCACGACCCTGCTGCTGCCGGGGGACGACGTACCGCTGACCGACGGCCGCGAAATCGAACAGCGCATCGGCCACGCGCTGGAGCTGGTCCTCGATGCCGGCAATTGCGGCCTCGAGCCGAGCACGATCGTGGACCTGTCGGGCGATGCGCCGGTGCTGCTGCGCGCCGGCAAGGGCGATCCAAGGCCATTCCAATGACCGGCAGCGCCGCACGGCGCGCCGTATAATTGCCGCCCGATGGGACGATCCATGGACGTAGCGGCATTCCTGACGATCGTCTCGATTGCCGCCATTCCGATCCTGTTTGCGATCACGCTGCACGAAGTCGCGCACGGCTGGGTCGCGCGCATGTTTGGCGATCGCACGGCCGAGGCGCAGGGCCGCCTGAGCCTGAATCCGATCCGCCACATCGATCCCGTGGGTACCGTGCTGGTGCCGGCCCTGCTGCTGTGGCTCGGCGGATTCCTGTTCGGCTGGGCCAAGCCGGTGCCGGTCGATCCGCGCAACCTGCGCGACCCGAGGGGGAACATGGTCTGGGTGTCCGCCGCGGGCCCGGCCGCCAACATCGCGATGGCGATTGGCTGGGCATTCCTGATGATGCTGAGCCAGCGGCTCGATCTCGGCGTGGCCGGTGCGTGGATCGGGTCGATGGCCTCGGTGGGCATCACGATCAACCTGCTGCTCGCCATCTTCAACCTGCTGCCGATTCCGCCCCTGGACGGTGGGCAACTGCTGTCGAACCTGCTGCCGCGCGGACCGGTCGTCCGGTTGCTCGACGCCATCCAGCCGTTCGGCCTCTTCATCGTGCTCGCGATGGTGGCGATCCCGGGGCTGCTGTCGGCACTCATCGGGCCGCCGATCGGTTATCTTCGCGGCCTGCTGACGGCCATTTTCGGGCTGGATTCCTAGGAGCGCCGGCATGTCGGCCAAGCCAGGGCAGAAGGGTCGGGTCGTCTCCGGCATGCGGCCGACGGGGCAGCTGCACCTTGGCAACTACCACGGGGCACTCGTCAACTGGCTCGAGCTGCAGACCCGCTACGAATGCTTCTTCTTCGTGGCCGACTGGCACGCGCTGACGACCGGCTACGAGGACACGGCCACCTTCAAGGCCAACTGCCGCGAGGTGGTCATCGACTGGCTGGGGGCGGGGCTCGATCCTGGCGTCTGCACGATGTTCGTGCAATCGCGCGTCCCTGAGCACGCCGAGCTGCACCTGATCCTGTCCATGGTCACACCGGTGTCCTGGCTCGAGCGCGTGCCGACCTACAAGGACCAGATGGAGCAGCTCAAGGACAAGGACCTGAGCACCTACGGCTTCCTCGGTTACCCGCTGCTGCAGAGCGCCGACATCCTCATGTACCGGCCGCAGTACGTTCCGGTGGGCGAGGACCAGGTAGCGCACGTCGAGATCACGCGCGAGATCGCGCGCCGCTTCAACAACATCTATGGCCGCGAGACGGACTCGGTCGCCCGCGTCGAGAGCGCGGCGAAGAGACTGGGCGCGGCGGGCGCGGCCGAATACGCGGACCTGCGTCGACAGTACCAGGAGCAGGGCAACACCGAGGCGCTGGCACGCGCGCGGGCGCTGATCGAGTCAGGCTCGCGGCTGTCGGGCGAGGACCGCGAGCGGCTGCTGGGGGATCTCGCCGGCGGCGGCCGCGCCATCCTGCCGGAACCTGAGGTGCTGCTGACCCGGTCGCCCAAGGTTCCGGGGCTCGACGGCCGCAAGATGTCGAAGTCGTACGACAACACGATCCGCCTGCGCGAAGACCCGGCGAGCGTCGAGAAGAAGCTGAAGGCGATGCAGACCGACCCGGCGCGCGTGCGGCGCAGCGATCCGGGCGATCCCGGTAAGTGCCCGGTCTTCAGCCTGCACCGGATCTATTCGAGCCCGGAGACCCAGGCCTGGGCGTCGCAGGGCTGCCGAACCGCGGGCATCGGCTGCCTCGAGTGCAAGAAGCCGCTGATTGACTCGGTGCTCGCCGAGCTGGCCCCGATCCGCGAGCGGGCGCGGGCCTACGAGGACAATCCTGCGCGGGTCGCCGAAATCCTGGACGCCGGGTGCAAGCGCGCGCGCGAGGCTGCACATGAGACAATGCAGGAGGTCCGCGCAGCCGTGGGTCTCGACTACTGATGGACGAGGTTGCCGACACTGCAGTGGTCGAGGGCACCGCAGGTCCGGCGGAGCCGCAGCCGCAGCAGGCGGAAATGCCATTCGCCATCGTCGACGGCGAGCCGGTCACGGTGATCCCGCGCGACCTTTACATCCCGCCGCAGGCGCTCGAGGTCTTCCTCGAGGCGTTCGAGGGCCCGCTCGACCTGCTGCTGTACCTGATCCGGCGCCAGAACCTGGACGTGCTCGACATCCCGATCGCGGACATCACGCGCCAGTACATGGAATACATCCACCTGATGCAGGAGCTCGACCTGGAACTGGCCGGTGAGTACCTGCTCATGGCCGCGATGCTGGCCGAGATCAAGTCGCGCATGCTGCTGCCGCGCAGCGCCGAGGCCGGCCTGGAGGAAGAAGATCCGCGCGCGGAACTGGTGCGGCGCCTGCAGGAGTACGAGCGCTTCAAGGCCGCCGCCGAGGACATCGACCGGCTGCCGCGCCTCGAACGCGACGTGCACCAGGCGCATGCGGAGCTCACGCATCGCCAGGTGGTCCGGATCATGCCCGAGGTCGCGCTGCAGGAGATGCTGGTTGCCTTCAAGGACGTGGTCCAGCGCGCGACGATGTTCGCGCACCTGCACGTCCGGCGCGAGACGCTCTCCGTGCGCCAGCGCATGTCGGACGTGCTCGCGCAGCTCGAGGGAGCCGGGCTGGTGGAGTTCGTCCGCCTGTTCCGCCCGGAGGAGGGGCGCATGGGCGTGACGGTCACTTTCGCGGCGCTGCTCGAGCTGCTGCGCGAAGGACTGGTCGACATCGCGCAGGCCGAGCCGTACCAGCCGCTGTACGTGCGGCGCGCGGAGCGCGATCCGGACGCGCCGGAGCTCGAGGACGTCGAAATCACCACCGCCTGACGGGACCCACATGGACACCGGACAACTGAAGCACATCGTCGAGGCGGCCCTGCTGGCCTACGGCCAGCCACTGAGCATCGACCAGTTGCGCGACATGTTCGAGGAGTACGACCGGCCCGAGGCCGCCGAGTTGCGCAAGGCGCTGGCGGAGCTCGCGCAGGACTGCGAAGGCCGCGCCGTCGAGCTGGTCGAAGTCGCGAGCGGCTGGCGGTTGCAGATCCGCAGCGCGTTCGCCTCGCGCCTGTCGCGGCTCTGGCAGGAGCGGCCGGGCCGGTACTCCCGCGCGCTGCTGGAGACGCTGGCGCTGATCGCCTACCGCCAGCCGATCACGCGCGGGGAGATCGAGGACGTGCGCGGCGTCACCGTCAACCCGAACATCGTGCGCACGCTGACCGAGCGCGGCTGGATCCGCGTGGTCGGGCATCGCGAAGTCCCGGGCCACCCCGAGCTGCTGGGCACGACGCGCGAGTTTCTCGACTATTTCGGGCTCAAGAGCCTCGACGAGCTGCCCACGCTCGCGGCACTCAAGGACATGGATGACGTCGGCATCCAGCTCGAGTTCAGCGGCGCGCCCACGGTGCAGGCCGCGGCGGCGGGATTGCCGGCGGCGAACGACGCCGACGCGGCGAACTGATGCGGCGCGGCCGCGGCCGCCTGTCCCATGCGTGAACGCATCCAGAAAGTGCTCGCGGCGCGCGGCGTCGGCTCGCGCCGGCAGGTCGAGGCGTGGATCGCGGCCGGCCGCATCACGGTCAATGGCAAGCCGGCGGCGCCGGGTCAGCCGGTGGACGAGCGCGATGACGTGCGACTCGACGGCCGCAAGCTGCGGCTCGCCCGGCGCGGCGACGAGGCGCAGCTTGGCCTCGCGTATCACCGGCCGGCGCAGGAAGGCGTGCGTGCCAGCGCCGACGCGGCGGCGCCGAGTTCGCTGGAGAAGCTGCCGAAATCCGCCGGCCGGCGCTGGATACCCGTCAGTCCGCTCGCGGCGGTCGATGGCGGACTGGAGTTGTTCGTGACCGACGGCGGCCTGGCCGCCGCACTCGCGCGGCATGGCCATGAGATTCCCTGCGAGTACAGCGTGCGCGTACGCGGGGATTTCGACGAGGCGTCCGTGCCGCGCGTGATGCAGGCCGCCGCCGCCGGCGACCCGTCGGCCGGCCGCGTGACCGGGATCGCGATCGCGGGCGGCGAGGGCAGCAACCGCTGGGTCCAGGTGTCCTGCATCGGCCTGCGGCCGCGCGACCTGAAGGCACTGTTCGAGCGCTGCGGCTTCGAGGCGAACCGCGTGCTGCGCACGCGCTTCGGTCCCGTCGTCATGGACCGGGCGCTGGCGCGGGGCCGCAACAGGCCGCTGACCGAGGATGAGCTGCGGGCCCTGCACGAGGCTGCGGGCATCCCGCTCCCGCCGGGTGACGCAGGCCGTCGCGACGCCGGGCGCCTCAGGCCTGGCAGTCGAGGGACTTCCCGCTGACGCCCTGGCTTGCGGGCCCCAGCAGGTAGACGAACGGGCCGACGACGGTCGCCGGCTCGGGCAGTCTCGCGGCGTCCTCCGCCGGATAGGCCTGGCGCCGCATCGCCGTGCGCGCGCGCCCCGGATTGACGCTGTTGACGCGGATGCGCGACTGCTCCGACTCCTGCGCCAGCACCTGCATCAGGCCTTCCGCGCCCCACTGGGACGCGCAGTACGCGCCCCAGTAGGCACGGCCCTCCCGCGCCAGGTTGCTGGACGTGAAGACGATGGACGCATCCGCGGAACGCCGGAGCAGCGGCATGAGCGTGCGCGTCAGGATGAACGGTGCGGTCAGGTTGACGTGCAGCACCCTGCACCAGGTCGGCACGTCGTAGTGCTCGATCGGCGAGAGCGTGCCCAGGATGCCCGCCACGTGCGCGAGCCCGTCGAGGCGCCCGAACTCGCGATCCAGCGCGTCGTACAGCGCGTCGTACTCGGGCGCCGCGGCTGTCTCGAGGTTGAACGGGAGCAGCGCGGGCGTCGGCCCGCCGTCCGCCACGATGCGGTCATAGGTGCGTTCGAGCTTGCGCGGCGTGCGGCCAAGCAGCGCGACCGTCGCGCCCTGGCGCGCGAGCGCCAGGGCGAGTGCCTGGCCGATGCCGTCACTGGCGCCGGTCACTAAAATGACGCGGCCGGCATGAGAGCCGGGTACCGGGTCCGGGATCTCAGTGTTCTTCGGGTGGGGCAAGCTCGGGGGTGGCGCTGTCGGCGCTGCGGACGGCGACCTCGATCTCGGTCAGGTCCTCGATGGGCTTGTCGGTGCGCACGCCGAGCTCGGTGAACTTGCGCGCACCGGGCAGCACGTTGCGCTCGAGCGAGCCGACCGACGCGTTGTAGGCGCGCAGGCTCGCCTCCAGCGCGTTGCCGAGCTTGCCGAGGTGGTTGCGGAACGTGCCGAGGCGCGCATACAGATCCTCGGCCAGGCGGCGAATGCGCTCCGCGCCCTCCGCGAGCCGCACGTTCTGCCAGCCACTGTGCACGGCCTTGAGCAGCGCCAGCAGCGTGGAGGGCGTCGTCAGCACGACGCCCGCGCTCATCGCACGGTCGAGCAGGTCGGGTTGCTGGTCGAGCGCGGCCGACAGGAACTGGTCGCCCGGCAGGAACAGCACCACGAACTGCGGCGCATTGTCGAACTGCGCGGCGTAATTCTTCGACGACAGCATGCGCACGCGATCGGCGACGTGCTGCGCATGGCGCCTCAGCGCCGCGGCGCGCGCCTCGTCGGACGGCGCCTCGACCGCGAGCAGGTAGGCGTCGAGCGGCGTCTTGACGTCCACCACGACGTCGCGACCCTCGGACAGGTGGATGACCATGTCGGGGCGCAGCGCGCCGTCCTCGCCGGCGACGTGCACCTGTTCCTCGAAATCGCAGTGCGCGGTCATGCCGGCCAGTTCCACCAGCCGGCGCAGCGCGATCTCGCCCCACTGTCCGCGCACCTGCGGCTTGCTGAGCGCCTGCACCAGGTTGCGGGTCTCGCGCTGCAGCGCGGTGTGCGTCTCGCGCATGTCGGTCAGGTGCTGGCGCAGGCTGCCGAAGTCGCGCTGCCGCTCGGCTTCGATCTCGCGCAGCGCCTCCGAGGTGCGCGCGAGCGACTCCTGGATCGGCTTGACGAGCGACTCGATCGCCTGCTCGCGCTCCTTGAGCGTGCTCTGGGCCGCCTGCTGGTGCTGGCCGAGGTTTTCCTTCGCGAGCCGCAGGAAGTTCTCGATGTTTTCGCGCAGCTGCCGTCCGGCGAGGTCATCGAAGCGCCGGTCGAGCTGTTCCATGGCGCGATCGAGCGCAACCGTGCGCTCGTCGGCCAGCCCCCGCTCCGATGCGCGCCGGCCGAACCACCAGCCCGCGACCAGCGCAATCGCGAGCGCGAAGAAGACCAGCAGTGCGGTTGCCAGTTCCATCAGATCTTCAGCCCCAGCCATTCGAGCAGCTCAGCGGGGCGGCTCAGGATGCCATCGGGGCGCCAGGCGGCGGGGTCCTCGCCTTCGTCCAGGTAGCCGAAGCCGGCCACCAGCGGAATCATGCCCGCGTTGCGTGCCGCCTGCACGTCGCGTTCGGCGTCGCCCAGGTACAGGCAGTCCCGCGGCGGGAGCCCGATGAGGCCGGCCGCATGCAGCAGCGGCGCCGGGTGCGGCTTGCGCTCCGGGAGCGTGTCGCCGGCGACGATGCAGGCACTGCGGCTGGCGAGGCCCAGTTGCTCGAGCAGCGGCACGGTGAGCCAGCCCGGCTTGTTGGTGACGACGCCCCACGGGATGCCGGAGCGCTCCAGCGTCGCGAGCACCGCGTCGAAACCGTCGAAAAGCCGGGTGCGGTCGGCGAGGCCCAGGCGGTAGATGTCGAGGTAGCGCGCGCGCAGCGATTCGAACCGTTCCGGCCCCGGCTCGCCAAAACCGACCCGGATCAGGCGCAGGGCCCCGTGCGACACGTGCGGCCGGATGCGCTCGAACGGCAGGCTCTCGAGGCCCTCGGCGGCGCGCAGGCGGTTGAGGGCGTCAGCCATGTCGGGCGCGGTATCGAGCAGCGTGCCGTCGAGATCGAGCAGCACGCCGCGCGGGGTTCCAGCGGGAATCACGCCGCGGCCGCCCTGCGGAAGTGGGCCAGGTAGTTGACCGAGGTGTCGGCACTGACGCGCGCCCGGCGCGTCGCGGGGTTGTACTCGAGGCCGGCCAGGTCCACGAGTTCGAGCCCCGCCGCGCGCGCCCAGCGCGCCAGCTCCGAGGGGCGGATCAGGCGCGAGTACTGGTGCGTGCCCCTGGGCAGCAGTCGCAGCAGGTACTCGGCGCCCACGATGGCAAGCGCAAAGGCCTTCGGGTTGCGGTTGATCGTCGAGCAGACGACGTCGCCGCCCGGCCGCACCAGCCGCGCGATCGCCTGCAGGATGCCGGCGGGGTCCGGTACGTGCTCCAGCATCTCCAGGCAGGTCACCAGGTCGAACGTGCCGGATTCGGCCGCGGCCAGCGCCTCGGCCGCGACCTGCCGGTAGTCGACCTCGATGCCGGCGTCGAGGGCATGCAGCCGCGCGACCTCGAGGACGGCCGGCGCAAGGTCGATGCCGGTGACGCGCGCGCCGCGCCGGGCCATGCCCTCGGCCAGCAGGCCGCCGCCGCAGCCGACATCCAGCGCGCGCCGGCCGGCGAGTCCCGCCCGCGCCTCGATGTAGTCGAGGCGCGCCGGATTGAGGTCGTGCAGCGGACGGAACTCGCCGTCCGGGTCCCACCAGCGCGGGGCCGCGGCGTCGAATTTCGAGATCTCCGCAGGGTCGACCGTGGCGCCGGAATGCATCCGGAAAGTATACCCCCTGTGCTAAAATTCGCGCTTACCTTGACCCCTGATTTCCCGGGAAAAACGACACCCGCATGAGCGAGATCGCGCGCGAAGTCCTGCACGTCAACCTCGAAGACGAGATGCGCAAGTCCTATCTCGATTACGCCATGAGCGTGATCGTGGGCCGCGCGCTTCCCGATGTCCGCGACGGCCTGAAGCCGGTGCACCGTCGCGTCCTGTACGCGATGCGCGAGCTCGGCAACGACTGGAACAAGGCCTACAAGAAGTCCGCGCGCGTGGTGGGCGATGTCATCGGCAAGTACCACCCGCACGGCGACGCCG
Source organism: Steroidobacteraceae bacterium (assembly GCA_036554765.1). Classification (GTDB taxonomy): domain Bacteria; phylum Pseudomonadota; class Gammaproteobacteria; order Steroidobacterales; family Steroidobacteraceae; genus SCUD01. The sequence continues at coordinate 188 of DATBMQ010000022.1, read as the reverse complement.
CGGTCTACGACACGATCGTGCGCATGGCGCAGCCATTCTCGCTGCGCGACCTGCTGGTGGACGGGCAGGGCAACTTCGGTTCCGTGGACGGCGACGCGCCCGCGGCCATGCGCTACACTGAGGCGCGGCTGGCGGCCACCGCCGAGGCGTTGCTGGTAGATATAGACAAGGATACGGTGGATTGGGGT
>DATBMQ010000064.1:0-1634 GCA_036554765.1 Steroidobacteraceae bacterium | reverse complement strand
AACGTGCGCGACATCGGCGGCTTCACCGGCGCGCTCTATGCGGCGGGGCTCGCACAGGCGTTCAACATCCAGCTCGAGATGGGCGGCAACTATCCGCACCTCAACATGCATCTGCACGCCGGCGTGCCGAACGGCGGGCGCGTCGAGTTCCATCTCGGCGGCTGGCGCATCGGGGAAGCGCTGTTCGAGGGCACGCCCAAGCCGGTGAGAGGCTGGGTCACGCTGCCGGAGGCGCCCGGGCTCGGCTTCACGCCCAAGGCCGGCGTACTCGACCTTGCGGTCAAATAGCAATCGACGTCCGGATCGCCGCCATGAGTTTCCAGTTGAGCATCGGCATGTCCTCCAACCCACGCACGTGGCCGATCTTCGATGGCCGCGTGAAGCCCGACGGCATCGATTTGATCCCGAGCCGCGTGCACCCCTCGGAGCTCTTCTGGCGCCAGCTCCGGTTCGCGGATTTCGACGTCTCGGAAATGTCGTTCTCCTCGCTCCTGATGGCGAAGACGCGCGGAGACGAACGCTGGGTCGGTGTTCCCGTTTTCACCACGCGCAAGTTCTACCACGCCGCGATTCTCGTGCGTCGGAAGGCGGGCATCCGCTCGCCGGCGGACCTTAAGGGCAAGCGCGTCGGCGTGCCGGAGTACCAGCAGACCGCAGCGCTGTGGGCGCGCGGCGTGCTGCAGGAAGAATTCGGAGTCGAGCCGCGGCACATGGAATTCTGGATGGAGCGCGGCGCCTCCGTCAGTCATGGCGGCGCCGTCGGCTTCACCGCGCCTCCCGGCGTGACGATCCACACGATTCCGCCGGAAAAAAGCCTCGGCGGCATGATGCTTTCGGGCGAGCTCGACGCGGCGCTGCATTACATCGTCGACCGCAACCTGGTCGACCGCAGCACGGCCGACTTGTGGAGCCATCCGGAGATCGGGCCGCTCTTCCCCGATCCGGTCGCGGAGGGCGTGCGCTACTACCGCAAGACTGGCATCTTTCCCATCAACCACGGCATGGTCATCAGAAGGGATCTCGCCGAGAAGCATCCCTGGGCGGTGCTCAATCTCATCAAGGCCTTCGACCGCGCCAACGAGATCGCGGACCGGGAGCGCCTGGAGCACGCGGAGTATCATGTTGCCACCGGCCTGCTGCCGCCGGAGGCGACGGAGGCATTGCGCACGCCCCTCGTGCGCCACGGCATCCGCGCGAATCGCAAGACGCTGGAAACCGCGGCCCGCTATTCCTGCGAGCAGGGCTTGACGCCGCGGCAGCTCAAGCTGGAGGAAGTGTTCGCGCGCAGCGCGCTGGAGCAATAAAGGCTTCCGAAGGGAGAATGCAGTCCATGGAATTGAAACGGCTGGGCCCGGGCTTCGCCGCAGAGGTGCGCGGGGTCGGGCTCGCCGACGTGGCAGAGCGCGACGATGCCTACGCATACGTGCGCGCGGCATTCGAGGCACACTCGGTGCTGGTGTTCCGCGGCCAGCCAATTACCAATGAACTGCAGGTTGCCTACTCGAGGCGCTTCGGCCCGCTGGAGATCGCCAAGGCCGCCTCGCGCGGAGAAGGCACGCCGTTTTCCATCCTCACCAATATCGAGCCGGACGGCAGCCTCGTGGCCCCCGATCACAAGGAAGCGCTGCGCGCGC
>DATBMQ010000282.1:0-13661 GCA_036554765.1 Steroidobacteraceae bacterium | reverse complement strand
CCGCAGGCTGCGCGTCGCAGCCGCGCGAGGCCGCCGTGCCTGCTTCCCGCTGCAGCCCGGCGCGTCCCTTTGCCGAGGGCGGCGAGCGCGCGACGCTGTGGGTGCGCCACTCGGCGGAGTTCCGCGTGGCCAGCGAGATCATCTATCGCGCGGCCGCCGTGGCGCTCGCCGAGAACCTCGTGGATCCCGCCGTGAGCGCGGAGCCGTCGCAGCGGCAGGACTTCTCGGACCTGCCGCCCGCGGTCGTCATGGACATCGACGACACGGTGCTCGACAACTCGGCGCCGCAGGCCCGCATGATCCTGCAATTCACCTGCCCTGCGGAATTCGACGCGGCCTGGGACGAGTGGGTCGCGCAACGCGCCGCGCCCGCGGTACCGGGCGCGGCGGATTTCATCCGTGCGGCGCGCGCGATGAAGGACACCGCGGGCCGGCCGGTGCGCGTGTTCCTGATCACCAACCGCGAATGTTCGGCACGGGCCGGCAGCCAGGCCGCCTGCCCGCAGCAGGAGGACACGCTCGCCAACCTGCGGTCGCTCGGACTCGATGCGCCGACGCTCGCCGAGGACCTGATGCTCAAGGGCGAACGCGCCGAGTGGCCCAGCGAGAAGGAATCGCGGCGCCAGGAAGTGGCTCGCGCCTACCGCATCGTGCTGAATGTCGGCGACGACTTCGGCGACTTCCTGCCGGGCGTGCGGCGGCAATCCGTCGTCGAGCGCGAGCGCGCCCGCTGCGCGCACCGCGACTGGTGGGGCACGCGCTGGTTCCTGGTCCCGAACCCGATGTACGGATCGTGGCAGGCGGCGCTCGGACCCGACCTCGAGGCGGCCCTCGCGCTGCCGCCGCCGCCGGAGAATTGCCCCGCACCGTGAGACCGGGCCGGCGTCCCGTGTGACGCACTTCAAGGACTCCGGCGAAAACGCTGCGTGCCCGCGGTCCGTGGCTTATGTTGACTGCATGACGCCGGCCGACGAACGCGTGGTCGCGCTGCTGCAGAAGTGGCAGAGGAGCCTCGACCTGCACGCGCGCTACGCGGACCTGCCCGAGGACCAGTACTGGCTCGTCCAGCCCTGGCCCAACCACCAGCGCCCGACCAGGTGGGTCATCGACCTCGCGCGCCAGCGGCTCGCCGACCTGCAGAAGATCGTGCAGACGCGGCTCTCCGCCGGCGACCAGTCGCTGTCCGAGGGGCTCGAGCTCATGTCCTTCCTGACCAACCTGGTCGGCTCGCAGCACGTCGAGCGCTTCGTCCCCATCGCCGAGCCCGAGCGCGAGCGCCAGCTCGACGCCGCCCGGCCGCCGGCGAAGAAGAAGGCGACCGGCTCCACATCGACCTCCACGGCCATCAAGCCGGGCCGCCCGCCGGCGCCGCGCGCCAAGGCCGCGGCACGTCCGCCAAAGCCGGTCAACGACGGCACCGTCACCGCGGTCATCAAGGACGCGGCGCGGCTGCTGTCCTGGGGCCGTGAGTGGCACGAACTCCCGGAGGCGATCGCCCGGATCGCCGGCCGTCCGGACGTGCAGCAGGTCCGGCAGATCCTGCGCAGCAGCAAGCAGGCCATCGAGCAGCGCGTCGCCGCGCAGGACAAGCACTGACGCATTAGAATTCGCGCCCTCATGGATGAACCCTCCACGACGGGCGCTCCGGCCGCCGGCACCCTTCGCCGCCTCGGCGCGCTGGCCTACGACGCGCTGCTGCTGCTCGCGCTGCTGTTCGTCGCCACCCTGCCCTGGCTGCCGCTGACCGGCGGCGAGGCGATCACGCCGCAGGCCTCGGGAGGGGTCTCCCAGCTGTACCGCGCCTGGCTGCTGCTGGTGGCTTTCGGCTATTTCGGGCTGTCCTGGACCCGCGGCGGACAGACGCTAGGCATGCGCGCCTGGCGCATCGGGCTCGAGCGTGCCGATGGCGGCGCCCCCGGCTGGCTGGATGCGCTGGTGCGCTTCACGCTCGGGGCCGCCATGGCGCTGCTGGCCGGGCTCGGCCTCTGGTTCCTGCGGGGCCCCGGCTGGTCGCTGCCGGACCTCGCCGCGGCGCTGCTGCTGCTGCCGCCCTGCGCCAACCTGCTCTGGACCGCCTGCGACGCCCGCGGCCGCAGCCTGCAGGACATCGCGAGCGACACCCGGGTGGTGCGCCGTTAGGGAAGCTCTGCACGGGTGGCATGGAGCGCGTTGCGCGCGCGCCGCGCCGCTGCCAGGCGCGACCGACGAAGTGTGGTGAATCCACACGAGGAGGGAGCAACGCCGTGGCGGCGCGGCCCGCGCGCAACCCTTCGGGGCCGGGCGGATATTTGATCGGGCGGCGTCACTCGTCGCTCATGTATCACGATACACATCGCTCCTCGTTCCTTGCCGGATCGAATATCTGCCACGGCCGCGCCCATGCCACCCGTGCAGAGCTTCCCTAACGCGTGCGCCAGATCGCGACGGCGGCCACCGCCGACATCAGCAGCGTCGGGCCCCAGGCGACCAGCAGCGGGTTGAGGTCGTAGACCTGGCCGCTGTTCTCGAGCGTCTGCGTCAGCAGGATGAACAGCACGCCCGCCATGATGCCGAGCACCGTGCGCGCGCCCGCGCCGGCCTGCCGCAGCGGCCCGAAGGCAAACGGCACCGCGAACACGCAGACCACGACGGCGGCGACCAGGCGCGACACCCGCGACCAGAAGGCGATGTCCCAGGCGCGCGTGTCGAGGCTGTTGGCCCGGAGGTGCTTGCGGTAGGCATGCAGGTCGGCGAGCGGCAGCGAACCGGGCTCGGTCACCGCGAGTCCGAGGAACTCGGCATTGAACTGCGCGCCGGTCACCTCGCGCGCGCTGCGCTTCGTTTCCACGTGGTCGCCGGCCAGCGTGGTCTCGGCGTAGTTCGAGAGCACCCAGCGGCCCTCGGTGTCCTGGCGCGCGGTCTCCGCGCGGCCGACCAGGCGCAGGTGGCGGTCCGGACTGAGCTCGTAGACGAACACGCCGCCGAACAGGTTCTCCGCCGCCTGCTGGCGCACGTTGATGAACCACGAGCCCTCGCGCACCCAGGCGCTGCGGCTGCCGGCGATCTCGAACTGCGAATAGCGGCTGAAGATCTTGTACTGGCGCGCGTACAGGTCCGCGGGCGGCGCGAAATACTCGCCGATCAGCCACAGCGCCGCCGCGACCGCGACGCCCGCAATCGCAGCCGACCCGGCCATGCGCGCGACCGACACGCCGGCGGCGCGCAGCACGGTCAGCTCGCTGTCGCGCGCGAGCGCGCCAAGCCCGGTGATCGCCCCGATCAGCGCGCCGATCGGCAGCAGCTCGTAGGCCTGCTGCGGCAGCTGCAGCAGCGTCACCAGGAAGGCGTCCGCGACCTGGAAGTTGCCCTGCCCGATGTCATCCTGCTGGTTGATGAAGGTGACGAGCGACATCAGCGCGAGCAGCACGGCCATGACCATGAGCGTGTGCAGCAGCACCGTGCGCGCCAGGTAACGGTCGAGCAGCTTCATGCGCGCGCCCCCGCGCGGCGCCGCCAGCCCGAGGCGGGGCTCTGGCGCAGCAGCAGCACGAACCCGGTCAGCGCCACCAGCAGGTGCACCCACCAGGTGCCGACCGCGGGCGGCAGCTGGCCCTTCTCGATCCAGACCTGGGCGGCCGACAGCAGGTTCGAGTAGACGAAATAGAGCAGGATCGCGATCGCGACGCGCGCATAGCGGCCCTCGCGCGGGCGCAGCGCCGACAGCGGCACGGCCAGGATCGCGAGCACCAGCACCATGACCGGCATCGACATGCGCCGCTGCAGTTCCGCCACGTCCGCCAGGTCGGCGGAGCCCAGCAGGTTCGCGGTCGGCTTGCGGTCGGGAACGGTGCGGCCCTCGTCCGGCGCCGGCACCACCACCGGGATGCCGTGCTCGACGAAGCGGATGCGGCGGAATCCCGGCTGCCCCGGCACGCCCTCGATGCGCTCGCCGTCGTGCAGCACCACGAGCTGCGTGCGGCCGTCGTGCAGCACGCGATGCTCGGCCCAGGCCGCGGTCGCGACCTCGACGCGCTCGCCCGCGAGCCGCTGCACGAACACGTTCTCCAGCCGGCCGCCCTGCCCTACCTGCTCCGCGTAGAACACGGCCTGGCCTTCGGCGTAGGTGCGGAACTTGCCGGCCTCCAGCATCCCGAACTGCGCGTCGCGCATGCCGCGGCTGCGCAACTGTTCCGCGCCGTCCCGCGCCGCCGGGCCGACCACGAATGCGAGCCAGCCGAGCGCGACGGCGATCGGCAGCGCCAGCGCGAACACCGGCAGGTAGAGCCGCTCGGGACCGACCCCGCAGGCGCGCACGGCCGTCATCTCGCTCTCGTGGTACAGGCGCCCGAGCGCCAGCATGACCCCGAGCAGCATGGCGATCGGCACCAGCAGCATCAGGTTCTCGAGCGTCGTCAGCCCGATCAGCGCAAACACGATGTCGTGCGGGAAGCCCCGCTCGGCGGCGGTGCCCAGGATGCGCGCGAGCTGGTAGCTCACCAGGATCGCCAGCAGCACCGCGGTCACCCCGCCGAGCGACCAGGCCACCTCGCGCAGCACGTAGCGGTCAATCCTTGAAAACAAGGCCGATATGCCCGGGATCCCGGCGCGCGGATCCGTCCTTTTGGATTAAACTGGCGCACACACGGTAAACCAGCGCGACTGCGCACTCAACGGCCCGCGCGCGGGCCGTCGGCGCAACCAGGGGATCGGGAAATGCAGTTCTACGCCACCGGCGCAACCGCGGCACGCCAGAAGACGGCCTGTGCCATCGTCGGCATCCACGAGAACGCGGCCATGACCGCCGCCGCGCGCGAGCTCGACCGCGCCGCGGGCGGTGCCATCGGGCGCGTGCTGCGCCGCGGCGACTTCGCCGGCAAGGCCGGCGAGCTGCTGCCGATCATGCATGCGCGCGGGCCCGCCGAGCGCCTGCTGCTGGTCGGCCTGGGCGCGAAGAAGGGCTACGGTCGCAAGGCCTATCGCCGCGCGGTGGCGGCCGCGACGCAGTGGCTCGCCAAGGGCGGCGCGGGCGACGCGGTCTCCTACCTGGCGGCGGAGCCGGTGCCCGGGCTCGAGACCTATTACGCCGCGCGCCAGGCGCTGGAGAGCGTCGAGTCCGCGCTCTACCGCATCCCGGACCTGAAGACCGGCAGGAAGCCGCCGCGACCCAGGCTCGCGCGTTTCGGCATTGCGGTCGCGAAAGCGGAGCTCGAGGCCGCGCGCCGCGGCATCCGCGACGGCCGCGGCATCGCCGCGGGCATGGCGCTCACGCGCGATCTCGCCAACCTGCCCGCCAACGTCTGCACGCCGACCTATCTCGCGGGCCGCGCGCGGCAACTCGCGCGCGAGCACCGGGGCATCCGCGCGCGGGTGCTCGACGTGCGCGCCATCCGCCGCCTCAAGATGGGCTCATTCCTGTCGGTCACGCGCGGCTCGGACGAGCCGCCGCGGCTGCTGGTGCTCGAGTACCGCGGCGGCAGGCAGGGCGCCGCGCCGGTCGCCCTGGTCGGCAAGGGCATCACCTTCGACACCGGCGGCATCTCGCTGAAGCAGCCGCCGGGCATGGACGAGATGAAGTTCGACATGACCGGCGCCGCCTCCGTGTTCGGCGCGCTCAAGGCGCTCGCGACCATCGGCGCCGCGGTCAACGTGGTCGGCATCGTGCCGACCTGCGAGAACATGCCGAGCGGGCGCGCCACCAAGCCGGGCGACATCGTGCGCTCGATGTCCGGCAAGACCATCGAGGTGCTGAACACGGACGCCGAGGGACGGCTGATCCTCTGCGACGGCATCAGCTATGCGAGGCGCTTCAAGCCGCGAGCGGTCGTGGACATCGCGACGCTCACCGGCGCCTGCGTGGTGGCGCTCGGCGGCCATTACTGCGGCCTGTTCTCGCCGGACGAGAAGCTGGCCGCCGCGCTCGCGGCGGCCGGCGAGCGCGCCGACGACCGCGCCTGGCGCATGCCGGTCGCCGAGGAGTACGCGGAACTGCTGAAGAGCAACTTCGCGGACCTGGCGAACGTCGCCGGCCGCGAGGGGGGCGCCATCACCGCCGCCTGCTTCCTGTGGAAGTTCACCGACGGCCTGCGCTGGGCGCACCTCGACATCGCGGGCACCGCGTATCTCACCGGCAGCCAGAAAGGCAGCACCGGCCGGCCGGTGCCGCTGCTGGTGGACTGGCTGCTGCACAAGGACTGACCGGTGGGCGCTCCGCGCGTGGACTTCTACGTGCTGCCGACCCGCGAGCCTGCGGCGCGGCTGCGCTTCGCCTGCCGCCTGGTCGAAAAGGCCTGGCTGCGGCGCCACCGGGTGCGCGTGCAGCTCGATCCCGGCGGCGACCTCGAGGCCTTCGACGAACTGCTGTGGACTTTCGCCGACCGCAGCTTCGTGCCGCACCAGCGCCTGGGCGCCGCCGAGCCCGCACCGCAACCGGCGCCGGCGGCGGTCGTGCTGGCGGACGGTGACGCGGCGGACACCGGCGACGGCGATCTCGTCGTCAACCTCGCCGGTGGCATGCCTCCCGGCCTCGAGCGCTGGGAGCGGATCGCCGAGGTCGTGGACGCGGACGACGAGCGCCGCCGGCTGGGGCGCGAGCGCTTCCGCCAGTACCGCGAGCGCGGCATCCAGCCGCAGACCCATGACATGAAGGACGAGCCTTGAACCGCGATGCCGGCCGCGACCTGCCGATCCTGACCGACGTCGTGGAGCTGCACGCGACCGGCAGTTTCCCCAAGCCGGAAGCCGCGCCGGGGCAGCCGACCCCGCCGTATGCCTCCGGCCTGCTGACGCCCGAGGACATCGCCGCGCTGCAGGCGGCGCTCGTGAGCCGGACCATGAACCTGACGGACGAACTGCTGCATGCCGCGGCCCGCGACATCGAGGCCGTCATGTTCGAGCGCGTGATCGACCGCCTGCGCGCGGCGCTGCCCGAGCTGGTGGCGGCCGCGCTGCGGGAGCACCTCGCCCCCGGCGAGGAATGAGTCGGCGCGCGGCTGCATGGAAAAGACCTATTCCCCTTCCGACATCGAGGAGCGCGTCTACCGGCACTGGGAGGTGTCCGGCCTGTTCGCGCCGGCGGGCGACGGCGAGCCGTATTGCATCGTGATCCCGCCGCCGAACGTGACCGGGACGCTGCACATGGGGCACGCGTTCCAGGACACGATCATGGATGCGCTCACGCGCTTCCACCGCATGTCGGGCGACCGCACGCTGTGGCAGCCCGGCACCGACCACGCCGGCATCGCGACGCAGATGGTGGTCGAGCGGCAGCTCAACGCCGAAGGACTGAACCGCCGCGAACTGGGGCGCGAGCAGTTCACCGCGCGCGTGTGGCAGTGGAAGGAGCAGTCGGGCGGCACGATCGCGCGGCAGATGCGCCGCCTCGGCGCCTCGGTGGACTGGGGCCGCGACCGCTTCACGATGGATCCCGCCATGTCCGCGGCCGTCCTGGAAGCCTTCGTGCGGCTGCACGAGCAGGGGCTCATCTACCGCGGCCAGCGCCTCGTCAACTGGGACCCGGTGCTGAAGACCGCCCTCTCCGACCTCGAAGTGCAGTCCGTGGAGGAGACCGGCAGCCTCTGGCACATCCGCTACCCGTTCGCGGACGGCGCCGGCCACGTCACGGTCGCGACCACGCGGCCGGAGACACTGCTCGGCGACACGGCCGTCGCCTTCCATCCGGACGACGAGCGCTACCGCGGCTTCGAAGGCCGCCGGCTGCGCCTGCCGCTGGCGGAACGCGAGATCCCCATGATCGCGGACGCCTTCGTGGACCCCGCCTTCGGCTCGGGCTGCGTCAAGCTCACGCCTGCGCACGACTTCAATGACTACGAGGTCGGCCAGCGCCATGGCCTGCCGATGATCAACGTCCTGACGGCGGACGCGAGGATCGGCGACGGCGCGCCGTCGCGCTACCACGGCCTCGACCGCTTCGAGGCGCGCCAGCGGATCGTCGCCGACCTCGAGGCGGCGGGCCTGCTCGAGAAGACCGAGCCGCACCGGCTCACCGTGCCGCGCGGCGATCGCAGCGGCGCGGTGCTCGAGCCCTGGCTCACGGACCAGTGGTACGTGCAGATCGCCCCGCTCGCCGAGCGCGCGATCCGCGCGGTCGAGGACGGCAGCATCCGCTTCGTCCCGGCCAACTGGGACAAGACCTACTTCGAGTGGATGCGCAACATCAAGGACTGGTGCATCAGCCGCCAGCTCTGGTGGGGCCACCGTATCCCGGCCTGGTACGGGCCGGACGGGACCGTCTACGTGGGCCGCAGCGAAGCCGAGGTGCGTGCCAGGCACGGCATCGCCCCCGGCGTCGCCCTCACGCAGGACGAGGACGTGCTGGACACCTGGTTCAGCTCGGCGCTGTGGCCGTTCTCGACCATGGGCTGGCCCGCGGACACGGCGGAGCTTCGCACCTTCTACCCGACCTCGGTGCTGGTGACGGGCTTCGACATCATTTTCTTCTGGGTCGCGCGCATGATCATGTTCGGCCTGCACTTCACCGGGCAGGTGCCGTTCCGCGAGGTCTACGTGCACGGCCTGATCCGCGACCACGAAGGCCAGAAGATGTCGAAGTCGAAGGGCAACGTGATCGACCCGCTCGACATCGTGGACGGCATCGGGCTCGAGGAACTGGTCGCCAAGCGCACCACGGGCCTGATGCAGCCGCAGCTCGCGCCCGCGATCGCGCGCGCGACGCGCAGGCAATTCCCGGACGGGATCCCCGCCTACGGCACCGATGCGCTGCGCTTCACCTTCGCCGCGCTCGCGACGCAGTCGCGCGACCTGCGCTTCGACCTCGGCCGCGTCGAGGGCTATCGCAACTTCTGCAACAAGCTGTGGAACGCGGCGCGCTTCGTGCTGATGTCCACCGCGCAGGACGAGGGCCCGGGGCCGGAGCGCCTGTCGCAGTACGACCGCTGGATCCGCTCGCGCCTGCAGGCGGCGATCGCCGGCGTACGCCGTGGCTTCGCCGATTACCGCTTCGACCTCGCGGCGCAGGCGGCCTACGAGTTCACCTGGTACGAGTTCTGCGACTGGTACCTGGAGTTCACCAAGACCGTACTGCAATCGCCGGACAGCACGCCGGAGGAACGGCGCGGCACGCGCCGCACGCTGGTCGAGACGCTGGAGACGCTGCTGCGGCTGCTGCACCCGGTCATGCCCTTCATCACCGAGGAGCTCTGGCAGGCCGTCGCGCCACGCGCCGGCAAGGCGGCGGCGTCGATCATGCGCGAGCCCTATCCGTCCTCCGAGGCGACGCTGGTCGACGAGGAGGCCGAAGCCCTGACCCGGCAGGCGCGCGACATCACGATCAGCCTGCGCGGCATCCGCGGCAGCTTCGACATCGCGCCTTCGGTCCGGACGCCCATCTTCATCCGCAACGCGTCCGCCCAGGACCGGCAGCGGATCGAGAGCAGCGCGCCTGCGATATGCCGGCTGGCCGGCGTCAGCGAAATCCGCTGGCTCGCGGCCGGACAGGAGGCGCCCCAGTCGGCGGCCGCCAGTGTCGGATCCCTGGTCGTCTACCTGCCGATGGCCGGCCTCATCGACGTGGATGCGGAACTCGCCCGGCTCGACAAGCGTCGGAGCAAGGTCGGGCAGGAACTGGCCCGGGCGGAGGCGAAGCTCGGCAACGAGAACTTCGTCCGCAACGCGCCGGCGGAGGTGGTCGCTCAGGAGCAGGCCCGGGTCCTTGAGTTCAAGCGTGAACTGGCGCAACTTGCGGAGCAGTACGAGCGGGTAGCCTCCCTGCGATGAACGCCCTTTCCCAGGCCCCGGACCGTGCGCGCGGGCAGCTGCTGGCCGCGATCGCGGGCCTGAACCAGGTGATCCTCGGCAAGGACCGCGAGATCCGGCTCGCGATCTGCTGCCTGATGGCCCGCGGTCACCTGCTGATCGAGGACATCCCGGGCGTCGGCAAGACGACGCTCGCCCACGCACTCGCGCGCGTGCTCGGCCTGTCCTACCAGCGCATCCAGTTCACCAGCGACCTGCTGCCGGCCGACGTCATCGGCATCTCGGTCTACGACCGTGCGAGCGGGCGCTTCGTGTTCCACCGCGGCCCGGTGTTCGCGCAGCTCGTCATGGCCGACGAGGTCAACCGCGCCACGCCCAAGGCGCAGAGCGCGCTGCTCGAGGCGATGGAGGAGCGCCAGATCACGGTGGACGGCGAGACGCACCCGCTGCCCGAGCCCTTCTTCATCGTCGCGACCCAGAACCCTTCGTTCCAGGTCGGCACCTTCCCGCTGCCCGAGTCGCAGGTCGACCGTTTCCTGATGCGCATCGAGCTCGGCTACCCGGCCGCCAGCCACGAGCGGCAGCTGCTGCGCGGCAAGGACCGCCGCGACCTGCTCGCGGACCTGCCCGCCGCGCTCGACCCGTCGGTGATCCCCGAGCTGCAGAGGCGCGTCGCCGAGGTGCACGCGAGCGATGCGCTGCTCGATTACGTGCAGGCGATCGCCCGCGCGAGCCGCGACGGCGGCCGCCACCAGGCCGGGCTGTCGCCGCGCGCGGTGATCTCGCTGCTGCGCGCCGCGCAGGCCTGGGCTTTCCTGCACGGCCACGCGGGCGTCCTGCCCGAGGACGTGCAGGCGGTGCTGCCTGCGGTGGTCGGCCACCGGCTGCGGCCGCGGGACGCCGCCGACGCGCGCGGCCCGAACGAGGTCGCGGCGGCACTCCTGAAGTCGGTGCCGATCCCCTAACCGCAGGTTTCCCGCCATGCTGGGCTTCGTCAGGCGACGCGTGCGCGAATGGATCCGGCGGCGCCAGGGACCCGATGCCGGCCCGGTGACCTTGCGCCGCGGCCGCATCTACATCCTGCCGACCGGTCTCGGCGTCGCATTCGGCGTCATGCTGTTCGCGATGCTGATGGGCTCGCTCAACTACGCGAACAACCTCGGCCTCGCGCTCACTTTCCTGCTCGCCTCGCTCGGCGTCGTGGCGATGCAGGCCTGCCATCGCAACCTCGAGACGCTGGTCGCGCGCGAAGCGGGCACCGATCCCCCGTTCGCCGGCGACGACGCCGTGTTCCGGCTGTCGCTCGCGAATCCCGGCGGGCTGCCGCGCCGGGACCTGGAAGCGAGCGCGAATGCCCCGCCGGTCCCGGCCGTGACCGTGGATGCGGCGGGCGCGGCCACGGTGCGCCTCGCGGTGCCGACGCGCCGGCGCGGCTGGGTGACGCTCGATCGCCTCGAGATCGCGACGCGCTTTCCGTACGGCCTGTTCCGCGCCTGGGCCGTGCTGCACCCGGGACTGCGCTGCCTGGTCTATCCCAGGCCGGCGAGCGCGGCGCCCCCGCCACCGCTGGTGCCGGGCGACGCCGGCGGCGGCGCGGCGCGCCGCGGCGAGGACGATTTTGCGGGCCTCAAGGACTACCACCCCGGCGACCCGCCGCGTCACATCGCGTGGAAGGCCTATGCGCGCGCCGGCGAACTGCTGGTCAAGGAGTTCAGCGGTGCGGCCGAGCCGCTGCCCGTGTTCGACCTCGCCGATGCGCCGGGCGCCGACCTCGAAGCGCGCCTGTCCGTGCTCGCGCGCTGGATCGTGGACGCACACGCGCGCGGCGAGACCTTCGGCCTGCGCCTGCCCGGCCTCGAGATCCCGCCGCAGCCGGGCGAGGCACAGCGCCGCCGCTGCCTCGCGGCGCTGGCGACGTTCGAGGCCCCGGTGACCGCGCATGGCTGAGGCCCGCGAGTTGCGCCGGCTCGGCTGGACCATGGGCGCGCTCGGCGCCGCGCTCGCGCCGCACCTGCTGCACCTGCAGCCCTGGATCACGGGCCTGGTGATCGTGATCGGCGCCTGGCGCCTGCTCGCCGAGCTGCGCGGATGGCGGCTGCCCGGACCGTGGACGCGGGCGCTGATCGCCCTCGCGGTGACGCTCGGCGTGATGTTCGGCTACGCCACGATCACGGGGCTCGACGGCGGCACCGCGCTGCTGGCGCTGATGTCCGCGCTGAAGCTGCTCGAGACGCGCACGCCGCGCGACCACGTGGTGCTGATCTTCATCGGCTGGTTCCTGTGCCTGGCCGCCTTCCTGTACGCACAGGACATCCTGACCGTGGCCTGGGTGCTGCCGACCGTCTGGCTGCTGGCCGCCGCGTTGCTGCCGGTCGCGCGCCCGGGCGCGGCCGGCCCGCCGCTCACGCCCTTCCGGACCACCGGCGCGATGCTGCTGAAGGCGGCGCCGGTCGCACTGGTGCTGTTCGTCTTCTTCCCGCGCCTGGCCGGGAGCTTCTGGGGCGCGCCGTCGGCGGAGCGCGCGCTGACCGGCCTGACCGAGGAGATGTCGCCGGGCGACATCTCGGATCTCACCTTGAACGACGTGGTCGCCTTCCGCGTGCGCTTCGCAGGCCGCGCGCCCCCGCCGCCGCTGCGCTACTGGCGCGGCCTGGTGCTGTCGGAGTTCGACGGCTACACCTGGTCGCGGGGCCGCAGCTCGCCACTGCTGCGCCCGCCGGTGCGCCACCAGGGCGAGCCGGTGGACTACACGGTGACGCTCGAGCCGACCGGGCAGCAGATGGTGTTTGCGCTCGACATGGTGCAGAGCTGGACGCCGGGCATCGCCGCCCAGGCCTGGGATTACGGCCTGCGGACCCGCAGCCCGATCCATGCGGTGATCCAGTACGAGGCGCGCTCCTACCCCCGCTACCGCGCGGGACTCGCGCTGTCGCCGGCGCTGCGCAACCGCAACCTGCAGCTGCCGGAGGGCCGCAACCCGCGCTCGCTCGAGCTGGCCCGGCGCATGCGCGCTGCGAGCGTGGACGACTCCGCCTACCTGCGCTCGGTGCTCGCCATGTTCCGCGAGCAGGAGTTCTACTACACGCTGACGCCGCCCGGCCTCGCGCGCGACTCGGTGGACGACTTCCTGCTCAACACGCGCCAGGGCTTCTGCGGCCACTATGCCTCGGCCTTCACCACGATGATGCGCGCCGCCGGCATCCCGGCGCGGGTCGTCGGCGGCTACCAGGGTGGCGACTGGAACCCGATCGGGGGCTACCTGATCGTGCGCCAGTCGCATGCGCACGCCTGGTCCGAGGTCTGGCTGCCGGAATCCGGGTGGACCCGCGTGGACCCGACCGCGGCGGTCGCGCCCGAGCGCATCGAGCGCGGCATCGAGGCGGCGCTGGCGGACGAGGAGCTGCTGCCGGGCGCGCTGCGGCGCGAATCCGAGTTCTGGTGGCAGGCGGGCATGATCTGGGACAACGTCAACGCCCGCTGGAACGACTGGGTGGTGCAGTTCGACCGGCTGAAGCAGGAGTCCCTGCTCGCGGACCTGGGATTCGGCGACCCCGATTGGCGTGCATTCGCGATCGCGCTCGGCAGCGGGCTCGCCGCGGCGATGGCGCTGTTGTTCGGCTGGCTGGCCTGGGAATTCCGCCCGCGCAGCACGGACCCGGCCGCCGCCAGCTACCGGCGCTTCAGCGCGCGCCTCGCGCGCCGGGGCGTTGAGCGCGAGACCGGCGAGGCGCCGACCGCCTTTGCCGCGCGCGTCGCGCGGCTGCGGCCCGACCTCGCGCCCGCCGCCGCCTCGATCACCGAGCTCTACCTGCGGCTGCGCTACCTGCCGGCGCCCGGCATCGGTGACCTGCGGCAGCTGCGCCGCCTGGTCGCACGTTTCCAGCCGTGACCGCGGGCTGGGCGATCGCGCTCGCGGCCGGCCTTGCCGTGCTCGCCTGGATCGTGGGCGC
>DATBMQ010000050.1:0-1515 GCA_036554765.1 Steroidobacteraceae bacterium | reverse complement strand
TTGTTGGTGCGGGCGTACACGGCCAGCGAGTTGATCAGGCCGATGTTCGGCCCTTCCGGCGTCTCGATCGGGCAGACGCGGCCGTAGTGGGTCGGGTGCACGTCGCGCACCTCGAACCCGGCGCGCTCGCGCTTGAGGCCGCCCTCGCCGAGCGCCGACACCCGGCGCTTGTGCGTGATCTCGGACAGCGGGTTGTTCTGGTCCATGAACTGCGACAGCTGCGAGGAGCCGAAGAACTCCTTGACCGCGGCGGCCACCGGCTTGGCGTTGATCATGTCCTGCGGGTTGATGTCCTCGTTCTCGGCCAGCGTCAGGCGTTCCTTGACCGCGCGCTCGACACGCACCAGGCCGATGCGGAACGCGACTTCGGCCATCTCGCCGACGCAGCGCACGCGGCGGTTGCCGAGGTGATCGATGTCGTCCACCTTGCCGTCGCCGTTCTTGATCGCGATCAGCGTGCGCAGCACGTCCACGACATCCGACAGCCCCTCGCCGTACTTGGCGGCGAGCCCGCGCGCGGATTCGTCCTTGCGCAGGTCGGCGACGGTCGAGAAGTAGCGGCCGTCGTACAGGATGCCCGGCTCTTCGAGCCAGCGCTCGGCGTCGGCGCCGGCGAGCCCCGCGGGGACCGCGCGGTTCACGCGCCGGTTGAACTTCATGCGGCCGACCGCGGACAGGTCGTAGCGCTCGCCGTTGAAGAACAGGTTGTGGAACAGGTTCTCGGCCGCGTCCTTGGTCGGCGGCTCGCCCGGGCGCATCATCCGGTAGATCTCGATCAGCGCCTCGAGCCGGGTCGTGGTCGCGTCGATGCGCAGCGTGTCGGAGACGTACGGCCCGCGGTCCAGGTCGTTGACGTAGAGCGTGCCGATGGTCGCCACGTTCGCGTTGACGAAGCGCTCGATGTGCGCGGCGGTCAGCACGTCGTTGGCGTTTGCGAGCACCTCGCCGGTCTGCGGGTCGGCGACGTCGTGGGCCAGGACCTTGCCCTCGAGGTACTCGACGGGCACCGCGAGGCGCCGCACGCCGGCTTCCTCGAGCTGGCGCACGTGGCGTGCCGTGATGCGGCGGCCTTCCTCGACGATGACCTTGCCGTTGGCGCTGATCTCGAACAGCGCGGTCTCGCCGCGCAGGCGCTCGGGCACGAGCTCGAGTTCCGGGCCCTTCTTGCCGAGGTGCACCGTGTTCTGGTCGAAGAACAGCCTCAGGATCTCGGCATTGGTGTAGCCGAGCGCGCGCAGCAGGATCGTGACCGGCAGCTTGCGGCGCCGGTCGATGCGCGCGAACACGCAGTCCTTGGCGTCGAACTCGAAGTCGAGCCAGGAGCCGCGGTACGGGATCACGCGCGCCTGGAACAGCAGCTTGCCGGAGCTGTGCGTCTTGCCCTTGTCGTGGTCGAAGATCACGCCGGGGCTGCGGTGCAGCTGCGACACGATCACGCGCTCGGTGCCGTTGACGATGAAGGTGCCGTTCTCGGTCATGAGCGGCAGCTCGCCGAGGTAGACCTCCTGCTCGATC
>DATBMQ010000260.1:0-2797 GCA_036554765.1 Steroidobacteraceae bacterium | reverse complement strand
ATCGTCGCCGCCATGACCACCAGCATTCCGGAGGCGCCCGGCTCGGGGCGCAACTGGGATTACCGCTACTGCTGGCTGCGCGACGCCTTCTTCGTGGTGCGGGCGCTCAACTCGCTGGCCGAAGTCGAGACGATGGAACACTACCTGCGCTACATCGCCAACATCGTCGGCAGCGCGGACGGTGGGCACCTGCAACCGGTGTACGGCATCGCGCTGGAACGCAGGCTCGAGGAGGCCGAGGTGCCGGCGCTCGCCGGCTATCGCGGCATGGGGCCGGTGCGCGTCGGCAACCAGGCCTATGGCCACCTGCAGCATGATGTCTACGGCAACGTCGTGCTGGCGGCCGCGCAGGCGTTCTTCGACCGGCGCCTGCTGCGCCCGGCGACCGGGCAGGATTTCGAGCGGCTGGAGCGCGTCGGCGAGCAGGCCTTCCGGGTGTACGCGACGCCGGACGCCAGCATGTGGGAGCTGCGCACGCGCGAGCGCGTGCACACGTCGTCCGCGCTGATGTGCTGGGCGGCCTGCGACCGGCTCGGCCGCATCGCCGGCCATCTCGGCCGCACGGAGCGCGCGGCGTTCTGGGCGGGCCGGGCGGCGACGATCCGCGCGGACATCGAGCGCCGGGCCTGGGACGGGAATCGCGGCAGTTTCGTGGACAGCTTCGGCGGCAGCGACGTCGAGGCGGGACTGCTGTTGATGGCCGAGGTCGGCTTCCTCCCGCCGGGCGATCCGCGCTTCGCCGGCACCGTCGCCGAGATCGGGCGCCGGCTGCGCCGCGGCCGGCACCTGTTCCGCTACGCGGCCGCCGACGATTTCGGCGAGCCGACCACCGCCTTCAACATCTGCACGTTCTGGTACATCGATGCGCTGGCACGGCTCGGCCGCGAAGCCGAGGCGCGGGAATTGTTCGAGCACATGCTCGCCTGCCGCAGCGGGCTCGGCCTGCTGTCGGAGGACATCGATACCGGAACGCACGAGCTGTGGGGCAACTATCCCCAGACTTACTCGCTGGTCGGCATCATCAACGCGGCCATGCGCCTCTCGGGCGGCTGGGAGGAGGTGCTGTGAAAGCCGCGCGCCGCCTGGTCGCCGTCTCGAACCGCGTCGGCCCGCTCAGGGGCGTCGCGTCGGCGGGCGGGCTCGCCGTCGGCGTCGTGGATGCGCTGCGTGAGAGCGGCGGCCTGTGGTTCGGCTGGAGCGGCCGGACGGTAGCGGCGGGCAAGGCAAGGCTGCGCCGCGAGCGCGCGGAAGGCATGGTGCTCGCGACGCTCGACCTGCCACAACAGGATTTCGAGAGGTACTACAACAACTTCTCGAATGGCTGCCTGTGGCCGCTGCTGCATTTCCGCATTGACCTGACGCAGTACCACCACGCCGATCTCGAGGCCTACCGGCGCGTGAACCGGCGTTTTGCCACGGCGCTCGCGCGCATGCTGCGGCCGACGGACCTGGTCTGGGTCCACGACTTCCACCTGATCCCGCTGGCCTCGGAGCTGCGCCGGCTGGGCGCGCGTAACCGGATCGGCTTCTTCCTCCACACGCCATTCCCGCCAACGGAGATTCTCTCGACGCTGCCGCACCACGAGCCGCTGGTGCGCGCGCTGTTCGACTACGACCAGGTGGGCTTCCAGACCGACGACGACCTGGGCCGCTTCCAGGACCACGTCCGCCGGGCGGCGCACGGCAGCGCGCGCGGCGGCACCGTCAGCGCGTTCGGCCGCGAAGTCCGTGCGGGCACCTTCCCGATCGGCATCGACGTCGAGCAGGTGCACCGCTTCGCGTTCACCCGGCCCGGGGAACAGGACTTCGCGCGCATGCGCGCGGCATTGGCCGGCCGCGACCAGATCATCGGCGTGGACCGGCTCGACTACAGCAAAGGCCTGCTGCGCCGCATGGCGGCGTACGACCGTTACCTGGAGCAGCATCCCGAGGCGCATGGCCAGGTGATCTATCTGCAGATCGCCCCCGTGAGCCGCGGGCAACTCAGGTCATACCGCGAATTCCGCCGGGAGGTGGAGGCCGCAAAGGCGCAGATCAACGGGCGCTTCTCGCGCTTCGACTGGACGCCGGTGCACTACCTGAACCGGACGCTGCCGCGCCGCACGCTGGCGGGGCTGTTCCGCGCGAGCAGGATCGCACTCGTCACCCCGGTGCGCGACGGCATGAACCTGGTAGCCAAGGAGTACGTTGCGGCTCAGGACCCGGAAGATCCCGGCGTGCTGGTGCTGTCGCGCTTCGCAGGCGCGGCCCGCCAGATGAAGGACGCGCTGATCGTCAATCCGTTCGACGGCGAAGAAACCGCCCGGGCGCTGCACCACGCGCGGCAGATGCCTCTGGCCGAGCGCCGGCGCCGTCACGGGCGGCTGATGCGCGGGCTGCGGGAATACGACGTGCGCCGCTGGCGCAACGAATTCATCGCGGCGCTGGCCGATGCGCCGGCGCACAGGTAGGCAACGGCCGTGATCGTAGTCGGCGACGTCGGCGGCACGCACACGCGCTTTGCGCTGGCGGAGCGCAGCGGCAACGACTGGCGCTTCGTCCGGCTCGAGCAGCAGGCCACCGTGCCGCAGGTTGCCGCCGCGCTGTCGCGCTACCTGGAAACCGCCGGCAGGCCCGCGCTGTCGGGCGCCGCCTTTTGCGGCGCCGGACCGGTGCTTGCCGACGGCAGCATCCGGCTGACGAACATCGACGCCCGGCTCGAACCCGCAGAACTCGCCGCGGCCGCCGGCGTCCCGCGGGCGCTGCTCGTCAACGACTTCGAGGCGGTCGCCCATGCCATTCCGCACCTGCCGGCGGC
>DATBMQ010000243.1:0-4448 GCA_036554765.1 Steroidobacteraceae bacterium | reverse complement strand
GCGGCGCGCGATCCGTCGCTGCTCGATCCGTTCATCGGCAGCGGCGGCGAGGCGCTCGGCTGGATCGGCATCGCCTCGCTGGTCGGCTGGGGCCTGGGTTACGCCGGCCAGCCGCACATCCTCGCGCGCTTCATGGCGATCCGCCGCGTGGACGAGATGGACGTCGCGCGCCGCGTCGCGATGGGCTGGGTGATCGTCGTGCTCGCCGCTGCCATCGTCGTGGGCCTCACCGGGCTGCTGGTGCTGGATCCGCCGCTCGCGGGCGCGGACACCGAGAAGGTCTTCATCCTGATGTCCACGCGGTTCTTCCATCCGGTGATCGCGGGCATCTGCCTCGCAGGCATCCTCGCGGCGGTCATGAGCACCGCCTCGGCGCAGCTGCTGGTCTCGTCCTCGGCGTTCGCGGAGGATTTCTACCGCGGCCTGTTCCGCCCGGCCGCGGGGCGGGGCGAGCTGCTCTGGGTCGGGCGCGGCGCGGTGCTCGCCATCGCCGCGATCGCGTTCTGGCTCGGCCTCGATCCGGACAGCAAGGTGCTGTCGCTGGTCGCCTGGGCCTGGGCAGGATTCGGCGCCGCCTTCGGCCCGGCGATCATCCTCTCGCTCTACTGGGAGCGCATGACGCGCAACGGCGCGCTCGCCGGCATCGTGGTGGGCGGCCTCACCGTGATCGTCTGGCCGCAGCTCGAGGGCGAGATCTTCGGCCTCTACGAGCTGGTGCCGGGATTCATCCTGTCCTGGCTCGCCATCTGGCTGGTGTCCGCCATGGGGGCGCCGGCGCGGGGCTGAGCACGCACGCACTCCCGACCTCGTCGCCGGCCGACGCAGGAACCCTGTCGCTCGCAAGGAAATCCGGTCGTTCGCCAACTGTGGCGTGAACGGCAGTGCATCGCCGCTGCCGAAGTGGCCGGCCGCCCTGCTCTTGGGGGAAGGGGATGTGCGTGCGCCGGCAGCCACGATGAATGCCGAACTGGATCCGTGCGCGGTGGCCACGCCCGCGCCGGTCCGGCTGAATCCGGCGCTCGATCCGGAGCTGATCGCGCGCGTATTCCGGTCGTCGGGCCGCGTCCACGTGCCCGACTTCTTCGATGCGCGCACGGCGGCGCTCATCCACCGCAGCCTCGCCGAGGAAACCCGCTGGCAGCTGGTGCTGCACGATGCCGGGGGGCACCGGGAACTGCCGGTGCCGGCGCTCTCCAGCCTGCCGGAGAAGGAACGGCGCGACTGGCTGGCGCGCGTGCATCGCGCGGCGGAGCGCGGATTCAGCTACTGCTATTCGACGTTCCGGCTGTTCGAGAACTACGTCAACGGTCGCCACCGCGACTCGTACCTGATGCGCGTGCTCGAGTTCCTGAATGCGCCGGTCTTTCTCGATTTCGCCCGCCGCCTGACCGGCGACGCGCGCATCGGGTTCGTCGACGGCCAGGCGACCATGTATCGCGCCGGAGACTTCCTGACCCGCCACGACGACGCGGTCGAGGGCAGGAACCGCGTGGCCGCGTACGTGCTGGGCTTCACGCGCGAGTGGATGACCGACTGGGGCGGGCTGCTGGCATTCCCGGACCGCCAGGGCCACCTGGCCGAGGCCTACGTGCCCACCTTCAATTCGCTGAACCTGTTCCGCGTGCCGATGCTGCACGCGGTGACGCAGGTGGCGAGCTTCGCTGCCGCCCCGCGTTACAGCATCACGGGCTGGTTGCGGACGCTGCCGGACTCAGGCTGAGCTCGAACGCGATCCCGACTTCGTCGCCGATCCACTCGGTGGAGGCCCAGTCGCCCTGGCCGACGCCGAAGGCGAGCCGGCGCAGCGTCGCCTGGCCCTTCATCGTCAGCAGGCCCTTCCCGGCGGCGGCCGTGAAATGCACCGCGACCGGCTGCGTCACGCCGCGCAGCGTGAGTTCGCCGAGCGCGCGCCAGCCCTTGCCGTCGCGCTTGAAACCTTGCGCGTGATAGAGCGCCTCGGGATGCCGCCCGCTCCAGAAGAAGTCCGGACCGCGCAGGATTCCGTCGCGGTCGTCGTCCTGCGTGTCGGCGGATGCGGTCGCGATCCTCACGTGCAGGCGGCCCTGCGCCGGCGCGGCCGGGTCGAAATCGAGGTCCACGGTGAACTCGGCGAAGCTCCCGGCAAAGCGCGCGCCGGCCTGCACGGCCGAGAAACCGAGCTTTCCGGCCGTGCCGTCGCCGTGCCAGGCGCCGGCGCCGGCGCTGCCGGCGGCGAGGAAGGCGATGCCGCAGGCGGCGAGGCGCGGGATCAGCGCGCGCGCCACGGCAGCATCCGTTGCAACACGCCGTCGCGGTCCATGAAATGGTGCTTGAGCGCGGCCGCGACGTGCAGCAGCGCGAGCACGATCAGCGTCTTCGCGAGCGTTTCGTGGATCTCCTCGAACAGGTGCTTGAGGTCGCGGTCCGGCGCCACGAAGTCCGGCAGCTGCACCAGCCCGAACCAGCTCACCGGATAGTTGGAGGCCGAGGACATCATCCAGCCCGTGAGCGGCAGCGCGAACAGCAGCACATAGAACGCCCCGTGGGTCGCGCGGGAAGCGGCCCATTGCCAGCGCGGCATCGCCGGCGGGGGCGGCGGGCGGTCGAACAGGCGCCAGGCGAGGCGGATCGCGGCGAGGGCGAGTATCGTGATGCCCACCGACTTGTGCCGGGCGAGCAGCACCAGCTTGTCGAAGCCGTCCGGCATTTCGTGGGCGATCTTGCCGACCGCGACCTGGCCGATCAGGAGCAGGACCACCACCCAATGCAGGGCCTGCGCGACCGATCCGTAGCGTTCGGGGGTATTCCGCAAGCCCATGCGGTCTTGGAGAATAGCGCGATGCGCAAGTTCCTGTGGGCACTGGTGACGCTCGCCGCCGGTTGCGCGGCGCCGCCGCCGGCGCCGCCGCCCCCGGCCGTGCCCGCGGCGCCGGTGCAGGCCGCCGCCTACGAATCCTGGGAGGTGACGTCCTCCCGGCTCGAAGTCCGCGTGTTTCGCGACGGGCCCATGGCCCGGCTCGGCCACGACCACGTCATCACCTCGACCGCGCTCACCGGGCGCCTGGAACTGCGCGAGCCGCACGCCGGGAGCGGGCTCACCCTCTCATTGCCGCTCGATTCGCTGGCCGTGGACGACCCGGAAGCGCGCGCCGCCGCCGGGCCGGAGTTCGCGGCGCCCGTCCCGGATGCCGACCGCGCGGGCACGCGGAAGAACCTGCTCGGGCCGCGGGTGCTGGATGCCGCGCTGCAGCCCGTGCTGCGGCTCACGGCCGACGGGCTCGAGGGCGGCCCGGAGCGGTACGTCGCGCAGCTTCGCGTGTCCCTGCGCGGCGAGGAGCGCGTCGTGCCGGTCCCGGTCACCGTGCTCCTCGACGGGGACCGGGTGCGGGTCCATGCGCACGCCGTGCTGCGCCACGCCGACCTCGGCCTGGTGCCATTCACGGTCGCGATGGGCGTGCTCTCGGTGCGCGACGACATCGTGATCGACTGCCGCCTCGAGGCGCGGCGCGCCTCATGACCGCCGTCCGCTTCCGCAATCCGGAGGTGCGGATGTCGCTGGCGCTGGCGGCAGCCGAGTCGCAGGTGACGGAACCGGACATTGCGCTGCGCGACCTGCTGGCGCTGCTCGGCGAGCAGGGCCTGCTGGTGTTCTGTGGTGTCCTGGCGGTGCCCTTCCTGCTGCCGGTGACGGTGCCGATGATGAGCACGGTGTTCGGCATCCCGATGCTGCTGATTGGCTTCGCCGTGATGGTCAGCCGCGTGCCCTGGCTGCCGGAGCGCCTGCTGAACCGGAGGATCGCGGCGCGCACGGCGCGGCAGATGCTCGGCAAGGTCCGCGGCTGGGCGCAGCGGTTCGAGCACCTGGTGCGCCCGCGCGCGCTCGCGCTGTCGGGCGGCGCGCTGATCAACTTCGTGAACGGCGGGCTGGTGATGTTCGCCGTCGGGCTGCTGATGGCGCCGTTGCCGCTGGTGCCCTTCGTGAACACGCTGCCGGCGATCGCGATCATCCTGCTGTGCTTCGGAATGGCCGAGCGCGACGGCGTCGTCATCGCGCTCGGCTGGTTCGCGACGCTGGTGTCAGCCGCCTACGTCGGCGGCCTGATGGTGCTGGTGATCTACTGGGGCATGCACCACGAGCAGGCGCTGGCGGTGCTGCGCCAGTGGTTCAACTAGGGAAGCCCTGCGGAGCTTCCCTAGCGCGCGTCGATCTCCGCCAGCAGCGCCTTCGCCCCGTACACCTGCTCGAGCGCCGCGCGGATGTAGGCCGGATGCACGCCGATCGAGCGGTTCATGCGGTCGTCGAACCAGTAGCTGCCCGCGATCGAGTGGATGTTGCCGTCGAAGGCGAGCCCCACGATGCGCCCGTCGGCGCCCAGCATCGGGCTGCCGGAGTTGCCGCCCACGATGTCGTTGTTGGTGGTGAAGTTGGCGCGCGTCGCCATGTCGAGCCGCTCCTTCGCCGCCATCCA
>DATBMQ010000210.1:0-12806 GCA_036554765.1 Steroidobacteraceae bacterium | reverse complement strand
GGGCGTGATCGGGCTCGAGCTCGGCAGCGTCTGGCGCCGGCTCGGGGCCGAGACGGTCGTGCTGGAGGCGCTCGATGCGCTGCTGCCGATGGCCGACGCTGCGGTTTCCCGGGAGGCGGCACGCCACTTCAAGAAGCTGGGCCTCGACATCCGCCTCGGCGCCAAGGTCACCGGCGCCGCCGCGCGTACAGATGGCGTGCACGTCAGCTATTCGGATGCGAAGGGTCCGCAGACGCTGGTCGTGGATCGGCTCGTGGTCGCGATCGGCCGGCGGCCATTCACGAAGGACCTCCTGGGCGAGGGCACCGGCGTGAAGCAGGATGAGCGCGGCTTCATCCAGGTGGACGAGCATTGCCGTACCGGCGTCGAGGGCATCTGGGCGGTCGGCGATTGCGTGCGCGGCCCGATGCTGGCGCACAAGGGCAAGGAGGAGGGCGTCGCCGTCGCCGACATGATCGCGGGCCAGTACGGCCACGTGAACTACCGGACCATCCCCTCCGTGATCTACACCGCGCCCGAAATCGCCTGGGTGGGACAGACCGAGGAGCAGGCCAAGGCGGCGGGCCGGATGATCAAGACCGGCAGCTTTCCGTTCGCGGCCAGCGGCCGCGCGCGGGCGATGGAGGCGGGCGCGGGTTTCTGCAAGATCGTGGCGGACGCCGGCAGCGACGAGATCCTGGGCGTGCACGTGATCGGCCCGATGGCGGGAGAGCTCATCGCCGAAGCCGTGCTCGCGATGGAGTATTCCGCGAGTACCGAAGACCTGCAGCGCACGATCCACGCCCACCCAACGCTTTCAGAGGCCATGCACGAAGCCGCGCTCGCCGCCGACAAGCGCGCCATCGACATCCCCAACCGCTAGGAAAAGGTGCCTGCCTCCATTTCTTGGCGGCACCAAAAAGGAGGCAGGCACCTCTTTCCCCAAAAAGGAGGCAGGCACCTTTTTCCGTGGCCTGATTGGGAAACGTCCCCAATTAGCTGCGGCGGCGGGCGCTGATGACGCCGGGCAGCGCTGAAAGGCGCGACAGCAGGCGCGTCAGTTCCTCCAGGCCGGCGACCGAGACGCGCAGCGTGAGATCCGCGCTGCCCTGGCCGGGATCGCCGCGCGAGGCGAGCCGCTCGATGTTGATCTTGTCCTCCGCAACCAGAGTCGTGACGTCGCGTAGCAGGCCCTTGCGATCCATGGCGCGCAGCTGGATCTCGACCGGGAAGCGCCGGTCCGCGGACTTGCCCCATCCCACCTGCAGCAGCCGCTCCGGCGCGCGCGCGGCGAGGCGCGCGAGGTTGCGGCATCCGGCGCGGTGGATCGTGACGCCACGTCCGACCGTCACGTACCCCGTGATCGCCTCGGGCGGCACCGGGTTGCAGCAGCGCGCATAGGTCGACAACAGGTCGCCCACGCCCTCCACCTGGACCGCCGCGCCGGGTCCGCGCCGTGACGCACCGATGGGCGGCAGTTCGGAAGGCGCCGGCAACGCCGCACGGGCACGCGCACGGCGCTGGATCGCGGCCGCGAGTTGTGCGGTCGTCAGGTCGCCCGAGCCCAATGCGAGATAGAGCGCATCGGCGCCCGCCAGACCGAATTCACCGATCAGGTCCGAGATCAGCGCCTGCTGGCCACCCTGGCGGCCGAGCTCGTGCTCGAACAGCTGCCGGCCCTCGGCGAGATTCTGGCCCGCATCGCGCTTCTTGAACCAGGCGCGCACCTTGGCGCGGCTCCTGGGCGAGGCGAGGAAGCCTTCCTGCTCGACCAGCCAGTCGCGGCTGGGCTGCGCCTGCTTGCCGCCGATGATCTCCACGACGTCGCCGTTCGCGAGCCGGTGGTTCAGCGGCACGATGCGCCCGTTCACGCGTGCGCCCCGGCAGCGATGGCCGAGGTCCGTGTGCACGTGATAGGCGAAGTCGATGGGCGTCGCGCCCGCCGGCAGGTCCACGACCTCGCCCTTCGGCGTCAGCGCGTAGACGCGGTCCTCGAACAGGTCCGCGCGCACGCGCGACAGGAAGTCGCTGTCGGTCTCGGCCTCGACGGCAGGCACCAGCAGCTCGCGCAGCCATTCGATCTTGCGGTCGTAGGCCGCGTCCTTCGCGGCGCCCTCCTTGTAGCGCCAGTGCGCGGCGACCCCGAGCTCGGCATGCTCGTGCATGTCGCGCGTGCGGATCTGGATCTCGAGCGGCGCGGCGCCCGGACCGATCACGGCCGTGTGCAACGAGCGGTAGAGGTTGTCCTTGGGCGTGGCGATGTAGTCGTCAAACTCGCCCGGGATGTAGGGCCAGCGGCCGTGCACGACGCCGAGCGCGGCGTAGCAGTCCGCGACGCTCCCGGTGATCACGCGGATCGCGCGCACGTCCAGCACCTGGTCGAAGGCGAGGCCCTTCTTGTTCATCTTCCGCCAGATGCTGTAGATGTGCTTCGGCCGCCCCAGGACCTCGGCCGGCACGCCCGCTTTCGCCAGTTCAGCCGCGACGTCCGCGATCGCGGCCTCGATCCAGCGCTCGCGATCCGCGCGCGACTCGTTGAGCTGGGTGGCGATCTGGCGGTAGCTGGCAGGCTCCAGCCAGCGGAAGGCGAGGTCCTCGAGCTCCCACTTCAGCTGCCAGATCCCGAGCCGGTTGGCGAGCGGGGCGTAGATCTCGCGCGTTTCCCAGGCGAGCTGCAGGCGCGCGGAGTCCTCGAGCTCGCGCGCGCGGCGCATGCGCCGCAGCTGGTCAGCGAGGCGCACCAGCACCAGGCGCGGGTCGGTGACGACCGCGAGCAGCATGCGCCGCAGCGCGTCCGCCTGCGCGCCAGACAGGGCCTTCTCAGGGGACCACTGCGCCCCGGTGCGGAACTCGCCCAGCCTGCCCAGTTCGCCGGCGAAGTCCGCCGCGGCCTGGCCGAAGGCGGCCGCCGCCGCCGGCGCCTCGAGCAGCCGCCGCTCGAGCAATGGCTGCAGCAGCGCCCCGGCGACGATCACGCGCTCGGCATCGAGCGCCGCGACGATGCCGGCCGTCTCGACGCCTTGCGCCTCCGCCTGCTGCCAGCCGCCGGCACCGGACGACAGCGCCGCGAGCGTCGCGCGCAACTCGGCGAGCACGCCGCTGTCTCCGGCCGCTATGGTGGTCGTCGTCTTCATGGCGAGCCGTTATCATAGCCCGCATGGTGCGCATCCTCGGCCTCGATCCCGGCTCGCGGGTCACGGGCTACGGCGTCGTGGACGCAGGGCAGGGCGGCATCCGCTACGTCGCGAGCGGCTGCATCCGAGTCGGCGAGGGGGCCATGGCCGGGCGGCTGCTCGACATCCATCGGCACGTGACCGAGCTGGTGGACGCCTATGCCCCGGGCGAGATCGCCATCGAGCGCGTCTTCGTGCACAAGAACCCGGACAGCGCCTTGAAGCTCGGCCAGGCGCGGGGCGCCGCGCTCTGCGGCGCCTGCCACGCGGGCGCGCCGGTCTTCGAGTACGCGCCGCGGGCGGTCAAGCAGTCGGTCACCGGCACGGGCGCGGCGGCCAAGGGCCAGGTCCAGCACATGATCAAGGCATTGCTGTCGCTGCAGGGCCGGCTCGCGGGGGACGCGGCGGATGCCCTCGCGATCGCGCTGTGCCACGCCCACCACCGCAATGGCGCGGCGCTACGGCGCGCGGGAGCCGCGCGGTGATCGGGCGGCTGCGCGGCAGGCTGGTGCGGAAGATGCCGCCGGCGCTGATCGTGGACGTCGGCGGCGTCGGCTACGAGCTCGAGGCGCCCATGTCCACCTTCTACCGCCTGCCGGAGACCGGCAGCGACGTGGAACTGCACACGCACCTGGTGGTACGCGAGGATGCGCACCTGCTATATGGCTTCGCCACCGAGGAGGAGCGGCGGCTGTTCCGCGACCTGCTGCGCGTCACCGGCATCGGCCCCAAGATCGGCCTCGCGCTGCTCTCCGGCATCGACGTGGATACCTTCCTGGCCTGCGTCGAGGCGCAGGACGTGGACGCGCTCACGCGCATTCCGGGCATCGGCAGGAAAACGGCCGAAAGGCTGCTGGTCGAGATGCGCGACCGGATCCGCGCGCTCGGCGAACTGCCCGCGGGCGGCAAGCGCCTGGACGGGGCGGCAGGCGCCCAGGCGCAGGCCCACGCTGCGCTGGTTGCGCTCGGCTACCGGCCGGTCGAGGCGACCCGGCTGCTGAGGTCCGTGGACGGAGAAGACGCGGGAACGGAGGAACTGATCCGGCGCGCGCTGCAGGCCGCTGCAAGGTAGCATGACGCGATGATCGAGCAGGACCGGGTCACGGCCGCGACCGCCACGCGCGAGGACGAGGTCATCGCGCAGACCGTGCGCCCGAAGACGCTCGCCGACTACATCGGCCAGGCGCCGGTCAAGCAGCAGATGAGCATCTTCATCGAGGCCGCCCGCCGTCGTGGCGAGGCGCTCGACCACGTGCTGATCTTCGGCCCGCCGGGCCTCGGCAAGACGACGCTCGCACACATCGTCGCGCACGAACTGGGCGTCGGCCTGCGCCAGACCTCGGGCCCGGTGCTGGAACGCCCCGGCGACCTTGCGGCGATCCTGACCAACCTGCAGCCGCGCGACGTGCTGTTCGTGGACGAGATCCACCGCCTGAGCCCGGTCGTGGAGGAGATCCTCTATCCCGCGATGGAGGACTACCAGCTCGACATCCTGATCGGCGAGGGACCCGCCGCGCGCTCGATCAAGCTCGACCTGCCGCCGTTCACGCTGGTGGGTGCGACCACGCGCGCGGGGCTGCTGACCTCGCCGCTGCGCGACCGCTTCGGCATCGTGCAGCGCCTGGACTTCTACACGCAGGACGAGATCCGGCGCATCGTCGTGCGCGCCGCCGGCATCCTGGGCCTCGAGGTGGACGCCGCGGGCGCGCAGGGCCTCGCCGAGCGCTCGCGCGGCACGCCGCGCATCGCCAACCGCCTGCTGCGCCGCGTGCGCGACTTCGCCGAGGTGCGTGCGGCCGGGCGCATCGACGCGGGGGTGGCCGCGGCGGCGCTCGACATGCTGGAGGTGGACCGCGAGGGCTTCGACCTGCTCGACCGCCGGCTGCTGCTGACCATCATCGAGAAGTTCGGCGGCGGGCCGGTCGGCATCGACAGCCTGGCGGCGACGCTCGGCGAGGAGCGCGACACGCTCGAGGACGTGGTCGAGCCGTTCCTGATCCAGCAGGGTTTCCTGCTGCGTTCCGCGCGCGGGCGCGTCGCGACCCAGGCCGCGTGGCGGCACTTCGGGCTGGCGCCGCCCGCCGCGGACCCCGCCGGCGGCAGCCTGCCGCTGTTTCGCGGCTAGGCCGCAAGCGGTGGCGCCGTTCGCGATTCCGGTGCGGGTCTACTGGGAGGACACGGACGCCGGCGGCGTCGTGTACTACGCGAACTACCTGCGCTTCATGGAGCGCGCGCGCAGCGACTGGCTGCGCTCGCTCGGCGTGGACCAGGCCGCGCTGCTGCGCGATGAACGACGCCAGTTCGTCGTGGTCGAAGCGCAGATCCGCTATCACAGGGCGGCGCGCCACGATGACCTGCTGTGGGTATCGGTCGAGCTCGCGGAAACGCGCGGGGCGTCGGTGGTGCTGGCGCAGGAGGTCCGCCGCGGCGACGCCGTCGGCGAACTGCTGGTGAGCGGCACGATCCGCGCCGCCTGCGTGGACACGGACAGCCTGCGGCCCCGGCCGCTGCCCGCGGCGCTGGCCGCGCCAAGCTGAGGATAACCGCGTGACGGAATCACACTCCCTCGTCCAGCTCGTGCTGCAGGCCGGCCCGGTCGTGCAGGCCATCATCGCGCTGCTGCTGCTCGCCTCGCTGGCCTCGTGGACCATCATCTTCCGCAAGCGGCGCCTGCTGCGCGAGGCGCAGGTCGAGGCCAATCGTTTCGAGGGCGCATTCTGGTCCGGCGGCGACCTCGGCAAGCTGTACCGCGCCATCGAAGCCCGCGGCGAGCCCGCGGTGGGCATGGAGGGCATCTTCGAGGCCGGCTTCGGGGAGTTCTCGCGGTTGCGCGCCCAGGCGGGCGGCTCGGGAGCGGAATTGCTGGAGGGCGTGCGCCGCGCGATGCGCGTGGCTCAGCTGCGCGAGATCGACCGGCTCGAGGAGAGTCTCGCCACGCTCGCGACCGTGGGCTCGACCAGCCCGTACGTCGGCCTGTTCGGCACGGTCTGGGGGATCATGGGGGCGTTCCAGGGTCTCGGCAACGTGCAGCAGGCGACACTCGCGATGGTCGCGCCCGGCATCGCCGAGGCGCTGATCGCGACCGCCGCGGGGCTCTTTGCCGCGATCCCGGCAGTCGTCGCCTACAACCGTTACGCCGACAAGGTGAACCGGCTGGAACTGCGCTACGACGCCTTCATGGACGAGTTCTCCACGCTGCTGCAGCGGCACGCCTCGCCAAGGTCCGCATGACATGAGCGGCAACACCCGCAAGCGCCGGCTGATGGGCGAGATCAACGTCGTGCCGTACATCGACGTGATGCTGGTGCTGCTCATCATCTTCATGATCACGGCGCCGCTGCTGACGCAGGGCGTGCAGGTCGAGCTGCCGGATGCGGACGCGAGGCCGATCGATCCCGAGCTGCTGAAGGACCGGGAGCCGCTGGTACTGTCGGTGGATCGCGACGGTCGCTATTACCTGAATGTCGGCGGTGACGAGGATGCTGCCATCGACGAGGCGGAAGTCGCGCGCCGCGCCGCCGCGGTGCTCGGGCGCGACGCCGCGGTGCCGGTGCTGGTCAAGGCGGACGAACGGGTGCCCTACGGCAGCGTGGTGCGCGGCATGGTGCTGCTGCAGCAGGCCGGGGCGACGAAGATCGGCTTCCTGACCGACCCGAAGGCGATGCGCGCGCTCGAGGAACTCGAGCGTCGCCGGTGAGCGCCGCGGTGGCCAGGCCGGTGTTCGCGCCCGCGGCCTGGTCGGTCGCGCTGCATCTCGCGATCGCCGGGCTGCTGTTCGTCGGGCTCACGCTGCCCGAGCGGGAGGACGCGCTGGAGATCCTGCCGATCGACGCGGTCGTCATGGACCAGGCCGTGATCCAGGCCGCCGGCCGCCAGCGCCGCGAGGCCGAGCAGGAGCGCGCCGAGACGCGGCGCCGGGAGGAGGCGGAATCGCAGGCCCGGCGTGCGGAGGCGGAGCGGGTCGAGCAGGCCGAGGCCGAGCGCCGCGCCGCGGACCAGCGCCGTCTCGAGGAAGAGCAGCAGGCGCAGGCCAGGGCCCGGGCGGACGCCGAAGCGAAGCGCCGGGCCGAGCAGCAGGCGCAGGCGAAGGCCGCCGCGGAGAAGAAGCGCACGGCGGAGGAAGCCCGCCTGCGCACGGAACGGGAGGCCGACCTGCGCGCGCGCCTCGCCGAGGAGGAGCAGCGAACCGGAGCCGCGTTCCAGGGTCTCAAGGCGCAGTACATCCGCGCGATCCAGGCCCATGTCGAGCAGCGCTGGTTCGAGCCGCCCGGCATCGGGCAAGGAGCGAGTTGCACCGTGCACGTCATGCAGATACCGGGCGGGGAAGTGGTCGGCATGCGCTTCGGCGCCTGCAACGGCGGCGAGGCCATGCGCCGCTCGATCGAAACGGCGGTGAAGAATGCCTCGCCGCTGCCGGCACCGCCGGAGCCCGGCCTGTTCGAGCGCGAAGTGCGCCTCGTCTTCACGCCCAGGGACACCGGACGGTGATCCGTCCCGCGCACTGGCTGCCGGTCCTGCTGCTGGCGCTCGCGATCCCGCGCGCCGAGGCGCAACTGACCGTCCAGATCCTGCGCGGCATGGCGGAATCCGTGCCGATCGCGGTCGTGCCCATGGGCTGGGACGCGCCGGGCGCCGCGCCGCATGACGTCGCGGCGACCGTGCACGCGGATCTCGAGCGCAGCGGCCGTTTCCGGACCCTGCCGCGCAGCCAGATGCTGGAGCTGCCGCACGAGGCGAGCGCCGTGGACGCGGCCGACTGGCGCATGCTCAAGGTCGACTACGTGGCCGTCGGCCGGCTCTCGTCCCTTCCCGACGGGCGCTTCGAACTGCGCTACGAGCTGGTACAGGTGGCGACCGGCGAGCGGCTGCTGGGCGCGACGCTGCCCGTCGACCGCGCCGCGCTCAAGCTCGCCAGCCATCGCGTGTCGGACGCCATCTACGAGCGCATCCTGGGCGTGCGCGGGGCCTTCTCGACGCGGATTGCCTACGTGACGGTCGCCGGACCCGCGAGCGCGCGCGGCTACCGGCTCGTGATCGCGGACGCCGACGGCGCGAACGAGCGCGTCGTGTTCGCCTCGCCGCAGCCGATCCTGTCCCCCGCCTGGTCGCCCGACGGCCGCACGCTGGCCTACGTGTCCTTCCACAGCGGACTGCCGGCGATCTACGTCCAGGAACTGCGCAGCGGCGAGCAGACGCGGGTTTCGGCTTACTCCGGCATCAATGGCGCGCCCAGCTATTCGCCGGACGGCAGCCAGCTGGCACTCGCCCTGTCGCGCCGCGACGGCAACGTGGACATCTACCTGCTGACGCTCGCGACCCGGGAGCTGCGCCGGCTGACCGACGACCCGGCGATCGACACCGAGCCCGCGTGGACGCCGGACGGACGCTCGCTCTACTTCACCTCCGACCGGGCGGGGGCGCCCCAGGTCTATCGCCTCGGCCTCGCGGCGGGCGAGCGGCCGCGGCGCATCACCTTCGAGGGCAGCTACAACGCGCGGCCGCGCGTGTCGCCGGATGGCCGCGAACTCGCGGTCGTGACGCAGGACCGCGGCGCCTTCCGCATCGCGGCGGTGGACGCGGAGCGCGGGACGCTGCGCGTGCTCACCGGCGGGCGGCTCGACGAATCGCCATCCTGGTCGCCGAACGGCGCGGACATCATCTACGCCACGCGCGACGGCGGGCGCGGCGTGCTCGCGGTCGTCTCGAGCGACGGCCGCGTCCAGCAGCATCTCGCCGCCACTGCCGGCGAGGTGCGCGAGCCCGCGTGGTCGCCATTCCCGCGATGACCGACCGTGACGCGGCGCGGTCCCTTGTGTTACTTAGTCTCCGGCCCGCTGCAGGGCCGGTCGCGAACAGAGGAGTACGAACGATGCGGTTGCTGCCTGCCTTGCTGATCGTCGCCGTGGCCGCGGGACTTGCCGGCTGCCCCAAGAAGCCGACGACCGTGCCTGAATCCGGAGCCGAAACCCAGACGGCGCCGCAGGACGGCGCGACCACGGGCGCGGCTGAAGGGCAGGTGGGTCAGGCACGCGACCTGCCGTCCGAGGGTGCGGCGATCGGCGCCGCGCCTGCCGGCGTGGCGACCATCATTTACTTCGACTTCGACCGCAGCGACATCCGGCCCGAGTTCGCCAGCCTGATCAACGCGCACGCCAGGCATCTCGCGGGCGCCGCGGGCACGCGGGTGCGCCTCGAGGGCCACACGGACGAGCGCGGCTCGCGCGAGTACAACATCGCCCTCGGCGAGCGCCGGGCCCAGGCGGTGCGGCGCGCCCTCATGCTCCAGGGTGCGGGTGACAGCCAGTTGACCACGGTCAGCTACGGCGAAGAACGCCCGGCGGCCGAGGGCAGCGACGAGGCGGCCTACGAGAGGAATCGCCGCGTCGAGATCGTCTACGGCCAGTGACCGCATGAGCGGACGTCTGGCCGGCCTGGCGATGCTCACGCTGGTCGCGGGCGCGGCTGCCGCGCCCGCCGGCGCGCAGTCACGGGGCGAGCGCATCGAGTCGCTGGAGGCACGCATGCAGGCGGTCGAACGCCAGCTCGAGAGCCAGGCGCTGCTCGAGATGGCGCGCCAGCTGGAGTCCCAGGACGCGGAACTCCGGCGCCTGCGCGGCGAGGTCGAGCGCCTGCAGCACGAGCTCGAGCGCAGCCGCGGCCAGCAGCGCGACCAGTACGTGGACCTCGACACGCGCTTGCGTGCCGCCGAAGCGGCGCTCGCCGCGGCGCAATCCGCGCTGCCCGCGAGCGGCCCCGAGGCCGAGTACCAGGCGGCCTTCAACCTGCTGAAGGACGGCAAGTACCCGGAGGCGACCGCGGCGCTCGGCGAGTTCATCGCGCGGCACCGCGACCACGAGCTCGCGTCGAATGCGCTCTACTGGCTCGGCGAGGCGCATTACGTGCAGCGCAATTTCCAGGCGGCACTCGCGGCCTTCGACGGCGTCCTGAAGGACTACCCGGGGGCGCGCAAGACGCCCGATGCGTTGCTGAAGGCGGGCTACTGCCAGTACGAACTCAAGCGCTATGATGCGGCCCGCGCCACGCTCGCGCGCCTCGCGCAGGAATTCCCGGAGTCCCCGGCCGCCGCGGAGGCCGCGACCCGCCTCGAGCGGATGAAGTCCGAGGGGCGCTGAGGAGGGGCCGATGTCCGCCGCAGTCGCCGCGGTGCCTGCCGCGGCACGACTCAGGATCACCGAGACATTCGTATCGCTGCAAGGCGAGGCGGATGCCGTCGGCTGGCCGACGTTCTTCATCCGCCTGACCGGCTGCCCGCTGCGCTGCCAGTACTGCGACACGACCTATGCCTTCGAGGGCGGCGAGTGGAAGAGTATCGCCGCGCTCGTGGACGAGGCGCGGGCCAGCGGCGTGCGCCACGTCTGCGTCACCGGCGGCGAGCCGCTCGCCCAGAGGAGATGCAGCGAACTGCTGGCGGCCCTGTGCGATGCGGGCTTCGAGGTGTCGCTCGAGACGAGCGGGGCGATCGATGCGAGCGGCGTGGATGCGCGGGTCTCCCGCGTCATCGACGTCAAGACGCCGGGATCCGGCGAGTCGGCGCGCAACCTCGAGCTCGCGCAGCAGCAGCTGCGCCCCACGGACCTGCTCAAGTTCGTGATCTGCGACCGTGCCGATTACGAATGGGCCCGCGACCAGGTGCGCCGCCAGCGCCTGGATGCCGGCTGCCCGGTGCTGTTCTCGCCGTCCTGGCAGCAGCTGCCCGCGCGCGAGCTCGCGGACTGGATCCTCGCCGACCGCCTGCCGGTGCGCTTCCAGCTGCAATTGCACAAAGTCCTGTGGGGAGACGTCCCTGGCCGCTGAGGCGCACGCCGGAGCTGCCCCTGCCGTGGTGCTGGTCTCGGGCGGGCTCGACTCGGCGACGACGCTCGCCATCGCGCGCGCGGATGGCTTCCGCTGCCACGCGCTGTCGTTCGATTACGGCCAGCGGCACCGCGTGGAGCTCGATGCGGCGCGACGCGTGACGGCGGCACTGGGGGCCGCCGCGCACCGCATCCTGCCGATGCCGCTCGGCGAGCTCGGGCACTCGGCCCTGACCGATCCGTCGATCGCCGTGCCGGAGCAGCCGGGCGAGGGCATCCCGGTCACCTACGTGCCGGCGCGCAATACCGTGTTCCTGGCCTGCGCGCTGGGCTACGCGGAGGTGATCGGCGCCTGTGACATCTACATCGGCGTGAACGCCGTGGACTACTCTGGCTATCCGGATTGCCGGCCGGAATTCATCGCCGCCTTCGAGCAGGTCGCGAACCTCGCCACCAAGGCCGCGGTCGAGGGCCGCCCGATGCACATCCGGGCGCCGCTGATCGAATGGTCGAAGGCCGAGATCATCCGCCGCGGCAGCGCGCTCGGCGTGGATTACTCGATCACCGTTTCCTGCTACCAGCCGGACGCCCTGGGGCGCGCCTGTGGCCGCTGCGATGCCTGCCGCCTGCGCCGCGCCGGATTCGAGCAGGCGGGCGTCGCCGATCCGACCCGCTATCGTTGACCGCGCCCGCCGGTCATCCGCCCAGCAGTGGCCGCAGCGGACCCAGCGGGTCGTGCGAGCGGGCGATGGCGATCATCGCGCCGAAGGCGAGCAGGGCGCCCGCCAGGCTGGCCAGTTGCCGGGCGCTGCCTGCCATGCACCTGAGCGCCAGCCAGCCGAGCACGATGTACACGGGCAGGAGCGCCAGCTTCACGTACAGCCAGCCGCTCACGAATGTCGCGCGCGGCAGGATCATGACCAGCGCGAGGGCGGACAGCAGCAACACCGTA
This sequence comes from Steroidobacteraceae bacterium, assembly GCA_036554765.1. Lineage (GTDB taxonomy): Bacteria > Pseudomonadota > Gammaproteobacteria > Steroidobacterales > Steroidobacteraceae > SCUD01. The sequence goes on along the minus strand of DATBMQ010000210.1, from coordinate 888 downwards.
TCCACCACGTAGCTCAGGACCCGGGGCAGCGGCCGCAGCGCCAGCTCGCCGCGGCCGGCCCGGGCCAGCAATCCGCGCAGCAGGAACAGCGAGCCGCTGGCGAAGACGGCGGCAATGTGCAGGGCGCGAAGTGGCGGGTAGAACTCGATCATCGCCGGGCAATCCTAATCGGTTATGATGCGCGCCGCCGCAACGGGCCGTTAGCTCAGTGGTAGAGCATCTGGCTTTTAACCAGTTGGTCGGTGGTTCGATCCCACCACGGCCCACCAATCAGAACGGCGGCCTCGTGCCGGATTGCTCCAGCGCCCGCGCCAGGAAGCGCCGGATCGCGGGCTCCGCGTCGTCCGCCATCATCAGCTTCTGCTGTTCCATGAGCCGCGCCATGTCGCGGATCGTGCGCTCGCCGTCGATCATCGCCAGCAGGAAGGCGTAGACGCGCGTGGACAGCGCCTGCGCACGGAACTGCGCGAGCTGCGGCACCGGCAGGTCGCTGCGGCGCAGCCACTCCGGCAGTTCCCTGCCGCGCGGTGGCACCGCCACGTCGCGCTCCTTGCGCGCGCAGAACGTGATGACCGATTCCTGGCGCGCATGCCGGCTCGCCGGCGACGACAGGTACGGCATCCGGGCGTCCGCCGCGCGGGCCTGCGAGAACCCCGCTGCCGGCAGCATCTCGAACAGCTCCTCGAGCGACACCGCCTCGGCCGGATCGACATCCGCGAATGCCAGCGAGCCGTGGTTGACCCAGAGGCCCGCCGGCGCGAGCAGCATGTTGATGCGCTGCAGCTGGCGTTTCATCGGCTCGCCCAGCACGTCGATCAGCCAGGGCGTCAGCACCAGGTCGAAGCTCGCGGGCAGGAACGGCGGCGCCGTGGCGTCGGCCAGCACGAA
>DATBMQ010000203.1:0-1677 GCA_036554765.1 Steroidobacteraceae bacterium | reverse complement strand
GGCGGCCGGGATCATCAGCGAGGCCGAGGCCGTGCAGCTGCGCGAGTACGACCGCCGGGTCATGGACATCATCAACGTGGATGACTTCGACCCGCGCGAGCTGGTCGCGGGGTCCACGTACGAGATCCAGCTCGACGGCGGCTCGATGCAGGTGGCCTGAAAAGCGGGCGCGCCCTTTTCCAGACAACGACAGGCGGGCGGGCTCGCGAGCTCAGGAGCGGCGACCGCATTCGCTCGCTCGCCACCCGCCTGTCGTCGTACGGGAAGACGACGCGCCCGCCGTCTTGCGCGCGGCCTCAGCCGACGCCGGGGTAGAGGCCGAGGTACATCACCGTGAAGTCGATGGAGTTGCCGATGCCGTGCGCGAGCACCGGCGCCACCAGGTTGCGGCCGGTCGCGATGTAGAGAATGCCGAGCAGCACGCCACCGATCGTCGCCTGGATGACCCCCGACGGCCCCTGGTAGAGATGCGCCAGGCCGAAGGCGACGTTTACCACGACGAGCGCGACGATCCAGGCGCGCGTGCCGCTGCCGCAAAACTGCGCGACCCGCGGCAGCGCATAGCCGCGCCATACCATCTCCTCGCCAAACGCCGCCAGCACCCAGTTGAGCGCCAGGTAGATGACCAGCAGCTCGATGCTGCCGACGAGATCGTTGAAAGTAGTCAGGTCGGGCCAGTAACCGAGCACCCTGTGCAGCAACGGCATCGTCACGAAGAACTCGAGCAGCCACATTGCGATGCCGGCAGCGACGCCGATCAGCGCAACCCTCCTCCAGCGCGGCGGCAGCGAAAGGCCGGCATCACGCCAGCTCACGCCGCGCAACCACATCGAGCCCCAGGCGACCGCCAGCAGGAACGGCGTCTTGCTGAGCGGAATCCAGCCCCGCTCGTCCGCCCAGAACAGGGCGACGATCAGCAGTAGTTCGACCGGCAGCAGGCCGGGGCGCAGGCGAAGGTTCACGTCGTTCATGGCATGGATCCGGCGGCAGTCTAGGGCCGTCGTCACGCGCGCCGCCTGCAAAACTATCCCGCTGGACGCAGGAATCCTGCGCCGCTAGCCTGTCCGCCATGGACCATCGCGACCGCCGGATTCTCGAGGAACTCAAGGCCGACGCGTGGCTCTCGTACGCAGCCCTCGCCGGCCGCGTGCATCTGTCCGCCAGCGCGGTGCAGCGGCGGGTCGAGAAGCTGATCGCCGCCGGCGTGCTGCAGGGCGCGCACGCCCGCGTCGTCGACGACCGCCAGACGCTGATTTACCTGCTGGTAGAGCTGCGCGACGACGCGCGCGCAACGGTGCGAGGGTTCACGGAGGCCATGCGTGCGTCGAAACTGGTCGAGTCGGCGCACTACGTCACGGGCGAGGCCGACGTCGTGCTCACGCTGCGCGTGTCCGGCGTGCCGGAGTACGCGCGCTTCGTCGAGGAGCGCCTCACCGGCGATGCCCGCGTGCGCCGCTTCCGCACACTGACGAGCATCCGCCAGCTCATCTGAGCCTGCCGCCGGTCACAGACCGCCGCCGTCAGCACTCTCCCGCCCCGGCTGCCACGACAAGCTGCGACGCAGTTTGCAGAATCCCGCTGTCCAAAGGATTGAACTGGCGGCGCCGGCACCCGTGGCCGGCATGCCGGAGGGCAGCGATGCAGGGCGAGCGCCGCAACGCGAAACTGCTGGCCGTA
>DATBMQ010000198.1:0-1923 GCA_036554765.1 Steroidobacteraceae bacterium | reverse complement strand
GTGCCGCTGGCGGCCAGCACCACGGCGAACACGCCGTGCGCCAGCACCGAGGCGGCCGGCACGCTCGCGCCCGGCGACAGCCGCGCGAAGGCCTTGAAGAAGAGCCCGTCGCGCGCCGCGGCATAGGGCACCCGCGCGCGTGTCAGCATCACGCCATTCAGCGAGCCGACGGTCGAGATCAGCAGGATCAGCGCGGCCAGCGACAGCGCCTTCGGGCCGAGGAAAGTCTCCGCCGCCAGCACGCCGACCGCCGGCGCGTCCGGGTACAGGGTGGAACTCGAGGTCTCGACCACCTCGAACGGCAGCGCGAAGAAATACGCCGCGTTCACCAGCAGGTACAGCGCCACCACCAGCAATCCGCCGCCGATCACCGCCCGTGGCACGTTGCGGTCCGGGTCGCGCACTTCCGCCGCGGTCATGGGCAGGTACTGCCAGCCGCTGTAGGCCCACAGCGCCGCGAGCATGGCGAAGCCGAAGGCGCTCGCACTGAACGCCGGACTCGACGCCTCGGGCACCGGCGCGGCCGTCGCCGCCGCCACGCCCGCATCCTCGGAGAACAAGAACACGCCGCCGATCAGCCCCACCAGCGCCAGCACCTTGAGCGACGTCAGGAAGGTCTGCACCCGCCCGCCGAAGGCGACACCGGCCAGGTTCACGCCCGTGAAGATCGCGATCACCGCGATGCCGATCGCCTGCCGCAGGCCAAACTGCCATTCCACGTCCTGCCCGAACAGCGTGAACGTGCGCTCGATCCACGGCCCCGGCAGCGTCACGATGTCGGACAGGAAGATCGAGAACGCCGCACCGTAGGCGGCGAAGCTGGCCGCTCCCACGATGAAGCTCATGCAGACATAGAGGAACCCCGGCAGGTCGCCGAACGCCGCGCGCACATATTGATACTCGCCACCGGCGCGCGGGATAAGGGTGCCGAGCTCCGCGAAGCACAGCGCGCCGAGGATGGCGACCAGGCCCGCCAGCACCCAGGCAGCCATGACCACGGACGGCGAGCCGACCGCCTGCGCCATGGGCGCGGACTTCAGGAAGATGCCGGTGCCGATCGTGATGCCCACCACGATCGCGATGCCGTGGGTGAGCGTGAGGTCGCGGCGCAGTTCCGTCATCGCCGGAGCATATCAAAGCGGAAAATGGTGTCAGGCACCTTTTTGGCAGTGCGAAAAGGTGGGCGCCGCGCTTTTTCTATAGAGTGACCCTTGGCAAGGAGGATGCACCATGCGAGCCGCCACGACCTTCGGACTGCTCCCGGCTTTCTTTCTCGCGCTCGCGGCCACCGCGAGCGCGAACCCCGCGGCCGGCGACGCCCCCATCGTCCAGGAATGGAAAGTCGAATGGGGCGGCCGCTCGCGCGACCCGTACGTCGCGCCCGACGGCAAGGTCTGGTTCGTCGGCCAGGCCGGCAACTACATCGCGTACTTCGATCCACAAAGCGAGACCTTCCGCCGCTACGAGATCGAGGACGGCACCAACCCGCACAGCCTGATCGTCGATGCCGAAGGCTTCGTCTGGTACGCCGGCAACCGCAACGGCCGCATCGGCAAGCTCGACCCGAAGAGCGGCATCGCCGCGATCCACCTGACCGGCGAGGCGCGCGACCCGCATACGATGGTGTTCGACGGCAAGGGCCACATCTGGTTCACCTCGCAACAGTCGAACCGCGTGGGCCGCCTCGACATGAAAACCGGCGACTACGTGCTGGTCACGCCGTACGAAACCCCCGCCCGTCCCTACGGCATCGTGATCGACGGCGAGGGCTATCCCTGGGTGTCGCTCCTGAACACCAACCAGGTCGTGCGCATCGACCCGGCGACGCTCGCGCTGAAGCACTATGCCAAGGCCGCGCCAGACTCACGCTCGCGCCGCATCGAGGTGACCGCCGACGGCTATGTCTGGTACGGCGACGAGCCG
>DATBMQ010000143.1:0-2247 GCA_036554765.1 Steroidobacteraceae bacterium | reverse complement strand
GGTGCAGGCGCCACGCCGCGCGCAGTGGCTGCGCGCCCTGATGGCGGAGCTGGAACGGCTCGCGAATCATTTCGGCGACATCGGCGCGATCTGCAACGACGCTGCCTTTGCGCTGATGCACGCGCACTGCGGCATGCTGCGCGAGCAGGTGCTGCGCGCGGCCGACCGCGGCTTCGGCCACCGCCTGATGCGCGACGTCGTGGTTCCCGGCGGCGTCGCCCGCGACCTCGACCCGGAAGGCGCTGCCGCGATTGCCGCCATGATCGCCGTGGCGCGCCGCCGCTTCCCGCCGCTGGTGGACCTCTACGACAACACGGCATCGCTGCAGGACCGCACGGTCGGCACCGGCATCCTGCGGCCCGCGCTCGCGCGCCGCTTCGGCGCCGGCGGATTCGTCGGTCGCGCCTCGGGCCGCGCTTTCGACGCCCGCCGCGCCCCGGGCTATCCGCCGTACGACGAACTCGACTTTCAGGTGCCCGGTCTCGACGCCGGCGACGTGGATGCGCGGGTCTGGATCCGCATCCACGAAGTCGAGCAGAGCCTCGGACTCGTCGAGCAGCTGCTGGCGCGGTTGCCGGGCGGGCCGGTGCGCGAGGAGCTTGCGGCGGCGCATGCCGCGCACGAGGGCATGGCGCTGGTCGAGGGCTTCCGCGGCGACGTGCTGGTCTGGCTGCGACTGGGGGCTTCCGGCCGGATCGAGCGTTGCCACCTGCGCGACCCGTCGTGGTTCCAGTGGCCGCTGCTGGAGGCCGCGATCGAGGGCAACATCGTCGCGGACTTTCCGCTCTGCAACAAGTCGTTCAACTGCTCGTACTCGGGCCACGATCTCTGAGGGCCACCGGCGATGCGCAAACTGCTTTTCGGGATCCTGGTCAAGCCGCCGCTCACGGAAGACGCCCCGGCGCCGGATGATGCGGCGATCGCGGAGCTCGCGCGCGCGGTGGAGCAGGCCGCGCGCAGGCGCCTCGGCCGCAGCCTCGCGATCCGGCAGGTGGACGCCGGGTCCTGCAACGGCTGCGAACTCGAGATCCACGCGCTCGGCAATGCGTACTACGACCTGGAGCGCTTCGGCATGCGCTTCGTCGCCTCGCCGCGCCACGCCGACGTGCTGCTGGTGACCGGGCCGGTCACGAAGAACATGCGCGAGGCGCTGGAACGCACCTGGGCCGCCACGCCGGCGCCGAAGTGGGTGGTCGCGGCCGGGGGATGCGCGCGGGACGGCGGCTGCTTCGCGGGCAGTTACGCGGTGGCCGGCGGGGTCTCCAGCGTCCTGCCGGTGGACCTGCACATTCCCGGTTGCCCGCCGCGGCCGCTCGAGATCCTGCGCGGCCTGCTGGCGCTGCTGGCCTGAAGACCTTCGCCGGCGCGCCGTCGCCTCAGGCGGGCTCGACGTTCGCGTTCAGCCGGAACAGGTTGCCGGGGTCGTACTTCTTCTTGACCTGACGCAAGCGGCCCAGGTTGCCCTGGTAATTGTCGTCGCGCACCGACTGCGCCTCGTCTGCGGTCTCGACCGTGTAGAAACCCTTCGCGAATGCTTCGGGCCCTCCGGACCAGAAGCGGCGCAGCCAGTCCATGTGCGGCGCGCCGTCCTGATCGAGCTTCCAGGAGACCACGGACAGCATGTTGTGCGTCGCGTAGCGGTGCGGGAAGGCGGTCGCATCCGCCGCCACCCGGCCGACGGCGCCGCCGCCATGCTGGAAGAAGAGCACGGTGCTGCGGGCCGGGTGCGGCTCGAAGCCGTCCACGATCGCGCCCACGAGCGCGTCCGGAAAGGCGCCGATGAAGCCCGACTTCAGGTAGGTGCCCTCGTTGCGCGGGTCGCTGCGGTCGGTGCTGCGCTGGATCGCGACGTAATCCTGCGCGCGGATCGTGTCGGCGATCGGCGTGCCGAACTTCCGCAGCGGCGCGAGCAGGGATTCCGCGCGCGCGGCCGGCCCGGAATAGCAGACATGGAACATGCAGATGCCGGGCCGTCCGCCCGGCGGCGCGGCGATGGCCGCATCCACGTACAGGTCGTCGGGCACCGAGGCGCTGTATTCGCGGTAGAGCGTGAGCAGCTCGCGCGCGCGGTCGATCGGGAAGACGAGGTCGCCGCCGATGATCTGCCGCTGCATCGGGTGCAGCTCGAATTCGAAGTTGGTGACGACGCCGAAATTGCCGCCGCCGCCGCGGACGCCCCAGTACAGGTCCTCGTTCTCGTCGCCGGAGGCGTGCAGGTAACGGCCGTCGGCCGTGACGACGTCCACC
>DATBMQ010000120.1:0-2424 GCA_036554765.1 Steroidobacteraceae bacterium | reverse complement strand
AAGGTCTCGCAGCCGAGGATGCCGACGATGACGTGCTGCGCGACGCCGGTCGTGCGCGAGGCATCGGCCAGGCGGGCGCGGTGCTCGATCCAGAACTCGACCCCGGCGGCGATGCGCTCGGGGGTCAGGAAGTGCCGGCGGTACTGGTGCCAGGGCATCACCGCCTCGGCCGGCCGGCTCATGAGCTCGATGATGCGCGGCTGGCTCTGCGCATCGGCGATGACGCCGTCGAGCCAGGCGGCGTCGAAGTCGTGCTTGCGCCGCATCTCGGCGACGAAGTCGCGCACGTCCTCGCGGCTGACATCGAGCGCGCCGGCCGGCGCGGCGCACAGCGCCAGCGCGCAGGCGAGCCATCGCATCGTCCCTGTCGCGGCCATGCGGGAGGTGATCAGGATTGCCTCAACCCACGAGTTTGCGGCTGGAGTACAGCGACATCAGGATACCGAAGCCCGCCATCAGCGTCACGAACGACGTGCCGCCGTAGCTGACGAGCGGCAGCGGCACGCCGACGACCGGCAGCAGGCCCGTGACCATGCCGGCATTCACGAAGGCATAGACGAAGAAGGTCAGCGCGATGCTGCCGGCGAGCAGGCGCGCAAAGGCGTCGCGGCACTGCGTGGCCATGTACAGGCCGCGCGCCACGATGAAGACATAGCCCGCGAGCAGCGCCACCAGCCCGAACAGGCCGAGTTCCTCGCCGATCACGGCGAAGATGAAATCGGTCGAGCGCTCGGGCAGGAACTCGAGCTGGGCCTGCGTGCCATTGGTCCAGCCCTTGCCGAACACGCCGCCGGAGCCGATCGCGATCTGCGACTGGATGATGTGGTAGCCGGCGCCCAGCGCGTCGCTCTGCGGGTCGAGCAGGGTGAGCACGCGCTGGCGCTGGTAGTCGTGCAGGAAGTGCCAGATCACCGGCACCGCGGCGCCGAGCATGGCCACGCCACCCAGGATGAGGGCCCACGACAGCCCCGCCATCACCAGCACGATCAGCCCGGCCGCGGCGACCAGCAGCGCCGTGCCGAGGTCCGGCTGCTCGGCGATCAGCAGCACCGGCACGAGGATGACGGCGAGCGCGATGGCGACCGCGCCGAACGACGGCGGCAGCGGCCGCTGGTACAGGTACCAGGCGCACATCATGGGCACCGCGAGCTTGAGGATCTCGGACGGCTGGAAGCGGATGACGCCGAGGTCGAGCCAGCGCTGCGCGCCCTTGCCGACGTCGCCGGCGACGGCGACCACGACCAGCAGCACGAGGCCCGCAGCGTAAGCGGCCGGCGCCACCATGCGGAAGAAATGGTCGGGCACCCGTGCCAGCGCGATCATGACCGTGAAGCCGAGCCCGAGCCGCGCGAGCTGGTTGATCCACAGCGCGGTGTTGTCGCCGGCGGCGCTCCAGAGCACGAACATGCCGAAGGCACTGACGGTCACCAGCGCCGCCAGCAGCATGCCGTCGAGGCGCAGCGCCCTGAGCACGCGCGCCGTCGCGGTGACGGTGCGGCGGGTGCGCGAGGCGGAGAGTTCCTCGTACATCACTCGGCCTTCGGCAGCAGGTAGGCGTCGAAGATCGCGCGCGCGATCGGCGCGGCCGCCGAGGAGCCGAAACCGCCGTTCTCGACCAGCACTGCCACCGCGAGCTTCGGCGACTCCGCGGGCGCAAAGGCGACGAACAGCGCGTGGTCCCGCAGCCGCTCCGCGACTTCCTTCTCGTCGTACTTCTCGGTCTGCCCGACCGAGAAGACCTGGGCCGTCCCGGTCTTGCCGGCGATCGAGTAATCGGCGCCGCGGGCGGCGCGCGAGGCGGTTCCACCGGTCGTCACGGCCACCATCGCGTCGACGATGATCTCCCAGTTTTCCGGATGCGTGAGCTCGATGCGCGGCAGCGGGTGCGGCTTCCTCTCCTCGACCTTGCCGGTCGCCGGGTCCATGAGCGCACGCACGAGGCGTGGCTGGTAGGGCTGGCCGCGCATGGCGAGCAGGGCGGTCGCCTTCGCGAGCTGCAGCAGCGTCGCGGTCCAGTAGCCCTGGCCGATGCCGATGATGACGGTCTCGCCCGGGAACCAGACCTGCTGCTCGCGGCGCGCGAAGGCTCCCTTCTTCCACTCGGGCGAGGGCATGATGCCGCCGCGCTCGCCCTGCAAGTCGATGCCCGTCGGCTGGCCGAAACCCATGCGCGCCATCGAGTCGTGGATGCGCTGGATGCCGAGCGTGTTCGCGAGCCGGTAGAAGTACACGTCGCAGGACTTCATGACGGCCCGGTGCATGTCGACCGGCCCATGGGTTCCGCCGCGCTTTGGCTCGCGGTAGCGATGGCGCGACCCGGGCAGCGAGTAGCTGCCCGTGCAGTACACGCTGTCCTCCGGCTTGATGACGTCGTACTCGAGGCCGGCGAGGGCCATCAGCGGCTTGATCGTCGAGCCCGGCGGA
>DATBMQ010000110.1:0-3322 GCA_036554765.1 Steroidobacteraceae bacterium | reverse complement strand
AGCGCAGGACCGGCGCTCCGTGCTGGCGCGCGGCTGGCAACTCGCGGCGCACGCGTCCGACCTCGCCGGCAGCGGCGACCACGTCGTCACGGCCGTCGCCGACGTGCCGGTGCTGCTCGTGCGCGGCGACGACGGCGTGCTGCGCGCCTTCGCCAACGTCTGCCGCCACCGCGCGGGTCCGATCGCGCTCGGCAGCGGCCGCGGCGCGCGCATGCTGCACTGCCGCTACCACGGCTGGATCTACGGCCTCGACGGCTGCCTGAAACGCGCGCCCGAGATGCAGGACGCGGCGGGTTTCGACCCGGGTGGCATCCGGCTGCCGCTGCTCGGGGTCGCGGAGTGGCTGGGCCTCGTGTTCGTGAGCGTGGCGTCCGATTCAGTGCCGTTTTCGGAGGTCGTCGCCGGTATTGCGGAACGCATCACGCCCGCAGACTTCGCGCCGATGCGCCACGCGCACAGCAGGCACTATGATGTCGCCTGCAACTGGAAGGTGTACGTAGACAACTATGTCGAGGGCTACCACCTGCCCTACGTGCACCCGGGACTGACGCAGGCACTCGATTACCGCAGCTACCACACCGAGACCGCGCGCTGGCATTCGCTGCAGCATTCGCCAGTCGCACCCGACGGGGCGGCCTATGGCGAGGGCCATGCCTGGTACTACTATCTCTATCCGAACACGATGCTCAATGTGATGCCCGGCCGGCTGCAGGCGAACCGCGTGCTGCCGCTGACGCCCGACCGCTGCCGCGTGGAATTCCACTACTATTACCTGCCCGACCGGGAGGCGGAGGCGCGGATCGCCACGGACCTCGCGTTCACCGACCGGGTGCAGCAGGAGGATGGCGCCATCTGCGAGCAGGTGCAGCGGGGACTCGCGTCGGGCTTCTACGAGCCGGGCCGGCTGTGCCCGCGCCACGAAGGCGCGGTCGCCCACTTCCACCGGCTGCTGCTCGCCGACTATGCGCGTGACAAGGAGGTCAACCGATGAGATCCGGTCGCTGGCTGTTTGCCCCGATCCTCGCCGCCTGCGCGATGGCCGCAGCCGCGCAGCCCGTGGTCGTGCGCGCCGGGCGCGTGCTGGACGTCGAGCAGGGCCGCTATCTCCTCGACCAGGCGATCCGCATCGACGACGGCCGCATCGTCTCGGTCACGCCCTGGGGCGCCGGGTCGCGCGGCGGCGCCCCGCTCATCGACTGGTCGGCGTACACCGTGCTGCCCGGACTCATCGACCTGCACACGCACCTGATCGGCGACATCAGCTCCGCGGACGTCGCCGCGCCGTTGTCCAGCTCCGCCGCCCGCGACGCGCTGATCGGCGCGTCGCATGCGCGGGCGACGCTGGCCGCGGGATTCACCACCGTGCGCGACGTCGGCACCTACCGCGCACACGTGGACGTCGCACTCAGGAACGCCATCAACGCGGGCCTGGTCGAGGGCCCGCGCATGTACGTGGCGGGCGCCTACATCACGGTCACCAATGGTGGCGGTGAGGTCACGGGCCTGCCCGAGGGCGCGGTCGTGCCGGACGAGATGCGCCGCGGTGTCGCCAACGACGAGCAGGAGGTCCGCTTCCGCGTGCGCGAGCTGCTCGCCAACGGCGCGGATTTCATCAAGGTCATCGCCACCGGCGCCGTGTTCACTTCCGGCACCACACCGTCCGCGCCCGAGTACAGCGAGGCGGAGATCCGCGCCGCCGTCGAGGAGGCCGCAAAGGCGGGCACCTACGTGGTCGCCCACGCGCACGGCGCGGAAGGCATCAGGAATGCGGTGCGCGCGGGCGTGCGCTCCATCGAGCACGGCTCGTACCTCGATGACGAGGGCATCGCGCTCATGAAGAAGCACGGCACCTGGCTGGTCGCCGACATCTACAACGGCGACTACACCGAGGAAGTCGGCCATCGCGACGGCTGGTCGGAGGAAATCCTGCGCAAGAACCGCGAGACGACCGACATCCAGCGGGAGGGTTTCCGCAAGGCGGTGGCGGCGGGCGTGAATATCGGCTACGGCACCGACGCCGGCATCTACCCGCACGGCGCCAATGCGCGGCAGTTCGCCTACATGGTGCGGTTCGGCATGAAGCCGATCCAGGCGATCCGCGCCGCCACAATCGACGCCGCGGCCGCGCTCGGCCGCGCGCAGGAACTCGGCGCCATCGCGCCGGGGCGCTTCGCGGACCTGGTCGCGGTCACGGGCGACCCGCTGGCCGACGTTACCCGCCTGGAGCACGTCTCCGGCGTCATCAAGGAAGGCCGCCTGTTCGATCCGGAGAACTGACCGTGGAAACGCGCCAGCTCGGCTTCTGGATGTGCGTCGCCCTCGTGATCGGCAACACGATCGGCATGGGCATCTTCATGCAGCCGGCGGCGCTCGCGCCGTTCGGCCTGAACGCCCTGACCGCCTGGCTCGCGGTGATCGTGGGCTGCACCTGCCTCGCATTGGTGTTCGCCGCGCTGTCGCGCCGGATGCCGCAGGCCGACGGCCCGTTCGACTACGTGCGCGGGACGCTCGGCGAGCCGGTCGCCTTCGCCGCGATCTGGGCCTACTGGATCTCGACGGTCGTCACGCTGCCGACGCTCGCGGTCTCGGTCGTTGGTTACTTCATTTCGGCCTTTCCCGCCTCCCGGGCAATCCCGCCCGCCGTGCTGACGGTCACCTTCATGTGGCTGTTCGTGGGCGTCAACCTGCTGGGTGTCCGCAGCGGCGGCCGCGTCCAGGTGATCACGTCGCTGCTGAAGCTCGTGCCGCTCGTGGTCGTGATGATCGTCGGCGCCGCGGCCATCCTTGCCGAGCCCGCCGCCTATTCCGCGAACATTCCCACCACGCCGCCGGTCGGGCTCGCGCCCTCGATGGCGGCGGCGTCCATCGCGCTCTACGCCATGCTCGGCTTCGAGTCGGCGACGGTCGCCGCGGCCCGCGCCCGGGACCCGGAGCGCACCATCCCGCGTGCGACGCTGATCGGCACGCTGATCGTCGCGCTGGTGTACGTCACGGTCGTCACCATCGGCATGCTGGTCGTGCCGCAGGCGACGCTCGCGGCCTCCGACGCGCCGTTCGTGACGATACTCGACAGCCTGGTCGGCGCCGGCTACGGGCGCTGGCTCGCGCTGTTCGTCGTCATCAGCGGTCTTGGCTGCCTGAACGGCTGGACGCTGGTGGTCGCGGAGCTCGCGCGCACGCTCGCGATCAAGCAGTTCATCCCCGAGGCGATGGGCCGCGTCAACCGCTTCGGCGCGCCCTGGATCGGGCTGCTGGTGATCGGGGCGCTCGCGACCTTCATCGCCCTCATGAACTACAGCGACTCGCTGGTCGCCGGCTTCAC
>DATBMQ010000009.1:0-1630 GCA_036554765.1 Steroidobacteraceae bacterium | reverse complement strand
CCGCCGTCCGCCACACCCGCTGCGTCGCCTTCCGGTAGCTCTCCGGCGGCGCGAACATGATGTTCGGCACGAAGCTCTGCGGATTGCGGTCGTAGAGCGGGAACCAGCTCGACTGCAGCTGCACCATGATCCGGTGCCCCGGCAGGAAGGTGTGGCTCACCTGCGGCAGTGGGATGCGGTACTCGAGCACCTGGCCGGCTGCCAGCGGCTTTGCGACCGCGAAGTCCTCGCGGTAGCGGCCGCGGAAGATGTCGGCGGAGAGCATCATCTGGTAGCCGCCCAGCTTCGGGCTCTCCGGCACCTCGTCGGGCCAGACGTCGATGATCTTCACGACCCAGTCGGAGTCCGTGCCGCTCGTGGAGGCGAACAGCCGCGCGACCGGCTCGCCCGCGACGCGCAGGGGCTCCTTGAGCGGCTCGGTGGTCCAGACCAGCACGTCGGTGCGCGTGGCCGCATGGCGCTGGTCGTCCACCAGCCACTCGCCCCAGGTCGAATCCGTGGCATTGGTCGGCAGGATCGGTCGCTGCCGGTAGGGCACGGGCTTCGCGGGATCCGAGACGTATTCGTCGAAGGCCTGCTTCGCGGCGGGCGGCGCCTCGAAGCCGAGCTTGCCATCCGCGAGCACGTAGAGACTCCTCGACTGCACCGCACAGCCGTCGGCGCAGGCGCGCGGCCAGTCGTCGTAGCGGTGCCAGGCGTTGGCGCCGGTTTCGTACGCCAGCACACGTGGCGTGCCGGGCTGCGGCCCGTCCTTCAGGTAGTGATCGAGGAACGGCTGCATGACGTTGCGGCGGAACCAGCCGCCGGTGTCGCCCTCGAACTGCAGCGGGCCGAGCGCGCGCGCATCGCGCCTGCCCTGCCCGTGATTCCAGGGGCCCAGCACCAGGTGCACCCGCCTGCCCTCCGGGTCCTTCGGCGCGAGCGCCTTCCAGAGCGCGGGCGATCCGTAGATGTCCTCCTGGTCGAACAGCCCGCCGACGATCAGCATCGGCACGCTGAGCGGGCGCCTGGCAAGCAGCTTGTCCACCGCCTGCTCCTGCCAGAACGCGTCGTAGGCCGGGTGCGCGGCGAGCTTCTGCCAGAAACCGATGGTCTCCATGCCGCGCGAGGCCGCCATGTTCCCGGCATTGCCCGCGCGCAGGTACGCGTCGTAGCTGTCGTAGGTGCCGGACCACCACTTGACCTCGTTCTTGCGCGTCGCCTGCTGGTCGTAGGCGAACGGCAGCGCAGCCTCGTGCCGGAACGCCCCGAGATGGAACCAGTCGTCGCCCATCCAGCCGTCCACCATCGCCGCGAACGGCACGACCGCCTTCATCGCGGGATGCGGGTTTACGGCGCACATCACCGTCGTATAACCCTCGTAGGAGCCGCCGATCGCCGCCGCGCGCCCATTCGACTCGGGCACGTGCTTCACCAGCCAGTCGATCGTGTCGTAGCAGTCGGTCGCGTGATCGGTGCCGGTGGCATTCAGCGGACCGACGAGCGGCTTGTTCATCACGTAGTCGCCTTCGGAGCCGTACTTGCCGCGCACGTCCTGGTAGACGATGACGTAGCGCGCGGCCGAGGTCGTGTCGTGCATCTGCGGCACGACGGCCGAGAGGTTCGGGCTGTTGAGGCGAAGCGTGCGCGC
>DATBMQ010000039.1:0-8864 GCA_036554765.1 Steroidobacteraceae bacterium | reverse complement strand
GTCGAGCCCTACGAGAACCGCCTCGTGGTGCGCTTCCGCGTGGACGGCGTGCTGCGCGAGGTGCTGCAGACCAAGCGCGCGGTCGCGCCGCTGCTGATCTCGCGCATCAAGGTCATGTCGCGGCTCGACATCGCCGAGAAGCGCCTGCCGCAGGACGGCCGCATCAGCCTGCGCATCGCCGGGCGCGCGGTGGACGTGCGCGTATCCACGCTGCCCTCCGGCCACGGCGAACGCGTGGTGCTGCGCCTGCTCGACAAGCAGGCCGGCCGCCTGGACCTCGGCTCGCTCGGCATGGAGCCGCGCGTCCAGGGCATGGTGGACGACCTGATCCACAAGCCGCACGGCATCATCCTGGTCACCGGCCCGACCGGCTCCGGCAAGACCACGACCCTCTACGCCGCGCTCGAGCGCATCAACGACCGCACCCGCAACATCATGACGGTCGAGGACCCGATCGAGTACTACATCGACGGCATCGGCCAGACCCAGGTCAACACCAAGGTCGAGATGACCTTTGCGCGCGGCCTGCGCGCGATCCTGCGACAGGACCCGGACGTGGTGATGGTCGGCGAGATCCGCGACACCGAGACCGCGCAGATCGCCGTGCAGGCCTCGCTCACGGGCCACCTGGTGCTCTCGACCCTGCACACGAACACCGCGGTCGGCGCCGTCACGCGCCTGCGCGACATGGGCATCGAGCCGTTCCTGCTCGCCTCGACCCTGCTCGGGGTGATCGCCCAGCGGCTGGTGCGGGTGCTGAACCCCGATACGCGCATCGGCTATCCGGCCGGCGAGTACGAGGCGCGGCTGCTCGGGCTCGCGCCCGGCGATGCGGGCCGCGCCACGCTCTATCGCCCCGGGCGCGACGCCGGCAACGGCTACCGGGGACGCACCGGCATCTACGAACTCGTGATCGTGGACGAGCCGATGCGCGTGATGGTCCACGATGGCGCCGGCGAGCACGAGCTCGAGCGCCACGCGCGCAAGGCGACGCCCGGCATCCGCGACGACGGCCGCGCCAAGGTGCTGGCCGGCACGACCTCGCTCGAGGAACTGCTGCGCGTCACCCGCGAGGAGTGATGGCCTGATGGCGGCCTACGAGTACACGGCGCTCGACGCGGCCGGCCGCGAGCAGCGCGGCGTCATGGACGGCGACAGCGCGCGCCAGGTGCGCCAGCTGCTGCGCGACCAGGCGCTGCTGCCGGTGACCGTCACCGAGGTCAGCGACGCGCCGCCGCCGCGCCGGTTCCAGCTTTCCATCGGCCGCGGGATCTCCGCCTCCGACCTGGCGCTGCTGACGCGCCAGCTCGCGACGCTGGTCCGCTCCGGCATCCCGCTGGAGGAGGCGCTGCTCGCGGTGTCGCAGCAGAGCGAGAAGGAACGGGTCCGCAGCGTCGTCGCGGGCGTGCGCTCGCGCGTCATGGAGGGGCGCACGCTGGCGGACGGCCTGGCCGCCTTTCCGACCGTGTTTCCCGAGATCTACCGCTCCACGGTCTCGGCCGGGGAGCAGTCGGGGCACCTCGACGCCGTGCTGGAGCGGCTCGCGGACTACACCGAAAACCGCCACGTGCTGCAGCAGAAGATCACCAACGCGATGATCTACCCGGTCCTGCTGACCGTGATCTGCCTCGGCATCGTGGCGCTCCTGCTCGGCTACGTGGTGCCGGAGGTGGTGCGTGTGTTCGAGGCGGGCGAGCGCCCGCTGCCGATCCTGACGCGCATGCTGATCGCCGCTTCCGACTTCCTGCGTGCCTGGTGGTGGCTGCTGCTGGCGCTCGGGATCGGGGCCGGCTGGGCGCTGCGGCGCTGGCTGGCCGAGCCCGCCGCCCGGCGCCGCTACGATGCCTTCAAGCTCACGCTGCCACTGGTCGGGCGCATCACGCGCGGCAACAACGCCGCGCGCTTCGCGCGCACCTTCTCGATCCTGACCGCGAGCGCCGTGCCGGTGCTGGAGGCGCTCAGGATCGCCGGCGAAGTGGTCACCAACGTGCCGATGCGCGAAGCCGTGCAGAATGCCGCCGTGCGCGTGCGCGAGGGCGCGCCGATCGCGCGCTCGCTCGGCGCCAGCAAGCTGTTCCCGCCGATGCTCGTGCACCTGGTCGCGAGCGGCGAGACCAGCGGCGAGCTCGAGGCCATGCTCGAGCGCGCGGCGGACAACCAGGAACGGGAGCTGGACGGCGTCGTCAATGCGGCGGTCGGCATCCTGGGCCCGGTCATGATCCTGCTGATGGGAGGCTTCGTTTTCGTGATCGTCATCGCGCTTCTGCTGCCCATCTTCCAGCTCAACCAGCTGGTGGGCTGAGACCCCTTGCGGGCGCGGCCGCCGCGCCTTATAAGTCGCCCCGCAGTGACCCGGACAGGTCGCATGAGCGAGAAGCCGGAAGAGGAATTCGAGGACGAGGAGCCGGACGAGGTCGAGGAAGCCGCCGAGGACCTCGACGTCGACCGCCTGATGCGGGACTTCGACACGCGCAAGCGCCGCGGCGCGCGCAGTGCGGGCGAGCCTGCCTGGCGCAAGCTCGAGCGGATACGCGAGGAGAAGCGCACGGCCGGGCTGCTGTCGGATTTCGACGATTACGACGTCGGCGACGAAGGCGCGGGCGAAGGCAAGAAATCGAAGCAGGGGCGCGCGCGCCGGCGCTAGGCGCCTTCAGCGGAAATTCCGCGCCGGCGCCGCCAGGCCGCCGAGCAGCGCCGAGCGGTCTTCGAGCGTCTCCACGACCACGTGCCGCACCTCCCCTTCGCGCTGCATCCGGCCGGTGACGCCCAGCAGCCGCGCGCCGAGCAGCGCCTTGCGGTGCGCGTCCGCGATCCGGCTCCAGATCACGAGGTTCACGTAGCCGGTCTCGTCCTCCAGCGTCACGAAGATGACGCCGCCGGCCGCGCCCGGGCGCTGGCGGGTCACGACGATGCCGCCGGTCGCAACCGCCGCTCCGTCCGGGAGCCCCGCCGCCGCCGCCGCCGTGATCCAGCCGCTGGACTCGAGCCGTGGCCGCAGCAGCGCCACCGGGTGGCGCGCGAGCGTCAGGCCGAGCGCGCGGTAGTCGGCCACCACGTCCTCGCCCTCGGTCGGCGTGCGCAGCAGCGGCAGGCCGGCGGGCGCTTCGCGCACGGGTGCGAGCGGCAGCCCCGGCTCGATGCCGAGCGCATCCCAGGTGGCGCGGTGCCGGTGGCCCGCGATGCCGGCGAGGGCCCCGGCGCGGGCGAGCGCGACCAGGTCGCGCCGTGCCAGAGCCGCACGGCGCGCGAGTTCCGCGACCCCGCGGTAGCCCCCGTCCCCGCGCGCATGGACCAGGCGCTCGGCCGCATCGTGCGACAGCCCGCGTACGAGCCCGAGACCGAGGCGCAGCGCCGGCGCGGCGCCTGCCGTGTCCTCCAGCGTCGCGTCCACGCCGCTCGCGTTGACGTCCACGCCGCGCACTTCCACGCCGTGCGCGCGCGCATCCCGCACCAGTTGCGCCGGCGCGTAGAAGCCCATCGGCTGGCTGTTGAGCAGCGCGCAGCAGAACGCGGCCGGTTCGTGGCGCTTGAGCCAGGCGGAGACGTAGACCAGCAGCGCGAAGCTTGCGGCGTGCGAATTATGAACGACCAGATTATTTGCGAGGAAGTTGTGATTTCCCTCGACCGTCAGGTCGTACGTCGGCCGAGGTCCAAGCTCCTCGATAGCCACGATCTCGTCCCAGTAGACATCCGACTCCGAGAGCCGCAGGAGATCGGGAGAATGCAGCGCAGAGGCCAGGCGGCCGATCACGTGACGGCGAAAGCCCTTCTTGTGGCTGTTGTTGGCGCGCGCCTGAATTTCGCGCATGCTCAGGCCAGTCGCCTGCCCGATCTTCCGCCACGTCAATCCGGATGCATCGCGCTCACGACGGATGATGGTGCGGACTTCGACGGGAACGATGTCGCGCGACATCCGGCCGTTCCTCCGTGCCGCCAGCGCGCGGGATTGATGGCGTTTGACCGGGTCGACGAAGCGTCGTCCGACGCGTTGCCAGAAACGGCGCAACGGTTCTTCTCCAGTCACGGTGATGACATGGTGCTCCAGAGTGCGCCCTTTGTAGGGCCGCTCACGGCGATAGAGACGGGCGACGATGCCGAGTCGCAGAAGCAGATGCTGCAATTCCGTGGCAAGACGGGGCGAGGCGGTGTCATATGACGCGTACCCCTTCACCGAGAGACCTCCATCGCCCTCCCACATTCGTGCAAGCAGGAGCGCGATGTTTCCGTCGCACAACCCGAAAACTTCCGGGGGCAGGTACTTGTCGCGGGCATTGCATCCCCAGATGCCAAGTGCACGTATCCAGGTCACGGCGCCGGCGGGCCTGTCGCGCTCGCATCGGGCGACGTTCACCGAGAAGCAGCTCTTGTGGCGTTTCACCACAGCCCGGGTGTTGGGGAAATGCTCGACCGCCCTGACAAACTCGTCGCAATGCCATGCGGCGCTTGTGTAGAAGTAAACTGTACTGGGATGGCACAGATTGCCTTCGGCGATCAGATCGGCAAGAACGAGAATCTGGTGGCGCGGCCAGCGGCGGCGACCAGCCACCGGGATGCATCGCGCCGCAGCGATGAAGTCACCGACCCGCAGTTCTCCAAGCTGACGCCAGCCGTCCATGGTCATGAACGGGTGCTCTGCCGTCGCCGTGATCGTGTGACCCAGGGCCGTGCGTAGCCGCCAGACGGATTTCACGCCGCTGGAAGCCACGGCAAGCACCCTGCGCCTCCGAATTCGCATGTGGTCATCGCACGCGAGCGTGGTTTGCAGGCGAGCACGCCCCGAGATGATCTCATCGATGGTCAGCCATCGTCCGCTGTCCGCGTCCACCACCCGGGTTTCGCCCACGACGCATTCCGGGAAGCCGTACTCGCCGAAGCCGAGGATCTGCTGGAAGATCCGGTCCGCGAACTCCGCGCCGTAGCCCTTCGCGCACAGGCGGCCCTTCAGCTTCGCCTCGAAGGGCTCGAGCCCGCCGCGGCGCTTCCACGCCGCCATCGCGCGCCGCAGCTGGTCCGCCTCGCCGGGCGTGAAATCCGCCGCGACCATCGCGAGCTGCATCACCTGTTCCTGGAAGATCGGCACGCCGAGCGTGCGTGACAGCACGCCCTCCACTTCCGGCCCCGGATAGACGACCGGCTCCAGGCCGCCGCGGCGGCGCAGGTACGGGTGCACCATCTGCCCCTGGATCGGGCCGGGGCGCACGATCGCGACCTCGATCACGAGGTCGTAGTAGCAGCGCGGTTTCAGGCGCGGCAGCATCGCCATCTGTGCGCGCGACTCGATCTGGAACACGCCGACGGTGTCCGCGCGGCAGATCATGTCGTAGACGGCCGGGTCCTCGGCCGGGATGTCCTGCAGGCGCAATTCGCGCCCCCGCCGCTGCGTGACCAGCTCGAGCGCGCGGCGGATCGCGGTGAGCATGCCGAGTCCCAGCACGTCCACCTTGAGGAGCCCCAGCTGGTCGAGGTCGTCCTTGTCCCACTCGATCACGGTGCGCTCCGGCATCGCGGCGTTCTCGATCGGCACCAGTTCCTCGAGCGGGCCGCGCGAGATCACGAAGCCGCCGGTGTGCTGCGACAGGTGCCGCGGGAAGCCGATCAGCTCGCGCGTGAGGGCGAGCACCCGGGCGACCAGCGGGTTCGCCAGGTCGAAGCCCGCATCGCGGATGCGGGAGTCCTCGACTTCGCGGCCGTCCCACCACTGCATCGCGCCGGCCAGCCGTCCGACCTGGGCCGGGTCGAGGCCCAGCGCCTTGCCGACGTCGCGTACCGCGCTCTTGGGGCGGTAGCAGATCACGGTGGCGGTGAGCGCGGCGCGCTCGCGGCCGTACTTGCGGTACAGGTACTGGATGACCTCCTCGCGCCGCTCGTGCTCGAAGTCCACGTCGATGTCCGGCGGCTCGTTGCGCTCGCGCGAGAGGAAGCGCTCGAACAGCACCGTCATGCGCGCCGGGTCCACCTCGGTGATGCCGAGCGCGTAACAGACGGCCGAGTTCGCCGCCGACCCGCGGCCCTGGCAAAGGATGCCGCGGCCGCGCGCGAAGGCGACGATGTCGTGCACGGTCAGGAAGTAGCGTTCATAGGCGAGCTCGGCGACCAGCGCCAGCTCCCGCTCGATCAGCGCCTGCACGGCGGGCGGCGTGCCGCCGGGCCAGCGCCGCAGGGCGCCCTCCTGCACCAGCCGGCGCAGCTGCTCTGCCGGCGTGACGCCCT
This sequence comes from Steroidobacteraceae bacterium, assembly GCA_036554765.1. Taxonomy (GTDB): domain Bacteria; phylum Pseudomonadota; class Gammaproteobacteria; order Steroidobacterales; family Steroidobacteraceae; genus SCUD01. Next base: position 2,654 of record DATBMQ010000039.1, on the reverse strand, counting down.
CGGGCACCACCTCCTCCGGGTACTCGTAGCGCAGCGTATCGAGCGAGAAACGGCAGCGCCCGGCAATCTCGAGCGTCGCAGCCAGCAGTTCCGGCGGGTACAGCCCGGCGAGGCGGGCCAGCGGCCGCAGCACGCGCTCGCCGTTCGGGTACAGCGCGAGGCCCGCGTGCGCGACGGTGGTCTTCAGGCGCACGGCGGTCAGCATGTCCTGCAGCGCGCGCCGGCGGCGCTGGTGCATGTGCACGTCGCCGGCGGCGACGGCAGGGATGCCGAGCGCATGGGAGAGCGACAGCAGCTGCCCGTGGCGCGCGCGGTCGCCGCCGGTGCTCAGCAGCTCCACGGCGAGCCACAGGCGGCCCGGGAAGCGCTCCGCAAGCCACGCGCCCTCCTCCGCCTTCGGGGCGGCGCCCGGCAGCCAGAGCGCGAGGCAGTCCGGCAGGCCGGCCTCGAGGTCGCCGCGCGCGAGTGCGTAGCGGCCTTTGGGCGCATGGCGCCGGCCACGCGTGATCAGCCGGCAGAGCTCGCCGTAGCCGCGGCGGCTGGTGGCGAGCGCGACGAACCGCAGGCCGTCCGCGAGCGTGAACTCGCTGCCGGCGATGAGCGGCAGGCCTGCCTCGCGCGCCGCCGCATGCGCGCGCACGATGCCGGCGAGCGAGCATTCGTCGGTCAGCGCAAGGGCGGCGTAGCCGAGTTGCCGGGCGCGCGCGACGAGTTCCTCCGGATGCGAGGCGCCGCGCAGGAAGGTGAAATTGCTGAGGCAATGCAATTCGGCATAAGCCATCGAGACTTATCCGCACATGCCGGTGCGCGCGGGATCCGGCGGGGCCTCTCGCTCGCGAACTCCGCCGGAACTTACGAGTTCGCTCGCGAGAGCCCCGCCACCTCGCGCGCACCAGCCATGCGGGCGACTGTCGCGCCATACGCCGAATGAGGAACCTCGCAGTGCGCGCGCCGTGACGCTGCTCATCCGAACACGCCGTGCAGGAACCAGCCGCCATTCGGCGGGCGCTCGCGGAAGATCCACAGCCGGGTACCCGCGCGGGTCCAGGCGACGTAGTAGTCCCGGCGCACGTCGTGGCCGTCCCACCAGCCGGTCTCGATGCGCTCCGGCCCGCTGACCTGCACGCCTTCCCAGTCGTCGAACGGCTGCGGTTCCGCCAGCATCCACAGCGGGCGCGGCGGGGCCGCGGCGGGCCAGGGCGTGGACCACGGCCCGCCGCCCGGCTCGGCGACCCGCCAGGCGCGCTCCGGGCGATGCTCCGGCACCGGGCAGACGCCGAATACCGCGTCCCGGCCGAGCCGCGCGCGCAGCCGGTCCAGCAGCCGGGCCGTCGCTTCCGGATCGGCGCCGCGACCGCGCGCGAGGAGATCCGCGTCACGCGGCGCGGGCGGCAGCAGCATCCCGGTGCGCAGCCGCAGCGCCGTGACCGGTGCCGGCAGGGGGCAGCGCGCGAGTCGCTCCGACAGCAGCCGTTGCAGTTCGCTCGCGTCCGAAGACGGCCGTGCCAGGCCGAGCCGCAACCGGGTGGGCACGCAGGCGCGGTGCAGCAGGTCGAGGCGCAGCCCGGGGATGACGCAGGCGCGGGCGCGCAGGAAAGCCTCGAGATCCGCGAGCAGGCGCTCGAGCGCGGGCTGCAGCCGGACGGCCGTGGCCGCCTCGCAGGGCAGATCCAGCCGTGCGTCGAAGCGCTCCGGGGCCACGTGGCGCCGGCGCGGTTCGCGGCGCCGGCCGAGCCCTGCATCGAGTTCGTCGAGCAACGCCGGGCCGAAGCGCGCGGCGAATTCCGCGCGCGGCAGGCGCAGCAGTCCGGCGACGTTCGTGATGCCGACCCCGGCGAGCGCCGCGACCGCCTCCGGCGGCCACTGCAGGCAGGCGAGCGGCAGGCGCGCCGCGAGCCCGGGCAGCGCGTCGTTCCGGGTCACCGTCATCGCGAGCCCCGCCCGCGCGAGCCACAGCGCCGCGCGCGGCGTCGGCGCGATCGCGAGTGACGCGCCGAGGCCGCTGTCCGAGAGGCCCGCGAGCGCGCGGCGGCAGAGCGCCAGCGCGCCGCCGAACAGGTCGAGGCTGCCCTTCACTTCGGCGAGCACCGCGGCGGGCGGCTCGAGGCTCACCACCGGCGTGAACTGCAGCGCCCAGCGCGCCAGGCGGTCGAGCAGCGCCGCTTCCGCGACCGGCTGGCGCTCCTCGACCCGCAGCCCGGGCACGAGCGCGAGCGCCGCGGCGAGTCCCATGCCAGGCCGGATGCCCTGGCGGGCGGCGCGCTCGTTGCAGGAGACGATCGTGCGGCGCGGGTCGTCCGCTTCCGTCACCGCGGCGGCGCGCGTGGATCGGGCTGCCGGCAGCAGCGCCTCGAGCGGCAGGCGGGGAAAGTGCGCGGCCAGCCACAGCTCGCGTGCACCGGCGGTCGCGACGGCGCGCCGCGGCACGAGCGCGAGCGGCGGCCGGCGCGTCTCCGGTGCCGGCATCGGGATGGCCGGATGCAACTCGGACACGGATCCCTCCTCAGTGGACTGGCAGCCGGTCCACGCGCGCGGGCATGCCGCCGCGGCACTTGAGGATCTCGACGTCGAGACCGGCGTCGTGCGCCGAGAGCGAGAGGCGCAACGCCGCCGGCGAGGATTCCTCGCGGTGGCACGGCGGGCGGAACAGGAAG
>DATBMQ010000016.1:0-4500 GCA_036554765.1 Steroidobacteraceae bacterium | reverse complement strand
CCATGCGATGGCGGCGGGACTTACGCTGCGGCGCAGCGCGCTCGCGCGCTTCACCGAGGCCTTCGCCGAGGAGGTCGGCCGCTGGCTGACGCCCGAGCAGATGCAGGGCGTGATCGAGAGCGACGGCGAACTCGCGGCCGCGGAACTCTCGCTCGAGACCGCACGCGCCATCGAGGACGGCGGCCCCTGGGGCCAGGGATTTCCCGAGCCGGTGTTCGACGGGGAGTTCGCCGTGGTCGAATCACGCGTGGTCGCGGGGCGGCATCTCAAACTGTGGCTGCGGCCGGATCCGGCGGCGCAGCCGGTCGAGGCGATCGCCCTCGGCCATTTCGACGACGTGCGCGCGGGCCGCCCGGCGCCCGGGTCGCGGCTGCGCCTCGCCTACCGCCTGCAGTCCACGTCCTGGGGCGGCAATGCGCGCGCCGAGCTGCTGGCCGAGCACCTCGAATCCGCCGCGTGAGCGTCTGTTAAGATGCGCGCCGCATGGAAACCGCCCCGACCCGCCGCTCGCTCGAAGACCTGCAACAGCGCCTCGATGCGCTGAGGGGGTACCTTTGAGTACGACCGCAAGCGCGAACGGCTCGAGGAACTGAACCGCGAGCTGGCGGACCCCGCCGTCTGGAACACGCCCGAGAAGGCGCAGGCGCTCGGCCGCGAACGTGCGCGCCTGGACGCGACCATCGGCGAGCTCGACGGTATCGGGCGCGGGCTCACTGACTCGGCCGAGCTGCTGGAACTGGTCGAAGCCGAACAGGACGAGCCGGGATTCGCGGAGGTCGAGCGCGACACCGGCCAGCTGGGCGAGCGCGTGCGCCAGCTCGAGTTGTCGCGCATGTTCCCAGGCGAGATGGACCCGCGCGGCGCCTTTCTCGACATCCAGGCCGGCGCCGGCGGCACCGAGGCGCAGGACTGGGCCGCCATGCTGCTGCGCATGTACCTGCGCTGGGCGGATCGGCGCGGCTTCCGCACCGAGGTCATCGACCAGAGTCCCGGCGAAGTCGCGGGCATCAAGAGCGCCTCCATCGAGGTCGACGGTCCCTACGCCTACGGGTGGCTGCGCACCGAGACCGGCGTGCACCGCCTGGTGCGCAAGTCGCCGTTCGACTCGGGCAACCGCCGCCACACGTCCTTCGCCTCCGTCTTCGTATCGCCGGTGGTGGACGACGAGATCAACATCGAGGTCAACCCGGCCGACATCGAGATGGACACCTACCGCGCGAGCGGGGCCGGCGGCCAGCACGTCAACAAGACCGATTCTGCGGTGCGGCTGCGCCACCTGCCTTCGGGCATCGTGGTCGCCTGCCAGGGCGAGCGCAGCCAGCACAAGAACCGTTCGACGGCGATGAAGATGCTGAAGGCGAAGCTCTACGAGCTGGAGGTCAACAAGCGCAACGCGGCTGCGCGGGTGCTGGAGGACCAGAAGACCGACGTCGGCTGGGGCCACCAGATCCGCTCGTACGTGCTGGACCAGTCGCGGATCAAGGACCTGCGCACCGGGCACGAGACCGGCAACCCGGCCGCGGTGCTGGACGGCGACCTGGATCCGTTCATGGAAGCGAGCCTGAAGCAGGGCCTGTAGGATTCGATCCATGGCGGACGACGACACCCGGGACGGGGGCGACGACAACGCGCTGATCGCCGAGCGGCGCGGCAAGCTTGCGCGCCTGCGCGACGCTGGCATCGCCTTCCCCAATGACTTCCGCCGCGACGCGCTGGCGGCGGACCTGCACGCCACCTACGAGGGTCGCAGCGACGGGTCCCTGGGCGCGCAGCCGGTCCGCGTGCGCGTAGCCGGGCGCATGATGTTCAAGCGCGTGATGGGCAAGGCATCGTTCGCAAAGCTGCAGGACGCCAGCGGCCAGATCCAGGTGTACCTGCAGGCGCAAGCGCTCGGGGACTCGTACGAGGCGTTCAAGGGCTGGGACGTCGGCGACATCCTGGGCGCCGAGGGCGTGCTCATGCGCACGCGCGCCGGCGAGCTCTCGGTGCGCGCGGAATCGGTGCGGCTGCTCGTGAAGGCGTTGCGGCCACTGCCCGACAAGTGGCATGGGCTCGCCGACACCGAGACGCGCTACCGCCGGCGTTACGTGGACCTGATCGTCAACGAGACGGCGCGCGAGACCTTCCGCACGCGCACGCGCGTGGTGCGCTGGTTGCGCGACTTCCTGGACGCCCAGGGCTTCCTCGAGGTCGAGACGCCGATGATGCAGCCGATCCCGGGCGGCGCCGTGGCGCGGCCCTTCGTCACGCACCACAACGCGCTCGACCAGGACATGTACCTGCGCATCGCGCCCGAGCTGTACCTGAAGCGCCTGGTCGTCGGCGGTTTCGAGCGCGTCTACGAGATCAACCGCAACTTCAGGAACGAGGGCCTCTCCACCCAGCACAACCCCGAATTCACGATGCTGGAGCTCTACCAGGCCTACGCGGACTGCGACGACTTCATGGGCCTCGTCGAGCGCATGTTCGAGGGCCTGGCAGTCGCGGTCGCGGGAACGCGGGAGATCTCCTACCAGGGGCGCGGCATCCGCCTGGCGGCGCCGTTCGCGCGCATCTCGGTGGAGCAGGCGGTCGCGGGGCACAACCCGGGGCTGGACCGTGCGCGGCTGCGCGAGACCGCCTACCTGCACGCCGCGTGTTCCGCGCAGGGCATCGAGGCCGGCGCACAGGACGGGGCCGGCAAGCTGCTCATGGAGCTGTTCGAGAAGACCTGCGAGCACCGCATCCTGCAGCCGACCTTCGTCCATTCCTACCCGACCGAAGTGTCGCCGCTGTCGCGCCGCCGCGATGCCGACCCGTTCGTGACGGACCGTTTCGAGCTGTTCGTGGACGGGCGCGAGCTGGCCAACGGGTTCTCCGAGCTCAACGACCCGGAGGAGCAGGCCGAGCGCTTCCGCGGGCAGGCGGCCCGCCGCGGGGCAGGGGACCTGGAGGCGATGGCTTTCGACGGCGACTACATCCGCGCGCTGGAGTACGGCATGCCGCCCGCGGCGGGACTGGGCGTCGGCGTGGACCGGCTGGTGATGCTGCTGACCGATTCGCCGAGCATCCGCGACGTGCTGCTGTTCCCGCAGCTTCGCCACGAGCCGGTGACGGATTGAGCGCGCGCCTTCATCCTGCGGAAGAGGACTCCTCTACCGCCTCCGGCATGGCCGCGGGGATCGCATAGGGCAGGTCCGCCGGCACGAATTCCCGGCCATCCGGCGCCGCACCCAGCAGCTCGCCACAATCTCCGAGTGACACGACCGCGAGGCACTGGCTGGTGCCGAGCGCGCAGGCACGCACGACCTGGGCCGCCGGTTCACGCGCCGCGTGGAGCATCTGGCCCGGCCCGGGCGGCTCGCCGGCGGGGCCGGCGTAGCGCAGCATGCGGCGCTTGATGCGGCCGAGGTGCTGTGCGCGCGCGACGATCTCCTGCCCTTGATAGCAGCCCTTGCTGAAGCTGACGGCGCCCAGCAGGTCGAGATTGATCATCTGCGGAACCCAGAGGCCGGAAGTCTCCGGATAAATCGCCGGCTCGCCGTCTTCGATCGACGCCGCCTCCCAGTCGTCCGGTGCCGCCTGCGGCTGGCCGCCGAGGACCTGGTCGGCCTGCCCGCGCGCGCCCACCAGCACGGTGCGCCTGGGTCCGGCCACCATGACCGCAAGGCCGGCGGCAGCGGCGGCCGACTGCAGCGTCGGCGGCGCATCGATCAGGCCGACGACGGCATCGGGCGCATGCTCGAAGCCCACGGCCGATCTCATCACGAACCGCGACAGGTGGGCGACGACCAGCGGTGCCATCGCGCGCGGCAGCAGCAGCAGGATCGCATCGCCGCGCGCGGCGAGCCGCAGCACGGCGAGCACGCGGCCCTGGCGATTGCAGGCGCCCGCGAGCATGCCGGGATGGCGATCCAGGGCGAGCAGGTCGCTGGTGAGCTGGCCCTGCAGGAATGCGCGCGCGTCGCGCCCCGTCACCGCGACGACTGACCACGACGGCAACGGAGTCCAGCGGGTGCGGGGCATCGCCGTATCGTAACGCAGCACTTCTGGGCGAACCGGGCGCAAATGACCTTGGGGGGCAGAGTTCCCTTCTGGCAGAATACGTTAGCGATGCAAGCCCCTGCACCCGCCAAGGCGCCATCGGCGCCCGTCATGCTTCCCGACCGGCCGCTCTCTCCGCACCTCCAGGTCTACCGGCTGGCGCTCACGACGGTGCTTTCGGGCCTGCACCGCATCAGCGGATTGGTCCTGACGCTGTCGACGCCGCTCTTGGTCGCATGGCTGGTCGCGGCCGCCTGCGGCGCGGACGCCTACGCCTCGTCGGCCCGCTTCTTCGGCAGCTGGCCGATGCGGATCGTGCTCGCCGGGCTGATCGGAGTGTTCTGGTATCACCTCTTCAACGGGCTGCGCCACCTGGCCTGGGACGCGGGCCATGGTTTCGAGCTCGCCCGGGCGCGCGCCAGCGGCGTGGCCGTCATCCTGCTCGCGGCCGCCGCCTTTGCCGCGACGCTCGCGCTG
>DATBMQ010000252.1:0-11683 GCA_036554765.1 Steroidobacteraceae bacterium | reverse complement strand
CTCGCGCGGCGCCTCGTTCCGCTCGGGGCAGCTATTCCACCACTACCGCCTGCAGCAGCAGCTCGGCCGTGGCGCAACCGCGACCGTGTTCCGCGCGGTGGACGAGCGCAACAACGGCGTCGTCGCCCTGAAGCTGCTCTCGCTCGCTGACGACTGGCCGGACGACCTCCTCGACGAGGCGAAGCTGCGCCTACTGCGCGAAGCCGAGGCCGCTGGCTCGCTCGCGCACCCGGACATCGTCGAGATACGCGAGGCCGGTGAGCACGAAGGCCAGGTCTACCTCGCGATGGAGTACGTCGAGGGCGTCAACCTCGCCACCCATGCCACCGAGGGCCGCATGCTGCCGCCGCGGCTCGTGTGCGAGATGTGCGCCCGGGTCGCCGACGCGCTCTACTTCGCGCACCAGCGCGGCGTCATTCACCGCGACATCAAGCCGGCCAACATCGTCTTCGACCAGAAGAGCCGCCGCGTGCGGATCATGGATTTCGGCGTGGCGCGGCTCGAGAACAGCCGCGCGACGCGCACGGGCGTGATCCTGGGCTCGCCCTCGTACATGGCGCCCGAGCAGCTCGACGCGCGGCCGGTGACGCCGCAGTCCGACCTCTTCTCGCTCGGCGTCACGCTGTTCCAGCTCCTGACCGGGATGCTGCCGTTCCGCTCGGACTCGATCCCGGGCCTGATGCAGAAGATCTCGGGCGAGCCGCACCCTCCGCTCCGGGTGGTCCGCCCCGACCTGTCCGCGACGCTCGCCGCCATCATCGACCGCGCCCTCGAAAAGGACCCGGAGGCCCGCTACCGGAACGGGGCGGAGATGGCGCAGGCGCTGCGCGACTCGGCACGCGACATCGATCCGGCGCTGCGTTGATGGGCCGCTACGTTTCGCTGCGCAATCGCGTGCAATCCGTCGGTTTGACCGACACCGGCAAGGTGCGCGAGCACAACGAGGACTCGATCGCGCTCGACGGGGACATCGGGCTCTTCGTGCTCGCCGACGGCATGGGCGGCTACAACGCGGGCGAGGTCGCGAGCGGCATCGCGGTCAAGACCATCACCAACCTGGTGCGCGAGGCCTACGTCGCGCAGGAGCTCGAGGGCAGCGACAAGGCGACCAGCCTGCACCGCCCGAGCATCATCCTCCGGGACGCGATCGCCCGCGCCAACAAGATCATCCACCAGACTTCGAAGTCGCAGACCCAGTGCGAAGGCATGGGCACGACGGTCGTCGCGGCCCTGCTCCACGACAACCGGCTCACGGTCGCCCACGTCGGCGACTCGCGGATGTATCGCCTGCGCAAGGAGGCGTTCGAGCAGCTCACCATGGATCACTCGCTGCTCCAGGAGCTCGTCGACCGTGGCTTCTACTCGGCCGAGGAAGCCCAGCGGGCGACCAACAAGAACTACGTGACCCGCGCCCTCGGCGTCGAGGCCACCGTCGAGGTCGAGGTGCACGAGATGCCGGTGGAAGCGGGCGACTGGCTGGTGCTTTGTTCCGACGGCCTCACAGATATGGTCGAAGATGAGGATATTCACTTAACAATCAGTACGTTCGGAGGTAATCTTGACACCGTCGCTAGGCAGCTGGTGCAGCTCGCCAACGACAGCGGCGGCAGGGACAACATCTCGGTCGTGCTCGCGCAGGTGGTCGAACTTTTCCCCGCGCGGCGCGGCATACTTGACAGAATATTGGCCTGGTTCGGATAACAGGCAGCGAGGGAGACGATGGCGCGCCTTATCTTGAGTCTGGACGGCCAGGTCCTGGCCGAATACAACATGACGAAGGAGCGGTACACGGTCGGTCGCCTGCCGGACAACGACGTCCGCATCGACAATGCGGCCGTCAGCGGCCATCACGGCCTCATCATCAACATCCTCAACGATTCCTTCCTCGAGGACCTCAACAGCACGAATGGCACCTACGTCAACGGCAAGCTGATCAAGAAGCACGCCCTGACGCATGGCGACGTGATCACGATCGGCCACCACCACCTGCGTTTCGTGGACAGCCAGGTCGAGAGTTCGGAACAGGACGAGTTCGAGCGCACGCTGGTGATCCAGCCCGGCCAGGTCAACGAGGCGCGGCTGCGCGCCGCGACCGAGCAGGTCGCGCCGCCGACCACTTCGCCGCCGCCGGCAGCGCCGGCCGCACGCCCCGCGCCCGCCGCATCGCCCGCGGAGAAAGGCGCGCCCGCGCGCCCGGCCAAGCTGCAGGTGCTGTCGGGACAGTTCGCGGGCCGCGAACTGGAACTCGCGAAGACGCTCACCACGCTCGGCCGCCCCGGGGTGCAGGTCGCGGCCATCAGCCGCCGTGCCGACGGCTACTACGTGGTGCACGTCGAGAGCGCGAAGCCCGGCGACTTCCCGCTGGTCAACGGCCAGCCGATCGGGCCGCAGGCGCGCCGGCTGCACGACAACGACGTGGTCACGCTCGCCGGCGTCAAGATGGGCTTCTTCGAGGCCTGAGACCCCGGTCGCCGGTCAGCTCAGCAGCAGCCAGGCGAAGGTCGCCTGGCTCGCGAAGCCCGCCGTAAAGGCCAGCGTCCGCACCCACGGCCAGGCCAGCGTGTACGCGAGCGCGTGCACCAGCCGCGCCCAGAAATACATCTTTGCCGCGAACACCGTGGTCTCGCTCGAGACCCCCGCGGCATGCGCGGCCAGCACCAGCGCCGCGAACACGACCAGGTTCTCGACGGCGTTGCCGTGCGCCTTCTGCAGGCGCGTCGCCCAGGCCGACTGCTGCTTCGGGTTTTCCGGGTAGCCGACCGCGTCGGCGATGCCCCGCACCGCGACACGGTCGAGGATATACGGCACCCACAGCACCGCGGTCAGCGCGGTGACCAGCACGAGGTAGTTCAGTTCGAGCGTCATGTTCCGGTCTCCCTGGCGCCCGCCGGCGCGGGCGCAGGCAGACTACTCCGGCGTCCGGAGCCGCGCCATATCCGCCTCAGGCGCCGGCGAGCCCGGCGATGCCGAAGGCGAGGATGCCGATGGCCGAGACGGCGCTGATCGCGCGGCGCCAGCCCGGGCCCGGCAGCGCGGCACCGAGCAGGGCGCCCGCCCCGGCGACCGCCACCGCGACCGACAGGCTGCCGACACCGAGCCCGAAGGCCAGCCAGGCGGCGACCGGCAGCGAACCGGCGAGCGGCAGCTGCGGCACGAATCCCGCGAACACGACGATCGTCATCGGATTGACCAGCGTCAGCAGGAACACCGGCAGCAGCATCCGTGCGGCCGGTTGCGCGGGCGCCGCGGCGTCTGCCGGCCGGCGCAGCAGCATCAGCAGGCCGAGCGCGACCAGCAGCGAAGCCGAGGCGATACGCACGGCGCCCTGGTGGGCGGCCAGCCGCGGCAGCACCAGCGCCCCGATCGAAAAGGCCGCGAGCGCATAGGCGAAGTCGGCGAGCGCGGCGCCCGCCGCCGCAAAGACGCCCGCCGCGAAACCGCGGCGGGCCGCGGTGCCGAAGATCAAGAGCGCGATCGGGCCGATCGAGCCGGCCAGCACGGCGCCGAACAGCAGCGACTTGATCCAGGCGCCGCCCATGGCCGCAGGACCGGCGCCCGCGTCAGTGGCCGGCGGCGGCGAGACCCGTGCCGGTCGCGAGCTGCCAGCCGAGCGCGCCCCAGAATGCGAGCAGCACGAACATGCTCGCGGCGAAGGCGCGGAAGCGCCAGAGCACCTTGTTGGTGGTCAGGTGGATTGCGCTGTGCACGTAGCGCAGCGCGACGTAGGCCCAGGCCAGCGTCACCAGCAGCGTCCCGCTGCGGCCCGCTGCGAAGGCGATCGCGATGCCGGCGTAGAACAGCGTCGGCATTTCGTACAGGTTGTTGAGGTTGCGCGCGGTGGCGGCGACGTCCGCGGGCTCGCCCTCGCCCTTGAACACCTTGTAGTAACGGGGATCCACGCGCCCGGACCGGGCCGCGGCGAAGCGCTGCCGCGCGAGCCTGAATACCACCGCGAGCGTGAGCGCGACCAGCGCGAAGGCGGGCCAGACGATGGACATGCTCACCCTCCCCGCGGGCCGGGCTGCGGCGCCGGACGCCGGAACAGCGACGCGAAATCGTGCACCGGCCGGTACCCGAGCGCCGTGATCGCCCGCTCGACAACATAAACGCGGTCGATGGAGTCAGGCAACTGCCAGCCGCGGCGCGCGAACTCCGCCGCCGCCCACGGCAGCCGCTCCTGCACCACCGCCGCGGCATCCTCGAGCAGCCTCGTGCAGTCCGGCTCCCGGAATGGCGTCGGCGCGGACACGTTGTAGGCCGCGAAAGCGCCCGCCGGCGCGGCGAGCGCGAGCTCGTGCGCCTGCGCAACGTCCTCCGCGTCCACGCCGCGGTACAGGCGGTAGATCGCGAGCAGGCGCGGTTCCTCCGGAAAGCAGCGCGACATGCGCAGCGCCACGCAGGCGAGCCCGGCCTGCGCCGCTTCGCGGCAGGCCTCCTCGGCGGCGAGCTTGGTCTCGTCGTAGACGTCGCGCGGCCTCGGTACCAGCGATTCCGTCACCCATACCGCCGCACCCTGCGGCAGCATGGCATCGCCGTAGAGCGAGGTCGTGCTGGTGTAGACGAAACGGCGCACGCCCGCCTCCCCGCAGGCCTGCAGCAGCCGGCGCGTGGCGTCCACGTTGACCTCGCGGAATTCCTGCGCCGCGCGACTGGCGAGATCCGGCACGTGCAGCGCGGCCGTGTGCACCACCGCGTCCACGCCGGGCAGCTCGCGCGCGAGCAGCGTGGTGTCGCGCAGGTCGCCGGTGACGGCCGTGAGCGGGCCCGGGCGCAGGTCGAATCCGCTCACCTGGTGACGCAGCGAGAGCCGCGCCGCGATCGCGCCGCCGATGCGGCCCGACGAACCCGTGACGAGGACCTTCACCGCACCTCGAGCGGCACGCGCCGGCTGACGCGGCAGATCAGCTCGTAGCCGATGGTCCCGGCCGCCGCCGCCACGCGCTCGACCGGAAGCCCGGGGCCCCAGAGCTGCACCGGGTCGCCGGCGGCGACGTCGTCGCGCCCGCTGACGTCGATCGCAATCATGTCCATCGACACGCGCCCGGCGAGCGCGCCGGGGCGGCCGTTCACCAGCACCGGCGTCCCGTTGGGGGCGGCGCGCGGATAGCCGTCGCCATAGCCCGCCGCCGCGATGGCAATGCGCGCGGGGGCGCGCGCCTGCCAGGCGCCGCCGTAGCCGACGCGATCGCCCGCTGCCAGGTCCTTGACCGCGATGACGCGCGTCTCGAAGCTCATCACCGGGCGCAGCCCGAGGTCCGCGCCGGTCGCATCCGGGAACGGGGACACGCCATACAGCATGATGCCGGGACGCACCCAGTCGGCTCGCGCCTCCGGCCAGGCGATCAGGCCTGCGGAGTTCGCGATGCTGCGCTCGCCCGCCAGCCCCGCCGTCGCCTGCGCGAAGCACTCGATCTGCGCGCGCGTGCGCGCGTTGCCGCGCGCCTCGGATTCCGCCAGGTGGGTCGCGAGCAGCGGCGGCTGCGCGACGCCGGCACAGCCGGCCAGCCGCGCCGTCGCCTGCGGCACGTCCGCCGGCCGGAATCCCAGCCGGCCCATGCCGCTGTCCACCTTGAGCCAGACGCGGAACCGGTGCGCGCCCGGCCAGCGCTCGAGCAGGGCGAGCTGGGCGTCCTGGTGCACGAACAGCTCGAAGCCGTGCGTGGCCGCCGCGGCGAGTTCGCCGGCATCCTGCACGCCCCCGAGCAGCACGATGCGCGCCGCGATCCCCGCCTCCCGCAGGGCAACCCCTTCCTCCACGCGCGCGACCGCGAAGGCATCCGCCGCCGCGAGCGCGCGCGCGGCGACCACGATGCCGTGGCCGTAGCCATTGGCCTTGACGACCGCCAGCACGCGGCAGCCGGGAGCGTGCTCTCGCACCCGGCGCAGGTTGTGGGAAAAGGCGGCCGTGTCGATGACGGCCCGCGGCGCGGGCGTCAGAACGCACCCTCGCCGTAGGACTCGGCGACCAGGTTCTCGAAGCGCGTGTACTCGCCGAGGAAGGTCAGCTGGATCTCGCCCACCGGGCCGTTGCGCTGCTTGGCGATGATGATGTCGGCGACGCCGCGGCGGGTCGTGTTGGGGTCGTAGACCTCCTCGCGGTAGATCAGCAGGATCAGGTCGCTGTCCTGCTCGATCGCGCCGGACTCGCGCAGGTCCGACATCACGGGCTTCTTGTCGGTGCGCTGCTCGACCGCGCGGTTCAGCTGCGACAGCGCGACCACGGGCACCTGCAGCTCCTTGGCCAGCGCCTTGAGGCTCCTCGAGATCTCGGAGATCTCGGTGGCGCGGTTCTCCTTGGTGCCCGGCACCTGCATGAGCTGCAGGTAGTCCACCACCACCAGCCCGAGCCCGCGCTCGCGCTTCAGCCGCCGTGCCCGCGCGCGCACTTCGGTCGGCGTCAGCGCCGGCGACTCGTCCACGTAGAGCGGCGCGCCCGAGAGCTGCGCCATCGCGCCCTGGATGCGCGACCAGTCCTCCTCCGAGAAATTGCCGGTGCGCAGGTGCGTCTGGTTGACGCGGCCGAGCGAGGAGATGAGCCGCAGCGTCAGCTGCTCGGCCGACATCTCCATCGAGAAGATCGCGGACGGCACCCCCTTGGCGATGGCCGCGTTCTCGGCGATGTTGACCGCCAGCGTGGTCTTGCCCATGGACGGGCGGCCCGCGATCACGATCAGGTCGCCGGGCTGGAAGCCGGTGGTCTTCCTGTCGAGCTGGGTGAAGCCGGTCGGCACGCCGCGGATCTCGCCCGGCGACTGGTGCAGCAGGTCGAGCCGGTCGATGGTCTGCGGCAGCACGTCCTTGATCGCGATGAAGCCGGTCTTGCCGCGGCTGCCGCGTTCGGCGATCTCGAACACGCGCCGCTCGGCCTCGTCCACCAGCTCGCTGGCGCTGCGCCCGCGGCTGTCGATGGCGCCGGCCGCGATCTCGCCGCCGGCGGCGGCCAGCTGCCGCAGGATCGAGCGCTCGCGGATGATCTCGGCATAGGCGCGCACGTTCGCCGCCGAGGGCGTGTCGCGCGCGATGGTGCCGAGGTAGGCGAGCCCGCCGATCTCGTCGAGCCGGCCCTTGCGCTCGAGATGCTCGGAGACCGTGACCGCGTCGCAGGAGCCGCGGCTCTCCGCCACCTCGGCGATCGCCTCGAAGATCAGGCGGTGGTCGCGGCGGTAGAAATCGGACGCGAGGACGATGTCGGCGACCGCGTCCCAGGCATTCGAGTCGAGCATCAGGCCGCCCAGCACCGCCTGTTCCGCCTCGACCGAATGCGGCGGGGTGCGGACCTCGTCCTGGCGAATGATGGCGACCATACGGTCAGTTCAGCATACACGCGGCCGCAGCCGCGCGGGCGTCACTCCTCCGCGACGACGGTGAGCGGCACCTGGACGTCGATGTCGCTGTGCAGGTGCAGCGTAATGACGTGCTCCCCGACCATGCGGATCGGTCCACCCGGCAGGCGCACTTCCGCGCGCTCGATCCCGTGGCCGGCGGCCTTGCAGGCCTCGGCGATGTCGGTGGTGCCGATCGAGCCGAACAGCTTGCCCTCGCTGCCGGCCTTGGCCGTGATGCTGAGCGTGAAGCCCTCGAGCGCCGCCGCGCGCGACTGCGCGGAGGACAGGTCGGCGGCGGCCTTGGCCTCGAGCTCGGCGCGGCGGGCCTCGAACCTGGCGACGTTCTCGGGCGTGGCGAGCGTCGCCTTGCCGCCCGGCAGCAGGTAGTTGCGGCCGAAGCCGGGCTTGACCTTCACGCGGTCGCCGATGTCGCCGAGGTTGGCGATTTTCTGCAGCAGGATGACTTCCATGGTCGGTTACCTTTTGACGAATCTCTCACGAAAGCGGAACCAGGTGTCCGCGAATCCGATCCCCACCAGCGCCAGCGGCGCCAGCACCAGGGCCAGGTACGCCAGGACCACCGGCAGCTGGCCGATGACCTGCAATTCGCGCAGGCCGTGCACCACGGCCAGCGCCTGCACCAGGAAGGCGGCGGCCAGCACGAACACCACGTCGTCAGCCGCCTGCCAGCCGCCCGCGACCAGCCGGTGCGCCACCAGCGACAGCACGAAGGCCCCGGCCAGCGCCCAGGCGATGAACCGGCCGAGCTTGAGCTGGCGGAACTCGCGGCCGAACAGGCCGGGCTCGCGCAACCGCCCCAGGCCCCAGAGTCCGGCGAACTGCGCCATCAGCGCGTGCAGCAGCACCATCCAGCCGAGCGTCGCCCAGGCGACGCGGGCGGTCGCCGCGCCGATCTCCGCCGGCGTGCTCTCGATGCCCCACTGCGACAAGGTGGCCGCCACCTGCTGCAGCAACGGCTCGAGTTGCGCGATCAAGGGCATCAGCACGCCCTGCGGGTCCCCGAGCAGCGCGTGGATCGCGAGCACCAGCAGCGCCGCGCCCAGCGTCAGCGCCTGGTACACGAGATTCAGGCTGCGCGTGCTCGCGAGCGCCGTGCCGCCGAACCAGGCCGGCAGCAGCACCGCGATCACGACCGCGAGCGCAGGCCCCAGGCCGAAAGCCGGCGCCAGCATCCACAGCAGCGCGATCCCCGCCCCGGCCGCCGCGGCGAGCGCGAGCGCCGTGCCGCCGCAGAGGAACGCGAGCACGACGAACCCGGCAGGCAGCCAGGCCGCCATCGGCAGCGCCAGGAACGCCACCAGCGCAGCCAGGCCCGCCGCCAGGAAGGCGCGCACCGGCGTCGCGGTCACCCATTTCAGCAGCGCGGTCATTGCTCGCGTGGAGCCCCGGGCCTGCGCCCGCGGACCTCAGTGCTGGTCGGTGTAGGGCAGCAACGCCAGGTAGCGCGCCCGCTTGATCGCGATCGCGAGCTGCCGCTGGTAGAACGACCGCGTGCCGGTGATGCGGCTCGGGACGATCTTGCCCGTTTCCGTGATGTAGGCCTTGAGCGTCGACAGATCCTTGTAGTCGATCTGGTCGGTGTCCTCGGCCGTGAACTTGCAGTATTTCTTGCGCCGGAAGAATCGTGACATGTCGGGTCTCCGCTGTTCGCTCAGTCCGTGCCCATCGCCTCGACCGGCACGTCGCGGTCGCCGCGCTCGCGCTCGCGCTCCTCGGGCTCCTTCGCCATCGGCGAAGGCTCCGTGACCGCGCGGTCCATCTTCACGACCAGGTGCCGGAGCACGGCGTCGCTGAAGCGGAACCCGCCGGTGAGTTCCTCGAGCGCCTTGCCGTCGCACTCGACGTTCATCAGCACGTAGTGCGCCTTGTGCATCTTCGCGATCGGGAACGCCAGCTGGCGCCGGCCCCAGTCCTCGAGGCGATGCACCGCGCCGCCGCCCGCGGTGATGATGCCGCGGTAGCGCTCGATCATGGCGGGAACCTGTTCGCTCTGGTCCGGGTGAACCAGGAATACGATCTCGTAATGCCGCATCGTGTTGCTCCTCGTGGCTGTAAGCCTCCCGTTGCTGCGGCTCCGGTGAGGCAAGGAGAAAACGCCCCGGTGTCCGGGGCGAGGGGCGCGTAAGTTACCGGACCTGCTCGGGTTTTGCAAGTTTCATGGCTTGCTGCCGGCGCGCCTCGAACAGCACGATGCCGGCCGCGACCGCGACGTTCAGGGAGGCTACCGCCCCGCGCATGGGGAGCCTCAGGCAGTAATCGCAGGACTCGCGCGTCAGGCGCCTGAGCCCCCTGCCCTCCGCGCCCATGACCACGGCGAGGCTGCCGGTCAGGTCGGCCCGGTACAGCTCCTGCTCGCCGTCCCCGGCGGTGCCCGCGATCCAGAGCCCGGCGGCCTTCAGGTCCTTGAGCGAGCGCGCGAGGTTCGTGACCTGCGCGAAGGGCACCGTCTCGGCGGCCCCGGCGGCGACCTTGCGCACCACCGGGGTCAGGCCGGCGGCGCGGTCGCGCGGGGCGACCACGGCGTTGGCACCCGCGGCATCCGCGGTGCGCAGGCAGGCGCCGAGGTTGTGCGGATCCGACACGCCGTCCAGGACCAGCACCAGCAGCGGCGGGCTGGCCGCGACCAGCAGGTCGAGCAGGCGGTTCTCGTCCAGCGCCGCGCTCGGGCGCACTTCGGCGAGCACGCCCTGGTGGGCCGCGCCGCCCGTCTCCCGGTCCAGCTCTGCGGTGGAGGACTGCGCGACGCGGATGCCGCGCGCGGCGGCGAGCTCGCGCAGTCCGCGCATGCGGGCGTCGTCGCGGGCAGCGGCCAGCGCCAGGCGCAGCACGTCGCCGGGCCTTCGCTCGAGCACCGCGCGCACGGCGTGCAGGCCGTAGACGAGGGATCCCGCGCTCATTTCCTGCGCGCCGTGCGTCCTTCCCGGCGGCGCGGATGGAAATGCGCGCCGGTCCTCGCCACGAGCTCGAAATCGATCTTGCGCTCGGCGGAATCCACCCGCACCAGGCGCACGCGCAACTCGTCGCCGATCGAGACGCGCAGGCCGGTGCGCTCCCCGACCAGGGTGCGGTCGCGCTCGTGGAAGCGGAAATAGTCGCGCGGCAGCGCGGTCACGTGCACCAGCCCGTCCACCTGCAGGCCCTTCAGCTGCACGAACGCGCCGAACTCGGCGACCCCGGTGACCACCCCGTCGAATTCCTCGCCGACCCGCGGGCGCATGTACTCGCACTTGAGCCAGGCGACCACCGAGCGCGCGGCCTCGTCGGCCTTGCGCTCGCGCATCGAGCATTCCTGGCCGAGCGACTCCATTTCGCGCGCGGAGTGGACGAAGTCGTCCGGCCCGCCGCCGGCAAACGCGTGGCGGATGCCGCGATGCACCAGCAGGTCCGGGTAGCGGCGGATCGGCGAGGTGAAGTGCGCATACTCGGCGAGCGCCAGGCCGAAATGGCCGATGTTGAGCGGCTGGTACAGCGCCTGCGGCAGCGAGCGGATGATCGCGTTCTCGAGCACGCCGGCATCGGGCCGGTTCGAGATCGACTGCAGCGCCTTCTGCAGGCGCTTTGGCTCGAGTTCGCCCGCGATGTCCAGGTGCACGCCGCGCATCGCCAGGAAGCGCTTGAGATCCTCCATGCGCTCCTCGTCCGGGCGGTCATGGATGCGGAACAGCGCCGGCAGCCGGTGCTTCTTGAGGAAGCGCGCCGCCTCGACGTTGGCGGCGATCATGCATTCCTCGATCAGGCGGTGCGCGTCGTTGCGCGGGTACTCGCGGATGTCCGTGACCCCGCCCTGCGCGTCCAGCAGCACCTTGACCTCCGGCGCCTCGAAGTCGAGCGCGCCGCGCGACTCGCGCCGCTTGCGCAGCGCCCCGTACACGCGATGCAGGCGCTCGACCACGGGCAGCACCGGCGCGAGCGCCGTGCGCGCGGCCGGGTCGCGGCCCGCGAGCGCGGCGGCCACCTGGGTGTAGGTCAGGCGCGCCGCCGAGCGCATGACCGCCGGGTAGAAGCGGCTCTTCGAGACGGTGCCGGCCCGGTTCACCTGCATATCGCAGGCCATGCACAGGCGGTCCACCTGCGGCATCAGCGAGCAGAGGTGGTTCGAGAGCTCCTCCGGCAGCATCGGCAGCACGCGGTTCGGGAAATACACCGAGGTCGCGCGTTCGCGCGCCTCGGCGTCGAGCGCGGTGCCCGGACGTACGTAGTGGCTGACGTCCGCGATCGCGACGATCAGGCGGAAGCCCTGCGCCGTCTCCTCGGCCCATACCGCGTCGTCGAAGTCGCGCGCGTCCTCGCCGTCGATCGTGACCAGCGGGAGCCGGCGCAGGTCCTCGCGGCCGGCG
>DATBMQ010000230.1:0-3671 GCA_036554765.1 Steroidobacteraceae bacterium | reverse complement strand
CACTCCTCGTCGGACATCTCGGCGCCGAGTTCGTCCATGAAGTGGATGAACTCGTCCACCTGCAGCAGGCCATCCCCGTCCTCGTCGACGTAGGCGAAATCCTCGCGCAGTTCCGCTTCCCTTTCCGACAGCGGAGCGCCGGCGCCATGTTTGAAATCCGTCATCGGAGCCTCCTGACGCGGGTGCGGCATCAGCGCCGCTCCCGGCGTGGCTGCTGCTCGAGCAACCTTGCCAACCCCGCCAACTCGCCTGCCAGGTGCGCGATCAGGTCGTCGGTCGACACGAGACCGACCAGCTGGCCGTGACGCGTCACGACCGGCGCTCGCCGGACGCCGCGCTCCCGCAGCCGCGTGATGGCGGTTTCCACGGATTCTACTTCGCTGAGCACGAGCGGGTCACCGGTCATGACCTTCTCGGCCCGCTGCCCGGCGATGCCCGTACCCAGGTCGAGCCAGGCACGCACGATGTCGCGGTCGGTGATGATCCCGGCGGCAACCGGCTCCTCGGCCGGCGCCTTGGTGACCACCACGATGCCGACGTGCTCGTCACGCATGGCCTTCGCGACTTCCATCAGCGGCGTGTCCGCGCTCACGCTGACGAGATCCCTGCTGCAGATTTCGCCGATGTTCACTGCCGGCCACCTCGCTCCAGTCCCGGGGAAATTCCAGCATGGCCCTGCCGGCGAGACGATGAGTACATGTACGGATTGAACGGGGCGACGATGGGATTACCCTTCTCGCGTAATGGCGTAGTGAACCTTTGCAAAGGAGGGGAACATGAGACTCACGCGTTGGGAACCCTTCCGGGGCACGGATGAGTTCTTCCGCGGCACGATGCCGTCACTGTTCGGACGCTGGCCGCGCATGATGGGCGAGGAAGGCGAGCTCCATGAATGGTCGCCGGTCGCCGACATCAGCGAGACGGACGACGAATATCTCGTGAAGGCGGAGCTGCCGGGCATCCGTCGCGAGGATGTCAAGGTGTCCCTGGAAGAGGGCATGCTGACGATCGAGGGCGAGCGCAAGCAGGAGAAGGAGGAGAAAGGCCGCAGGCTGCACCGCATCGAGCGGTTCTACGGCACCTTCTGCCGGACCTTCACGCTGCCCGACGATGCGGATGCCACCGGCATCCGCGCCGAGAGCAAGGATGGCGTGCTGAACGTGCACATCCCGAAGTCGAAGGTCGTCAAGCCAAAGGCCATCGAGATCAAGGTCAACTGAGGCCGATGGCCACGCTGCGCGCGGGCCCCGGCCGGCCCGCGCGCAGCGATAATCGTTGCGTCGGCTTCCCGGCGCAGGAGCGGCCGGTTCTCAGCTGCGAAGCGCGCGCTCGGCCTGCTGTTCGGTGCGGATGGCCCCGGCGACGGCCGCCAGTTGCGCGAACAGGTGGTCGATGACGTCATCGAGCGCCACGATACCGGCGAGCCGGCCCTGGCTGTCGACGACCGGCACCCGACGGACCCCGATCTCGCGCATGCGCTTCAGCGTGTCGCCGATGTCGGCACCTGAGTCGGCGACGAGCGGATCGGCGGTCATGACCTCGCTGACCTTCACGTCCGCCGGATCGCGGCCCCGGGCCGTGACCTTGAGGACGATGTCACGGTCCGTGAGGACGCCGATCGGGCGGCCGCTCGACTCCGCGGTCACCACCAGGTAGCCGACGTGTTCGTCTCGCATCATGCGCGCCGCTGCCGCCACGTCGACTTCGCGTCCGACGGTGACGACCTGGCGCCTGCAGATCTGGCTGATGGACATGGCGTGCCCTCCGTTCTGCCTGCGGCCGATTCTCGTGTCCGCCGGCGGTGCGGTGCCATACGTAGTTGTGCGCAGCCGGTCGGCGAGCCGGCATGAGCGGCTGGACCCACTTCGGCCACGACGCCGACATGGGCGTGCGCGCCGAGGGCGGCACGCAGGAGGAAGTGTTCGAGCAGATGGCGCTCGGCATGACCGCCCTGATCACCGACCCGGCCGGGGTCGCGGCGGTCGAGGACGTCGAGATCACCTGCGAGGCGCCGTCCACCGACCTGCTGCTGGTCGACTGGCTGAACGCGCTGGTCTACGAGATGGCGGTGCGACGGATGCTGTTCGGCCGGTTCACCGTGAAGCTCGATGGAACACGGCTAAGGGGTGTCGCCAGCGGCGAACGGATCGACGTCCACCGGCATCAGCCGGTCGTCGAGGTGAAGGGAGCTACGTATACCGCGCTGAAGTTCCACCGGCGCGAAGACGGCCGCTGGGAAGCGCAGTGCATACTGGACGTGTGAGATGGACAGGAACCTGCTGATTCGCGAGTCCGGCTTCCGCTGGCGCATCGAGCCGAAAGGTGCGATGCGCGTGCCGGGCGTCCTCTACGCGGACGAGGACCTCATCGACGGCATGGACCACAAGGTATACGAGCAGCTGTCCAATGTCGCGATGCTGCCCGGCATCGTCGGCGCCGCCTACGCGATGCCTGACGCGCACTGGGGCTACGGCTTCCCGATCGGAGGGGTCGCGGCCTTCGACCCGGATGCCGGAGGCGTGGTTTCCGCGGGCGGCGTCGGCTTCGACATCTCCTGCGGCGTGCGCACGCTGTTGACCGGGCTGTCCTGCGCCACCATCGAGCCGCTGAAGCAGCGTCTCGCGGACGGCCTGTGCCGCGACATCCCGGCCGGCGTCGGCAGCGAGGGCAGCATCTCGCTCGACGAGCAGCGGATGGATGCGATGCTTGCGGGCGGCGCGCGCTGGGCCGTCGAGCAGGGCTGGGGCCGCGCCGCCGACCTCGAGCGCATCGAGGAAGGCGGGTGCGCGCAGGGCGCGGATCCCGCGCAGGTCTCCGACCGCGCCAAGCGCCGCCAGCGCGACGAGATGGGCACGCTGGGCTCGGGCAATCATTATCTCGAAGTGCAGCGGGTGGCGGAGATCGCGGATCCCGCGATCGCGTCCGCCTTCGGCCTCGTGCTCGACGACGTCGTCATCAGCATCCACTGCGGCTCGCGTGGCCTCGGTCACCAGATCGGCACGGAGTTCCTGCGCGACATGGCGATCTCCGCGACGCACCACGGCATCGCGCTGCCCGACCGCGAGCTCGCCTGCGCACCGATCGCCTCCCCGCTCGGGCAGCGCTACCTCGGCGCGATGCGCGCGGGCATCAACTGCGCGCTCGCGAACCGCGAGATCATCACGCACCTCGCGCGCCAGACCGTCACGCGCCTGCTGCCGGATGCGACACTCGACCTGCTGTTCGACGTCTCGCATAACACCTGCAAGGAGGAGTGGCACGACGTGGACGGCCGGCGCATGCACCTGTTCGTGCACCGCAAGGGCGCCACGCGCGCGTTCGGGCCGGGACACCCGGACCTGCCCGCCGCCGTGCGCAGCGTCGGCCAGCCCGTCCTCATCGGCGGCTCCATGGGCACGTCGTCGTACGTGCTGGTCGGCACCGAGAAGAGCGAAGCATTGGCGTGGAGTTCGGCCTGCCACGGGGCGGGCCGCGCCATGAGCCGGCACCAGGCGACGCGCACCTGGGGCGGGCGGCAGCTGGTGCGCGAACTCGCCGGGCGCGGCATCCTGATCCGCAGCCCGTCGATGCGCGGCGTCGCCGAGGAAGCGCCCGGCGCCTACAAGGACGTCGGCAGGGTCGTGGACGTTGCGGACGCGGGCGGCCTCGCCCGCAAGGTCGCGCGGCTCGAG
>DATBMQ010000164.1:0-7555 GCA_036554765.1 Steroidobacteraceae bacterium | reverse complement strand
TACATGGCGACGCAGTACCAGGTCGCCTATTCGAAGGACGTCATCGGCGCCGCGATCATCGCGGCCGGCCCCTGGTTCTGCGCGCAGGGACTGCTGACGCGCGCGCTCGACGAGTGCGTGAAAGGGGAGCCGGCGGGACCCGACGTGGGACCGCTGGTCGCGGCGCTGCGCGGCAGTGCGCGCGGCGGATTCGTGGACGATCCCTCGTGGCTCGCGCCGGATCGCGTGTGGGTGTTTCATGGCGCGAAGGACACGGTGGTCGGCGCCGCGGTGTCGGACTCGCTGGTGCGCTTCTATCGCGCCTTCCTGCCCGCGGAGCGCATTCACTACGAGACGCAGGTGCCCGCGGCTCACGGGTTTCCGGCGGATGGCGCCGGCGTGTCCTGCGCGATCGCGCAATCGCCGTGGATCAACGACTGCGGCTATGACGCGGCCGGGATGATGCTGAAGTACCTGTACGACGGCCTGCGCGAGCCCGCGGGGCCGGCTGGCGGCAAGCTGCTCGAGTTCGACCAGTCGCGCCATGCGACCGGCGGGATGCTGGTGTCGATGGAGGACGAGGGCTTCGTGTTCGTGCCGCAGGAATGCGCCGCGGGCAGGCCGTGCCGGCTGCATGTGGCCTTCCATGGCTGCCGCCAGGGCAGCGGCTTCGTCGGCCGCGCCTTCGCGCGCGATGCCGGCTACAACCGCTGGGCGGACGCGAACCGCATCGTCGTGCTGTACCCGCAGGCCGCGAAGAGCCTGATCTGGCCGTTCAACCCGCGCGGCTGCTGGGACTGGTGGGGCTACTCGGGCGCGAACTACGCGACGCGCGACGGGCTGCAGCTGAAAGCCGTGCACCGCATGCTGCGCGCGCTCGGCGCCCGTTAGAAAAAGGTGCCTGCCTCCTTTTCTGCATCGCAGAAAAGGAGGCAGGCACCTTTTTCAGAAGCGCTGGCGGTATTCGGCGGGGGTGATGCCGACAATTGCCTGGAAGCTGCGGCGCAGCGCCTGTTCGTCGGCGAAGCCGCACTCGCGCGCCACCTGCTTGAGCCTCGTCGCGCCCTCCTCGATGCGCCGGCGCGCCTGCTCGACGCGCAGCCGGCGCGCGTACGCGCCGGGACTCTCGCCCAGGCGTTCGGCGAACAGCCGCGCGAAGTGGCGCGGGCTCATGCTCATGCGCCGCGCCAGGCCGTCGACCGACAGGTCCTGTCCCGGGTTGTCGAGCATCCAGAGCTCGAGTTCGCCGAACAGGTCGTCACGGCGCTGCGCCTGCAGGTGCCGGCTGAACTGCGACTGCCCGCCCGGCCGCTTGAGGAACAGCACCAGCTCCTGCGCGACCGCCAGCGCCACGGCCTTGCCGTGGTCCTGTTCGACCAGCGCGAGCGCCAGGTCCATGCCCGCGGTCACGCCCGCGGACGTGTAGATGTTTCCGGAGCGTACGTATAGCGCGTCACGGTCCAGGCGCGCCTTCGGCGCGAACCTGGCGAGCCGGTCGAGATAGGCCCAGTGCGTGGTGGCGGCGCGGCCCTCTAGCAGGCCCGCGGCCGCCAGCAGCATCGCACCATTGCAGATCGAGCCGAGCCGCTGCACGCGCCCCGCCTGCGCGGCGAGCCAGTCCATCATCCTGCGGTCGCGGATGGCCGCTTCCCATCCCAGTCCTCCGGCGACCAGCAGCGTGTCGACGCCGCCCAGGTCCTGATAGCGGCGCGCCGCGACCAGCTGCAGTCCGTTCGACATCGTGACCGGTCCCGCGCGCGCGGCGACGAGCTCGACGGAATAGGCGGGCGTGCGGGCGCCGCGATGCTCCGCCAGCCACCGGGCGGTGCGCGAAAACACCTCGAGCGGCCCGGTGATGTCCAGGATCTGGGCCTGCGGGAAGCCGAGCATGGCGACGCGATGGGGCCGGCTGCGCGGCCTGGGGCGGTTCTTCATGGTGGTTCGCACGATAGCGGAGCCCGGGCGGCTGCCGGCCAGTATGGCAGGAAATGACGCTTCTACGTCATACCTGCCACGTCCGGAGGCGCCACGATAGCGCATCGAAATCCGGGAGACAGGCCATGAAGACTCACGCAGCGTCCAGTCCTTCTGTCATCGGCACGGTGCTGGTTGCGGCGCTGGCCGCGGTCCAGGTCGTGGCACTCGCCGTCCTGGCGGAACGGGACTTCGCGCCCGGGGAACGCACCGCAGCCGGGCGGGCGGCCGGGCTGGTGATGCTCCCGGAAGTCGTGGTCCGCGCACCGCGCATCGGCTCCTGAGCCGGCGCCCGAGGAGAACCATCATGCACCGACGTCAATTCATCGGCACCACGCTCGCGGCTTCGGTCGCGCTGTTCGGCCCCGGCCTCACGCGTGCCGCCGCCGCCGGCGCGCTCGCTCCGCTGCCGAAACGCGAACGCATCCGCGTCGCCTTCATGCTGGGGGACAACGCCAACGTCATCGACACCGCCGGCCCCTGGGAGGTGTTCCAGGACGTCATGCTGCATGACGGCGGGCACCGTCACCCGTTCGAGCTCTACACGGTCGCGCCCGAGGCGAAGCTGCTGCGGATGACCGGCGGCCTGCAGGTGCAGCCGCAGTACGGCATCAATGACGCGCCGCAACCGCACGTCATCGTGGTGCCCGCGCATCGATCCACCGACGCGTCGCGCGCCTGGCTCGCCGCCGCGAGCGCCGGCACCGACGTGACGATGTCGGTCTGCACCGGCGCCTTCCAGCTCGCGCGCGCGGGCCTGCTGAAGGGCATCCCGGCGACGACGCATCACGACTTCTTCGAGGGCTTCGCCAGGGAATTTCCGGACATCGAGCTGCGCCGCGGCCTGCGCTTCGTGGACAGCGGCCGCATCGCGACGGCGGGCGGGCTCACGTCCGGCATCGACATGGCGCTGCACGTCGTGGCGCGCTATTTCGGCGCCGAAGTCGCTGCCGCGACCGCCATCTACATGGAATACACCAGCGACGCCTGGCGGGCCTAGCGCTACTCAGGCACGAGGAGCGTGCCGCGGCGGAAGCGGATGGCGTCGCGCGCGGGGTTCGCGCGGATCGCGCCCAGGTGCCCGGCCGTCAGCGGCTCGGGCGCACCGTCCACGACCGCGCGCGGATGCGAGCGCACGACCTGCGACGGGGGAAGCTTGGCCCGTGTCGCCAGGTGCGCATGCATGAGATCCATCGCCTGCTGCAGCTGCGGCTGCAGCGGCACGAAGCGCTCGCCCCAGCCGGGCAGGGCGTTGAAGGCGTCGAAGTGGTGGCCGTGCTCGACCTCGTAGTAGCGCAGCGTGTCCTCGCGCAGCATGCGGTGGCGCCCGAGATAGGCGCGCGAGGTGTGATTGACCGGCACCAGCGCGTCCCGGCGCCCGTGCAGCAGGATCACCGGCCGCCCGCGCAGGCGTGCGCTCATGCGGATCTCCTCGAGGCCCGCCGCGAGCTGGGCGGAGACCTCCGCACGGGGGGCGTCGAGCGGGGCGCCGGCGGCATCCCGGCCGTCGCGCAACTCGCGCACGCACCGTAGCCGCTCGAGGCTGCCGAGCGATGCGAACCGCCCCGCTTCGTCCACGATCTGGATTCCGGCGACCGGCGGGATGCCTGCCGAATCGGCGGCGATCCGGGCGAGCTCCGGCCCCGTGAGCGCGCGTGCCTCGAACTTCGCATCGGTCGCGGCATACGACAGGCCGCAGGGCGACTCCTCGACGCCGAGACGCGCGAGCGCGCTCGTGTAGCCGTGCGTGATCGCGGGCCAGAGCCCGAAGGCGACGTTCGGCACGCCGCCGTCCAGCGCCTCGCGCAGGATCCCCGCCTGCTCCAGCCGCCGGCGCGCGTCCCGGCCCTGCGCCTCCGGAGTGTCGCCGGCCAGATCCCCGGCCGCCGCGAGCGCCGCGGCGCGCGCGATCCACAGCGGGCGTTGCACGTCCGGAATGGCGGTGAACGGCGCCGGCGCCTCGGGCGCCAGGATCGCGGCCGGCTGCCACAGCTCGTGCAGCAGCGCGAAGTCGAAGAGCGGCAGGCCCGGGTCCGCCACGACCGGCCGGCGGCCCATGGCGATGCGCAGGCCCGGCACGACTCCGGGCTGCGCGCTCGGCTCGGAGACGACGGCGCCGTCCAGCAGGCCTTCCGCGTCGGCCTCGACGGCGCGCAGCACGGCGCCGCCGCCGTTCGAAACGCCGGAGGCGATGATCAGCAGGTTGTCGCTCGTGAACCGCGCCGCGCCGGTCGCCTCGAACTCGCGGTTCAGCAGTTCGATGCCGGCCTGCGCCGCCTGCAGCACGTACAACCCCCAGTCGCGCTCGACATTCATGCGCGAATGCACGTGCTTCACCGCGACGCGATGCGGATGCCGGCGCTGCCATTCCTCGAGCGCCGCGCCGGGCCGCGGACGGAACAGCAGCAGCGGATCGCCGGAGTCCCTGGTCGCCGCGAGGTCGATGCGGTATCCGGTGCCACTGTCGAGGTCCCAGAAGCCGGTGCCGGTGCCCTTGTCCGTGTGCGCGACCGCGCAGCCGTGGCGCAGGCCCCATTCGCCCGCGGTCGGCAGCGCGCCGTAGACGCCGCGCGATCCGGATGAGGCGGCGACGACGAGGCAGGGCCGGCCGCGGTCGAAAGCGGCGGGAACCTGCAGCATGACGGTCGTGATGCCCGCGCCGTCCGGCGTGCGGATGGCGGCGAGGTATTCGACGCCCGCGATGCGCTCGCCGGGCCTCGGCCCGGAAAGCCGGCCGAAACCGCCGGCCTCGGTCTGGTCCGTAAGGCCGCGGTAATTGGTCCAGATGGCGCGGCGGCGCAGTTCCAGCGGCGTCGGCGCCAGTTCATCGGCGAATCCGGGTGCCGGCCCGCGCAGCCCCTCGGGGCCGAGTCCCGCGCTCAGCAGGTCGTCGGCCTTGCCATCGAACACGCGCCGGATCGGCTCGCCCACGATCTGCGCGGGCACGGCCGCCTGCGCCGCGGCGCCGAACATCGCCAGGATCACCGCTCCGAACCGCGCGTTTGCCATGCGTCCGCTCACCGTGCCGGGTACGGGCCGACTGTGTTGCATCGGCCCGGGACGCGTGAATAGTACTAACGTATGAGGCCGGCCGCCGCGCCGGTCGCTACTGTCAGCCGGGCGGGGGGCAAGGTGGAATTGCGCAACATCCTGATCGCGGGCGCCAGCGCCGGCCGCAGGGCCGCGGCATGAGCCGGCCGGAGTTGATGGCCGCACCCGCGCCGCTCATGGCCGACCTGCTGCGGCTGCACGGCCGCTGGCGCGCGGGCGAGCCCGCCGTCCGCTGCGGCGACACGGTGCTCGACTGGCGGGCGTTCGATGCGGCGACCGAGCGCGTCGCGAATGCGCTCCTCGCGCTCGGCCTGCGTCGCGGCGATGCCGTCGGCATTGTCATGAACAACGGCATCCCGATGGTCGAGACCATCTTCGGCGCGATGAAGGCGGGCATCTGCGTCGTGCCGCTCAACCTGTCGGTCTCGGACGAGGCCGCCCTCGGCATGCTGTCGGATGCGGGCGTGCGCGCGGTGGTCGCCACGCCGGCCCAGCGCGCACGCCTCGAGGCCCACCGCGCGCGGCTGCCGGCCATCGTCGCCGGCGGCTGGATCTGCGTGGATGGCGGCGCCGGCTGGACCGACTACGCACGCTGGCGCGATGCGGCCGGCGACGCGCGCTGCCCGCTCGCGCCGCAGCCGGACGATCCCTGCAACATCATCTACAGCTCGGGCACGACCGCCCTGCCCAAGGGCATCGTGCACTCGCATCGGCGGCGCATCGAATGGGCCTACGACTGCGGCGTGGCGCTGCGCTATCACTCGGGCGCGGTGACCATCTGCCCGGTCGGGCTGTTCTCGAACATCAGCTGGCTCGCCATGCTCTGCACCTTCCTGGCCGGCGGCTCGATCGTCGTCATGGAGCATTTCGACGCCGCGGATTTCCTGCGCCTGGTCGAGCGCCACCGCTGCACGCACGTGGCGATGGTCCCGCTGCAGTTCCAGCTGGTGCTCGAGCACCCGGCGTTTCCGCGCGGCGGGCTCGCCTCGATGCGGGCCGCCTGCACGGTCGGCTCGCCGATGCTGCCGGCGATGAAGCAGCGCGTCGCGCGCGAGTTCGGCTGCGAGCTCATCGAGCTCTACGGGCTGACCGAGGGCATCATCACGACGCTCGACCCCGAGGATCTCGCAACCCACGCAGCCTCGGTCGGCAAGCCCGTTCCCGGCACCGACCTGCGGATCATCGACGACGAGGGCCGCGAACTGCCCGCCGGCGAGGCCGGCGAGATCGTCGGCTGGTCGCGCTTCGTGATGAGCGGGTATCACAACCGCCCCGAAGCGACCGCCGAGGCGACCTGGCTGGACCCGTTGGGGCGGCCGTGGCTGCGCACCGGCGACATCGGGCGCGTCGACGCGGAGGGCTACCTGTATCTCGTCGACCGCAAGAAGGACATGATCCTGTCCGGCGGGCAGAACATCTACCCGGCGGACATCGAGGCCGTGCTGAAGACGCACGCAGCGGTCTTCGACTGCGCCGTCATCGGCATTCCGCACGAGAAATGGGGCGAGACGCCGTTCGGTCTCGTGGTGCTGCGGAGCGGTCACGCGGCCATCGACGCCGGGGCGCTGCGTGACTGGGCCAACGCCAGGCTCGGCAAGCAGCAGCGCCTGTCACGCGTCGAGTTCGTCGCAGACCTGCCGCGCAATCCCAACGGCAAGCTGCTGAAGCGCGAATTGCGCCGCCAGTACGGCGCCGGCTAAAGGGGACGCACCCCTTTAGACTCTTCCCGATGGGTTTGCTGAATGGGAAACGTCCCCAATTAGATGACGGCGGTGGCTTCGATCTCGACCTTGGCGCGCGGCTCGAGCAGGCCGGCGACGATCACGACTGACATCGCGGGGTAGTGCCGGCCGATGAGCTCGCGGTAGGCCGCGCCGATTTCGGACAGCGCAGCCTGGTACTCGTCGCGGCTCGTCACGTACCAGGTGAGTCGCACGAGGTGCTCGGGCTTCGCGCCCGCTTCCGCCAGCACGGCGACGACATTGGCGAGCGCCTGCCGCACCTGCGCCGCGAAATCGTCGCTCACGATGCGCTGGTCCGCGTCCCAGCCGATCTGGCCGCCGACGAAGACCTGGCGTCCCTCCGCCGCCACGCCGTTGGCGTAGCCGCGCGGTGGCGCCCAGCCCGCCGGCTGCAGGATGCGCACGCTCATTTCAGCAGCTCCCGCCCGATGATCAGCTTCTGCACCTCGCTCGCGCCCTCGTAGATGCGCAGCGCCCGGACCTCGCGGTACAGCCGCTCGACCACCTCGCCGTGCACCACGCCGCGCCCGCCGAACATCTGCAGCGCCCGGTCGATCACGGTCTGCGCGGTCTCGGTCGCCGTGAGCTTCGCCATCGCGGCGGCGGCCGTGAACGGCCGCCCGCGGTCGCGCAGCCAGGCGGCGCGGTAGGTGAGGAGCTCCGCGGCTTCCAGCGAGGTCGCCATCTCGGCGAGCGCCGACTGGGTGAGCTGGAAGTCGGCCAGCATGCGGCCGAACAGGCTGCGCCCGCGCGCGTGCGCGAGCGCCTCGTCCAGCGCCCGGCGCGCGAAGCCGCAGGCCGCGGCCGCC
>DATBMQ010000135.1:0-2204 GCA_036554765.1 Steroidobacteraceae bacterium | reverse complement strand
TCCAGTTCCTCGCCGAGCGCCTCGTAGTTGTCGATGCGCGCCAGGCGGTTGTCGAAGCGGGCGTCCTGCGCGAGTTCCTCCGCCTCGAGCGCGGCGGTGAGGCCGGTCCAGAACTTCTCCAGCGAAGACAGGTGGATCGCGAGCAGGCGGCCATCCCCGGTGCGCAGGATGTAGGCCTGCGCCAGGCGCGGCCGGTCGCTCGATTGCGGCACGGCTCCCAGAGCGAAATACGCGGCGAAGGGCTCGACCGTGAAATGCGCCATCGCCTCCAGCATGGAGACCTCGATCAGGCGTCCCTGCGCGCTGCGCTCGCGCTCGAACAGCGCGCCCAGGACGCCGTAGGCGGCGTAGATGCCGGTGATGGCATCGGCGAGCGCCGGTCCCAGGAAGCGCGGCCGTTCCGGGTCGACGACGACGCTCAGGAAGCCGGACAGCGCCTGCGCCACGGAGTCGTAGCTCGGTCGCTCGCGGTATGGACCGTCGGCGCCGAAGCCGCTGATCGAGCAGTACACCAGCCTCGGGTTGATGCCGCGCAGCCGCTCGACGCCGGCGCCGAGGCGCTCCGCGGTGCCGGGGCGGAAGTTCTGCAGGTAGACGTCCGCGTTCGCGATGAGCTGGTCGAAGACCTCGAGATCCGCGGGCTTCTTGAGGTCGCAGGCCAGGCCGCGCTTGTTGCGGTTGTAGGCCTGGAAGTGCGGCGAATAAAGTCCCTGCTGGTACGCCCGGTAGGGATCGCCCTCCGGGCTCTCGACCTTGATCACGTCGGCCCCGAGGTCGGCGAGCATCATCGCGGCGCAGGGGCCGGTGATGAACGTGCCCTGTTCGACGACGCGGACGCCGCGCAGCACCGGATGCGGGATCATGCGGTCGGCACGAATCCCGGCGGCGCCGGGCCATCGTAGGAGATCGCGGAGGCGCCGGAGTCGGCGAGCACGAAGCCGATCGGGCGCTCCTGTTCCTCGACCAGGTGCGCGATCAGCGAGGCGGTGCGGGCGAGCATCGGCACGCCCTTGATCGCGGTCAGCGGGTAGCCCGCATCCAGCATCACCGCCGCGATGGCGCCCGAGACGTTCATCACCAGCGGCTTGCCGGTGGCCTCCGGCAGCAGCCTTTCGACCAGGCGCGCCGCCTCGACGTGGCGGCCCGCGATTCCCGTGTCTCCCGCGATCGCGAGCAGGCGCGCGACGCGCGGGTCCTGCTGCTTGTGCAGGGGATGGCCGTAGCCCGGCACCGCGCGCTTCGCCGCGCGTGCTTCCTCGAGCGCCGCGCGCGCGCCCGGCTCGAGGCTGCCCTGCGCGGACCGCGCCAGGATGCCGGCGAGCAGCCGCGCGGCGGATTCCGCGGAACCCAGGATCACCGAACCGCAGCCGAGCAGGCCGGCGGCGACGGCGCCCTGCATCGCATCCGGCGCCGCCGCCAGCGTGATGCGCGCCGCCGCGACCGACGGCACCAGGCCGTGCTCGGCGATCGCCACCAGGGTCGCGTCCAGCATGCGGCGCTGGGCCGCGGAGGGCAGGCCGCCGGTGACGAGCAGCCAGGCATGCTCCGTGAAGCTGACCTGGCCGATCAGCTCGGCGCACAGGTCGCGCCCGCGCACCACGATGGTCTCCGGGTTCGAGGCCGAGACCGCCGAGCTGCTGCGGGCCTGCGAGCCGATCTTCATGCCGCCGTGCCCCTCCGCCGGGCAGGTCATTGTTTCGAATAGCGAAATCAGCTTCGCTGGGCGAACATGCTGCGGTGCGCCGCGCGCGGCGTCAAGTGCACGGGCTGTCGCTGCTTCGCATATCGAAATAGACTGCCGGGATGCCAAAACGACCCGCACCCGCCGCGCGCCGCGAAGCCATGGGCGGGCTGGCCAAGGGCCTGCAGGTCATCCGCGCCTTCACCCGCGACCACTCGGCGCTGACGCTGTCCGAGGTCGCCGGCATCGCCGGCATGCCGGCCGCGACCGCGCGGCGCTGCCTGCTGACGCTCGAGGAACTCGGCTACGTGACGCGCCGCGGCCGCGCCTTCCTGCTGCGCCCGAAGGTGCTCGAGCTCGGCGCCGCCTACCTCGAGTCCATGGACATCGAGCACCTGACCCAGACCCACCTCGAGGAGCTCGCGCGCCTGACGGGCGACTCGGCGGCGCTCTCGGTGCTGGACGGCGGCGACATCGTCTACGTCGCGCGCACCTCGGTGCGCACGCTGGTGCGGCTCGAGGC
>DATBMQ010000123.1:0-3664 GCA_036554765.1 Steroidobacteraceae bacterium | reverse complement strand
CCGCCTGCGTGGCCGGCTGCGTCTACCGCATGGACATCCAGCAGGGCAACCTGCTCGACGCCGAGCAGGTCGAGCAGGTCGAGGTCGGCATGACCCGCAGCCAGGTGCGCTTCCTGCTCGGTACGCCGATGGTGATCGACAGCTTCGATGCGGAGCGCTGGGACTACGTGTACAGCCTGCGGCGCGGCCACTCGCGCAAGGTTGACCGGCGTCACCTGGTGGTCTGGTTCGAGGGCGACAAGGTCACGCGCATCGAGGAACCGCTGCCGGTCCCGCGCGATCCGTCACCCGCGGACGGCTGAACCCTTGCCGATCGTCCGGCCCGCGCGCGCCAGCCGGCGGCGGCGCTCGCGCGGATCGTCTGTGAGCGGTCGCAGAACCTCCAGCCGGTCGCCGTCCCGGAGCCGGTAGCCGCGCGCTACCTCGCGGCCGAAGATCCCGACGGCGCAGGCGGCGGGATCGATGCCCGGGTGCAGCCCGAAGATCCCGGAGCGCTCAAGCGCCTCGCCTGCGGTGGTTCCGGCCGGCAGTTCGAGCGGGAGCACGGTCTGGCGCTCCGCTTCCGCGCAGGCGACCGACACCGCGATGCGATCAGCCGGCACGGTAGACCTGGTGCGCACGGCGCGCGAAGGCGTCGACCATCTCGTTGCAGGCATGCTCGAAAGCGGGACCCAGCGCGATGCCGCCGAGGATGCCCCGCGTCTCGAAGCGCATCAGCAGCTCCGCGCGCGTGCCCGCGTCCTGGATCGGCGCGAACTCCCAGCGGCCTTCCAGCGTCGAGAACGGCCCCTCCACGAGGCGCATCTCGACCGAGCGCCCGGGCACCAGCCGGTTGCGCGTCGTGAAGCTGCCGCGCGCGAGCCCGCGGTGCAGGCCGAGCGACACGGTCACGAACTCGCCCTCGTCGGCCAGGATCCTCGCCCCCGTGCACCAGGGCAGGAACTCGGGATAGCGCAGCACGTCGGTGACCAGGCCGTACATCTGGCCGGCGCTGTAGGGCAGGAGCGCGCTGCGGCGCACTTCACGCACGGATCGGACGCCTCATGCGGCGATTGTCACCGCCGGCGTCGGCGCGGACAACCGCGGGCGGCCGCTACAATGCGGCATGGCGGACAAGGACGACAAGGAAGCGCCGGGGCGCATCGCGGTCAACCGCCGTGCCTGGCACGACTACTTCATCGATGAGCGCCTGGAGGCCGGCGTCGCGCTGCTGGGCTGGGAAGTGAAGGCGCTGCGCGCCGGGCGGCTGCAGCTGCAGGAATCCTACGTGCTCCTGAAGGACGGCGAGGCGTTCCTGTTCGGCGCGCACCTGGCGCCGCTGCCGACCGCGTCGACCCACGTCGTGCCCGATCCCACGCGCAGCCGCAAGCTGCTGCTGCACCGGCGCCAGATCGACTCGCTGATCGGCTCGGTCGAGAGAAAGGGGCGCGCGCTCATCCCGCTCGCGATGTACTGGAAGAACGGCCGCGCCAAGCTCGAGATCGGCGTTGCGCGCGGCAAGAAGCAGCACGACAAGCGGGCCGACACCCGCGAGCGCGACTGGCAGCGCGAAAAGGCGCGCGTGATGAAGGCGCGCCGCTAGCGCGCATGGCGCCCGCCCGGGGCCATTTCTGCTACAATCCGCCGGTCCTTTGGGGGCGATCGGTTTCGACGTGGGTCGCGAAACTCCAGGGGCGTGCCGAGGTGCAGGCCTCCTCGTTAATCAGCTTGCAAACCTATAGTTGCCAACGACGACAACTACGCTCTGGCGGCTTAATCCCGCCTAACCCCCGACTGGCATGTGCCTGTGCATCCAGACCCGGGGGACGCGCTCACAGGATCGCGGGACCGGCGTGCTCCGGGCCGGTACCGCTAAAACGTTCCGTAGCTGGCTTCATGTTTTCCCCGCCCGCCGGGTAGCACGAAGCGAGATCAATAGGCTGGACACGCACGTAGATCCTGTAGCGTAGGGCTTGCGGACGCGGGTTCGATCAACGAGGGTCGCTTCCATCCGCGAGGATGGAATGAGAACGGGGCTCACATCGGCGAAGCCTGACGGCGCCGGCAACGGCGGCAAGCGGTAATGCCGAGGGGTAGGAAGAGGGCCAACCTCAGGCCTGCCCTGTAGAGACTCATGGAGCTGCCGAAGCGAAAGCCGGGCAGCACCCAGGATCCGGCGCATGGATCGCCGGATAACACGCCCCGCCCCCGGCGCAGGCCGGGGTGATGGCATAGTCCAGCCCGCCGCGAAAGCGGTGGACCAGCTGTCCCGCCGCCTCCACCATTCCGACCCCCGGCCG
Organism: Steroidobacteraceae bacterium; assembly: GCA_036554765.1. Classification (GTDB taxonomy): domain Bacteria; phylum Pseudomonadota; class Gammaproteobacteria; order Steroidobacterales; family Steroidobacteraceae; genus SCUD01. The sequence continues at coordinate 1,385 of DATBMQ010000123.1, read as the reverse complement.
CAAGGCCGGGGGTTGCACGTTGCATCGGCAAAGGAGTGCGGAATCATGCAACCGCGTCGTGCCGCCCGACTCTCCCCCACGGATGCCGCCTATCTCGCAGGACTCGTCGACGGCGAGGGAAGCATATCGCTGACGCGCCTGCATCACGGCCAGAACCGACAACTCGCGCTCTCAATCAGCAGCACGGAGCGGGCAATCCTCGAGTGGGTCCTGAACGCGGCCCGCGAGTTCGCGTATCAGCCCGCGTGCAGCGACTTCACGTACTCGGCGACGGCCTGCAACTGATCGGCTGACAGCATCGGCCACGGCGCCATCAACGGCGAGCCGCCGTGCTTGGCCGCGCCGTCGTGGACGATCGCCTTGATGTCGTCGACCTCGCCCTTGGCGCCGTTGCCATTGGCGTCGTACTTGAACGCGCCCGCGCTGAAGTCCGCCGGCTTCGGATTGAGCGAGGCGGCCGCCACGCCGTCGCCCTTGCCCGACGCGCCATGGCAGGTCACGCAGTACATCTGGTACGCGGTCGCGCCGGCATCGCCGGCCGCCGGGGCCGCCGCGACGGCCTCCGCCGCCGGGGCAGCGGCCTCGGCCGCCGGCGCCTCGGCAATGGGCGCAGCAGCCTCGGACGGGGCCGCCGGCTCCGCTTCCTTCTTCGAGCATCCGGTCGCCATCAGCACCGCCGCCAGCGCCACCGGCATGGCCCCGATCAACCCGCGTGATTTCATGACTCGCTCCTTTCGCTTGACGATGACTGGACCCTTCAGCCGGGCCAGCGTACTGGCACTGCGGCGGCCCAGCAACAGAGGTCTTGCGGCTTGTGCGTATTGCCGACGCAGGCGGCGGGTGCATATTCGAGCAGACGGATCTGAGTTCAACGCCAACCAGGAATCAGCCATGCATCACCAGCCCAACATCTCCGAAGCCGACGTGAAAGGCCGGGCCGGCACGACCACGCCCCCGATGGCGGCAATGGCCGCCCCCCGGTCAACCCTGTCCGGCGAATTCCACGACCTCATCGAGGACATCGAGGATTTCGTGAAGAACACGACCGCGCTGACGGGCCAGGATCTGGCCCGCGCCAAGGCCAAGCTCAACGAGCGGGTCGCAGCCGCCAGGGTCCGGGTCGACGAAATGGGCGGCGAGATTGCGGATCGCGCCCGCGCCACCGCCAGGACCACCGACAGCTACGTGCACGAACATCCGTGGCAGGCCATCGGCATCGGCGCCGCCCTGGGCCTGCTGATCGGTGTCGTGATCTCGCGCAGCAAGTAGCGCTTGGCTGCCGTCGACATGAATGCGGTGCCGTCTCCGGAGCAGTCGCAGGCTCCGGAAGCGGCCGCCGGCGCGGCGAAGCCCGCCGCCATCAATCCACTGGAGCTCATCGCCGC
>DATBMQ010000056.1:0-3087 GCA_036554765.1 Steroidobacteraceae bacterium | reverse complement strand
CGGCGTCGGCCTCACCGAAGCCGACATGGATGCCGAGTTCTACACCGGCAGCCGCACCAGCGGCGTCGAGAAGCAGATGAAGCTGCGCGACATCCTCAGGCAGCTTCGACACGTCTACGGCGGGCACATCGGCGCGGAGTTCGCACACGTCACGTCCGGCGATGAACGCCTGTGGCTGCAGGACCGCTTCCAGGAGGGGCGCCTGCAGCAGGATTTCAGCCGCGAGGAACGCCTCAACCTGCTATGGCAGCTCTCGGTCGCCGAGGGCCTCGAGCGCTACCTGCACACCAAGTACGTGGGCCAGAAGCGCTTCTCGCTGGAGGGTGCGGACGCGCTGATCCCGCTGCTGGACGACGTCATCCAGCGCGCCGGCGGCCAGGGCGTCGAGGAAATCGTCATCGGCATGGCGCACCGCGGCCGGCTGAACGTGCTGGTCAACGTGCTCGGCAAGCCGCCCTCCATGCTGTTCTCGGAGTTCGAGGGCCACGTCGATCTCGACTCGCTCAAGGGCTCCGGCGACGTCAAGTACCACAAGGGCTTTTCCGCCGACCTGCGCACGCCGGGCGGCAACGTGCACGTCGTGCTCGCATTCAATCCTTCGCACCTCGAGGTCGTGAATGCGGTGGTCGAGGGCTCGGTGCGCGCGCGCCAGGACCGCCGCGGCGAGGCCGCCGCGGACCGGGTCCTCCCGTTGCTGATCCATGGCGATGCGGCCTTTGCCGGCCAGGGTGTCGTCATGGAAACGCTGCAGCTGTCGCAGGCACGCGGCTTCGCGACCGGCGGCACGCTGCACGTGGTGGTCAACAACCAGGTCGGCTTCACGACCAGCGAGCCGGCGGACGCGCGCTCGACGCTCTACTGCAGCGACGTCGCCAAGATGGTCGAGGCGCCGATCTTCCACGTGAACGCGGACGACCCCGAGGCGGTCGTGTTCGCCTCCAGGCTTGCGCTCGATTACCGCATGAAATTCCACAAGGACGTGGTGATCGACCTGGTCTGCTACCGCCGCCACGGCCACAACGAGGCCGACGAGCCCGCGGCGACCCAGCCGCTGATGTACCAGGCGATCCGCAAGCACCCGACGGCGCGCCAGATCTACGGCCGGCAACTCGAGCAGGACGGCATCCTGGACGAGGGGCAGGCGGCGCAGATGGCCGAGGACTACCGCCGCGGCCTCGACGAGGGCCGGCCGCAGGCGCGCGCCTTCGCCGGCACGTCCGGAAACCGCTACACGGTGGACTGGACCCGGCACCTGGTGGCCGACTGGTCCGAGGCGCCCGCCACTGGCGTCGCGCACGATCGGCTCCAGGCGCTCGCGGCGCAACTCACCGACGTGCCCGCCGGCTTCACGCTGCACCCGCGCGTCGCGCGCATCGTCGAGGACCGCAGGCGCATGTACGCGGACGAAGCGCCGCTCGACTGGGGCGCGGCCGAGACGCTCGCCTACGCGACGCTGCTCGCCGACGGCTATCACGTGCGCCTGTGCGGCCAGGACTCGGCCCGCGGGACCTTCTTCCATCGCCACGCGCTGTGGCACGACCAGGCCTCCGGCCGCACGCACCTGCCGCTCGGGCGGGCCGCGGCCGGCCAGGCGCGGCTGAATGTCATCGACTCGGTGCTGTCGGAGGAGGCGGTGCTCGGCTTCGAGTACGGCTACTCGACGACCGAGCCGGAGGCGCTCGTGATCTGGGAAGGCCAGTTCGGCGATTTCGCGAACGGCGCCCAGGTGGTCATCGACCAGTTCATCGCCGCCGGCGAGGCCAAGTGGGGCCGGCTCTCCGGGATCACGCTGTTCCTGCCGCACGGCTACGAGGGGCAGGGGCCCGAGCACAGCTCGGCGCGCCTCGAGCGCTTCCTGCAGCTCTGCGCCGAGCTCAACATCCAGGTCTGCGTGCCTTCGACGCCGGCGCAGATGTTCCACCTGCTGCGCCGGCAGATGCTGCGCTCGCTGCGCAAGCCGCTCGTCGTCATGACGCCCAAGAGCCTGCTGCGGCACAAGCATTCCTCGTCCACGATGGCGGACCTCGCGGGCGGGCACTTCCACGCCGTCATCGACGAGCTGGACGCGATCGATCCGGCCGGCGTGCGCCGCCTGGTGCTGTGCAGCGGCAAGGTGTATTACGACCTGCTGGATCGCCGCCATGCCGACCGGGCGGCGGACGTCGCGCTGGTGCGCATCGAGCAGCTCTATCCGTTCCCCGCGGACGAATTCCACGCGGTGGTCGCGCGCTACGCGCAGGCGCGGCAGGTGGTCTGGTGCCAGGAGGAGCCGCAGAACCAGGGCGCCTGGTACCAGGTCAGGCACCGGCTGCAGGCGGGGCTGCTGCCTGGCCAGGAGCTGCTGTACGCCGGGCGCGAAGGTGCGGCGGCGCCGGCCACCGGCATCCATGCGCTGCACCAGCGCGAGCAGGACAACCTGGTCGCGGCGGCGCTGTATTCTGCCGACACCGAGACGACGCACCGCGAGACCCATCGCCTGACCGTCGCCTCCAGCAGGAAGGGCTCATGAGCACCGAAGTCCGCGTACCGCAGCTGCCCGAGTCCGTCGCCGATGCGACGCTCGTGTCCTGGCACAAGCAGCCGGGCGACACCGTCGCGCGCGACGAGAATCTCGCCGACCTCGAGACCGACAAGGTCGTGCTCGAGGTGCCGGCGCCGGTGGCGGGCGTGCTGAAGTCGCAGGACAAGGCCGCGGGCGCCACGGTCACGAGCGGCGAGCTGCTGGCGGTCATCGAGGCTGCTGCGGAGGCAGCGGCGGCGAAACCCGCGCCCCGGGCGGCGCCCGCGCCGGAGACCAGGGCCGAACCGAAGAAGGCCGCGGAACCAAGGGCGGCCGCGGCGAAGGCCGAGCCGGCCGCCGCCAAACTCTCCCCCGCGGCGCGGCGCCTGGTCGAGGAAAACCGGCTGGCCGCGGCCACGATCGCCGGCAGCGGCCGCGATGGCCTCATCACCAAGGGCGACGTCGCGCAGCACCTGGCGTCGGCACCTGCCGCCGGCCGGGTGGACCAGCGCGTGCCGATGTCGCGCCTGCGCGCGCGCATCGCGCAGCGCCTGGTCGAGGCGCAGGCCACCCAGGCGCTGCTCACC
>DATBMQ010000042.1:0-4399 GCA_036554765.1 Steroidobacteraceae bacterium | reverse complement strand
GCGCTTGCCCGGCGCGACCGCGTTCGCCGCTGCGTCGCCGGCGGGCGTGAGCGGATTGAAGGAAAAATCCGTGAGCTGGTTGTTGAGGAAGAAACCGGACACGGCCCTGCCAGATCCGAACAAGGACTCGACGGTGGTGGTGACGGAAGCCACGTTGCCGGCGGAATCGACGATCACGTAGCTCGAAGTGCCGCTGGCCTCCGCGGTCGCGTCCCGCCCGCGCTGGATCGCCGCGGGATCGCCGGCGGCAGGCGGTGGGCCGGCGGTCGCGCCGATCAATGCGGCGCGCAGCGCAAGGTAGTCCGGATCGAGCAGCCCCCGCACCGGGACCTCGACGTACACCGGATCGGCAACGTACTGGTCGCGATCCGCATACATCAGCCGGCTCGCCTCGGCGAACAGGAACCAGGCCTCGGGATCGTCCGGGCCGTGCCGGCCGATCTCCTTGCGCTCGAGTATCGCCAGCATCTGCAGCAGCGAGACGCCGGACGACGGCGGTGGCGGCACGCACACGACGTAGACCAGGAACGGGCCGCAGAGCGGCGCGCCGACGCGCGGCTGGTAGGAAACCAGGTCGCCGCGCGACAAGGCGCCCGGGCGCGGCGGCGCGCCGACGCGGCGGATGATCGCATCTCCCAGTGGCGGCTCGAGCAGCGCACGCGGACCCTGGCTCATGAGCCGCCGCAGGGCGTCGGCATAGGCCGGGTTGCGGAAGACGTCGCCCGCCTGCACCGGCGTGCCGTCGGCGCGCGAGAACAGCGCCTTCGCGTCGGGCTCGCCGGCCTGCGGGAAGTTGCCGCCCGCGAAGCGGGCGAGGCGCTGCGGCACCGCGAAGCCGCGGTCCGCGGCGCGCAGCGCCGGCTCGAACAGCGACTTCCACGCCAGCTTGCCGTGCCGCCCGTGCACGAGGCCCAGCATCGCGACCGCGCCCGGCACGCCGGTCGAGCGGCCGGAGAGGACGGCGTCGCGATAGGACAGCGGGTTTGCCTGCTCGTCGAGGAACAGCGACGCGGTCGCCGCCGCAGGCGCGGTCTCGCGGCCGTCGTAGGAAGTGATCCTGCCGGTCGCGGCATCGTAATAGAGCAGGAACGCGCCGCCGCCGATGCCGGAACTCTGCGGCTCGACCAGGCCGAGCATCGCCTGCACCGCGACCGCGGCGTCGGCCGCCGTGCCGCCGGCGCGCAGCATCTCGAGCCCGGCCTCGACCGCCATCGGGTGCGCGGCCGCCACGCCGGCCTCGCGCTGTTGCGCCGGCGGAACGCGGACCGCGACCTGGGCGCAGGCGCAGAGCCAGAGGACGGCGAGCAGCAGGACCTTGCGCATCGCGCTATTCGGCCATGTCCTGCGCCGCTTGCCAACCCGAATCGCGCGCCGCGGCCTCCGCTTCGGCATCGAGCGCCTCGCCGTCGATCGCGGCGTCCACTGCCTGCAGCACCGCCATCGGCATCGCGGCGGCCGGCTGCAGCTCGCCTGGCTGCGCGGCGGCCGCGGCCAGCACCTGCACGCGCCACTGGTCGCCGGCGCGGCAGGCCAGGCCCGCGAGCGGCGCCTCGTGCCGCAGCTGGAACGTGCGGCAGTACGCGCCGCCGCGGTCGCGGAACGTGATCCCGACCTGCGGCCCGCCGGTGCCGAGGCTGCCGGCGAGCTGCTGCGTGAGCGCGGCATCGAGTTCGCCACGTGCGACCAGGCCGGCGGCGGTTTCCTCGAAGGGCGCGCCCGGGCCGCGCAGGACGAACATGCCGACCATGAGGCCGAGCGCAACCGAGGCCGCCATCGCCGCCCATTGCGGCATCCGCCAGCGCGCGGGCGCGGCCTGGCGCGCATGGCGCGCGGCGCGCTCCGCCGACAGCTGCACGACGGGCGCGGCGACCGGCGCCGCCGTCAGGCTCGCAAGCTGCGCCGGCAGCGGCTCGTCCAGCACGCCCTGGTAGGCCGACTTCACTTTCGCGGCCAGTGCGCGATGCCGGTCCACCGCGCGGCGCACTTCGGGATCGGTCGCCATCGCGGCCTCGATCTCGGCGCGCGACACGAGGTCGAGCTCGCCGTCCGCGTACGCCATCAGCATTTCGTCGGAGAACTTCATCCTTCCTCTCCCAGCAGGGCGGCCAGCGCCGCGCGGCCGCGCGCGAGGCGGCTCATGAGCGTGCCGATCGGGATGCCGAGCAATTCGGCCGCATCCCTGTACGACTGGCCCTCGACCAGCACCAGGGCGACCGCGAGCCGCTGTTCCTCCGGCAGCCGTTCCATCGCGGCCTGCACCGAGAGCGCGATGTCGCGCGCCTCCGCCGACGCGTCGCCCACGTCCGCGCCGGCCTCTTCCGGCGCATGCACCCGACCGCGGCGGCGGCGGGCACGGATTTCGTCGATCCAGGCGTTCTTCATGATCCCGAACATCCAGCTGTCGAGCCGCGAATCCGGCCGCCACTGGGCGGCGCGGGCCAGCGCCTTCTCCGCCGCCACCTGCACCAGGTCGTCCGCGTCCTGGACATTGCGCGTGATCACCCGGGCAAAGCGCCGCAACCGCGGCAGCAGTTCGCCCAGCCGGGCACGCAGGTCATCTGACGGCGTTGGCGTACTCATGTGTTGTACGTCCGGCGCGGCCGGATTAGTCCCCCGGATGAAACGAATCGTCCCGAGCGTATTCGAAGTAGGGGCCGTGCGGGGGATGCTAGCATCTCCCGGCCGCGGCCCCGCCGAGGAGCACGCGCATGAAGCGGTTTCGAATGGCCTGCATGGTCCTGTTCGCGGCTGGCGTGACCGCTGCAGCCGGCGCGCAGGTCGGCGTGCCGGTGCCGCAGTTGCCGCTCCCGCCGCTGCCCGGCGTGGTGAACGACACGCTGCGCACCGCGCAGTCGCCGCTGAGCGAGCTGCGCAAGCTGCGGGTGCGCGAATTGCTGCGGACCGAGCGCGCCACCGTGGAGGCGGATCCCGACGGCCACCCGATCCTGCGCCGCCAGGTGGGTGCGCTGTCGCCCACGCCGGAGGCGCTCCAGCGCGCGCGCGCGGCGGGCTTCACGCTGGTTTCCGAGCGCGCGCTCGACGGCCTGGGATTGCGGGTCGTCGTGCTCGAGGCGCCGGAAGGCATGTCCACGCGCCGCGCGCTGAAGCGGATGCGCACGCTCGACCCGCAGGGCCAGTACGATTTCGTGCATCTGTACCTCGAGAGCGGCGTCGCGCAGGCAACGCCCGTCGCCACGCCGCCGCCGGTCGCGCCGCCGGCCGCCGGGGTTGCGGGGAGCGCGCGCATCGGGCTGATCGACAGCGGCGTGGACGGCGCGCACCCGGCGCTCGCCGGCGCGACGATCATCCGCCACGGCTGCGACGACCGGGTGCTGCCGGCGCCGCACGGCACGGCCGTCGCGTCGCTGCTGGCCGGCGAGGACGGCGCATTTCGCGGCGTGCAGCCGCACGCGACGATCTACGCCGCGGACGTCTTCTGCGGCCACGGCGGCGGCTCGATCGCACTGCTCGCGATCGCGCTCGACTGGATGGCGCGCCAACAGGTGCCGGTCGTGAACATCAGCCTGGTCGGTGCGAAGAGCGTGCTGCTGACGGGCGTGGTGCGCGCGATGAGCGCGCGCGGCCACCTGCTGGTCGCCGCGGTCGGCAACGACGGGCCGGCGGCGCCGCCGCTCTACCCGGCGGCGTATCCCGACGTCGTGGGCGTGACCGGCGTGGACGCGAACGACCGCATTCTGCCCGAGGCCTGCCGCGGCGAGCAGGTGGACTTCGCGGCACCCGGCGCGGGCATCTGGGCCGCGCAGCCGGGCAGTGGGTTCTCGGAGGTGCGCGGCACTTCCTTCGCGACGCCGATCGTGACGGGCCTGCTGGCGGGCGCGCTCCGTGATCCCGACCCGGCGCGCGCGCGGCAGGCGCTCGAGGAACTGGCCGCGACCGCCGTGGACCTCGGCCGGGACGGCCTCGATACGACCTATGGCCGCGGCCTGGTCGGCGGCTCGTTCCGGCCGGCCACGGAATAAACCGCCACCCCCGGTCGTACTTGCTTCTGAGAACCGCGGATGGTCCGCGGGGGTCACAGGAGTAAGTCCATGAAATATCGTAACTTTCTGGCAGGAGCCGCCGTGGCCGCCGTGCTGGCCGCGAGCGGGGTTGCGAATGCCCAGGTGCTGGGCGGCAACGTCACCGGGGGTCTCGGGGGCTCGATCACGGGCAACCTCGGGGGCGGCCTCGGCAACGTCGGCGGGACGGCCGGCGGCACGCTGAACGGCTCGCTGGAAGCGGGCACCGACGCCATTGGCCGCACCCGCGAGATCGGTTCGCGCGTGAAGGACAAGGCGAAGGACACGGTCGGCGAAACGCGCGATCACGCGCAGTCCGCTGCGGCCGGCGCGCAGGCGCAGGCGTCGGGTGCGCTCGACGCGGGCGCCGATGCGGCCGC
>DATBMQ010000170.1:0-8200 GCA_036554765.1 Steroidobacteraceae bacterium | reverse complement strand
GTGCTGATCCAGGAGCTGTTCGAGTCCCCTTACTTCTGCAAGGACCACCTCGCGCAGCACTTCGAGCTCGCCACGCCCGTGGCCGCGAACCCGGCCGTGCGCCGGCTCTCGAAGGTCGCGAAGGAACTGGGCGTGGTGCTGCCGCTGTCGGTGTTCGAGCGCGCGCAGAACGCCTACTTCAACACGCTCGTGATGGTGGACGCGGACGGCTCGACGCTCGGCATCTACCGCAAGTCGCACATCCCGGAGAGCCCGGGCTACCACGAGAAGTTCTACTTCTCGCCGGGCGACACCGGGTTCCGGGTCTGGCGCACGCGCTTTGGCACACTCGGCGTCGCGGTCTGCTGGGACCAGTGGTTCCCGGAGGCGGCGCGCGCCATGGCGCTCATGGGCGCCGAGATCCTGTTCTACCCGACCGCGATCGGCTCCGAGCCGCAGGACGCCTCGCTCGACTCGCGCTGGCACTGGCAGCGCACGATGCAGGGCCACGCCGCGGCCAACGTGATGCCGCTGGTCGCCTCCAACCGCATCGGCCGCGAGCGCGGCGAAAAGCTCGAGATCACCTTCTACGGCCACTCGTTCATCGCCGACCACACGGGCGAGGTCGTCGCGCAGGCGGACGACCACACGGAGCAGGTCCTGACCGCGACCTTCGACCTCGACGGGATCCGTCGCTACCGCCACGCCTGGGGCGTGTTCCGCGACCGCCGCCCGGACCTCTACGGCCCGCTGCTGAAGCTGGACGGTGCCGCCGGCTGACCCCTCGCTCGCAGGCGCCATCGCCTGCGTGGACCTCGAGACCACGGGCGGCCATGCCGCGCGCGACCGGGTCATCGAGGCGGGCGTCGTGCTGCTCGAGGACGGCCGGGTGATCGAGGAATGGTCGGCGCTCGTCAACCCGGGCGTGCGCATCCCGTACGCGATCCAGCAATTCACGGGCATCAGCGAGGCGATGGTCGCGGAGGCCCCGCCATTCGCCGCGGTCGCGGACGCGCTGGCGGCCAGGCTCGAGGGACGGCTGTTCGTCGCGCACAACGCCCGTTTCGACTACGGCTTCCTCAGGAGCGAGTTCCGCCGCCTCGGCCGGCGCTTCCGCGCGCCGGTGCTGTGCACGGTGCGGCTTTCGCGCGCGCTGACGCCGGGCATCCGCGGCCACAACCTGGACGCGGTCATGGCGCGTCATGGCATCGCCTGCGAGGCGCGCCACCGCGCGCTCGGCGACGCGCGCGTGCTGGCGGATTTCCTGCGCATCGCGCGCGAGCGCTTCCCGGCCGATGCGCTCGCCGCCATCGTCGCGAAGCTCACGGGCGCGCCGCGCCTCGGCCCGCACCTGGATCCCGCGCTCGCCGACGAGCTGCCGGAAGCCCCCGGCGTGTACCTGATCTACGGCGAGAACGACGCGCTGCTCTACGTCGGCAAGGCGAAGAACCTCGCGACGCGCGTGCCGGCGCATTTCGCCGACCCGCAGGAGCGGCGCGGCCAGGAGCTGTCGCGGCTCGCGCGGCGCGTCGACTGGATCGAGACGGCAGGCGAATTCGGCGCGCTCGTGACCGAGGCCCTGCTCGTCAAGCAGCGGCGGCCGCTCCTGAACCGGCGCCTGCGGGGAGCGGAAGAGTGGTGGACGATCATGCTCGGCGACGATGCGTCCGGGCCGCGCGCGACGATCGTCGCGCTCGCGCCGGGCGAGGATCCCGGCGACGGCTACGGCATGTTCCGGCGCGAGGTCGACGCCGGCCGCGCGCTCGAGGGGCTGGTGCGGGAACACGGCCTGTGCGCAAAGCTGCTCGGCCTCGAGCGCACGGACGGTTCCTGCATCGGCTGGCAGCTGGGCCGCTGCCGTGGCGCCTGCGCGGGCCGTGAACCCGCCACCGTGCACGCGCTGCGCGTGCGCATGGCGCTTGCGGGACTGAGGCGGCGCGAGTGGCCGTTTGCCGGACCCATCGCCATCCGCGAGCGGAACTGGTGCGGGACCGAGGAGGTCCGCGTCTTCGACCAGTGGCGCCTCGAGGGACAGCCGTTCGACGCCGACATCTACCGCATCCTCCGGGGATTCCTCGAACGCCCGGTGCCGGGCGCGGAACTGCTGACGCTGCCGGCGCGCGGGCCTGCGGCCGGCGCCCGGGAGGGCGGCGAGTGAACGAGGCCACGCTGTTCGTCACGGCGGCGCCGGGCACCACGGATCTCGCCGCCGCCGAGCTTGCCGCGCTCGGCATCGCGGACGCGCAGGACGCGCCGGGTGGCGCCACCGGCACCGCCACGCTCGCGCAGGCCTATCGCGCCTGCCTGTGGTCGCGGGTCGGCTTGCGGGTGCTGTGGCGCATCGCGGAACTCCCGGCCGCGAACGCCGACGAGCTCTACGAACGCACGCGCGGCATCGACTGGTCGTCGCACCTCGATCCCGCGGGCACGCTCGCCGTGGACTATTCGGGCGAGCTCGCGGGCGTCGTCCATCCGCACTTCGGCGCGCAGCGGGTGAAAGACGCGATCGTGGACCAGTTCCGCGAGCGCAGCGGGCGGCGCCCGTCGGTGGAGCGGGACGAGCCGTGGCTGCGCGTCAACGTCCACGCCTGGCGCGGCGCCGCTTCGGTCGCGATCGACCTGTCCGGCGACAGCCTGCACCGGCGCGGCTATCGCGGTGGCCAGGGCGCCGCGCCGCTCAAGGAGAACCTCGCGGCGGCAATCCTGCTGCGCGCGGGCTGGCCCGCGATTGCCGGTGCGGGCGGCCATTTCGTCGATCCGATGTGCGGCTCGGGGACGCTGCCGATCGAGGCCGCGCTGATCGCGGCCGACGTCGCGCCGGGACTGCTGCGCGGCCGGTTCGGCTTCGAGCGCTGGCTGCTGCACGACGCCGCGGCCTGGACGCAGGCCGTCGCCGAGGCCGAATCCCGCCGTGACCGGGGCCGCCTCGCGCCCGGACGCATCCTCGGCTGCGACCGCGACCCGCAGGTGCTGCGCGATGCGGAGGCGAACGCCGCGCGCGCCGGCCTCGGCGGGGGCATCGAGTTCCGGCGCTGCCCGCTCGAGCAACTGCCGGCGGCGCAGGCGCCCGCGGGCCTGGTCGCCGTCAACCCGCCGTATGGCGAGCGCATCGGCGAAACGGAGGAACTGCGCGCGCTGTACGCGCTCCTCGGCGCGCGCCTGCGCGCGGGCTACCGCGGCTGGGAGGCGGCCGTGTTCACCGGCAACCCGCCGCTCGGACGCGAGCTCGGCATCCGGGCGCGACGCACGCACCGCATGATGAACGGGCCGATCGAGTGCCGGCTGTTGCGGCTGCGCATCGATCCGGCCGACTTCGAGCAGCCGCGCGAGCCGGGGCGCCCGCCGCCGATCGACGCCGAGGCCGCGCGCGCCCGCCCCGGCGCGGCAATGTTCGGCAACCGCCTGCGCAAGAATCTGAAGACGCTGTCGGCCTGGGCGCGCAGGGAATCCGTGTCCTGCTACCGCCTGTACGACGCCGACATGCCGGAATACGCGTTCGCGATCGACCTGTACCGGGCCGATCCGCAGGGGACCGGCGGCCGCTGGCTGTACGTGCAGGAGTACGCGCCGCCGGCAACCGTGGACCGCGCCAGGGCGCGCGCCCGGCGCGAGGAGGCGCTCGTCATGCTGCCGGAGGTCACGGGCGTTTCAGGGGAGGCGATCCACTGGCGCACGCGCCGTCCCCAGAAGGGCGGCGCACAGTACGAGGCGCTCGCGCAGGAGGGCGAACGCGTGGTAGTCGAGGAGGCCGGCCTCAAGTTCCTCGTGAACTTCACCGACTACCTCGATACCGGACTGTTCCTGGACCATCGCCAGACGCGCGCGCGCATCCGCGCGCTGGCACAGGGAAAGCACTTCCTGAATCTCTTCTGCTACACCGGCGCGGCGACCGTCTGCGCGGCGGCGGGCGGCGCCGCTTCCACCACCAGCGTGGACATGTCGCGCACCTACCTCGACTGGGCGCAGCGCAACATGGCCATCAACGGCTTCCAGGGTGCGGCGCACCGGTTCGTGCAGGAGGACTGCCTGGCCTGGCTGGCCGAGGACGACGGCCGGCGCTATGACCTCGTGTTCCTGGATCCGCCGACGTTCTCGAGGTCCAAGCGCATGGAGCGCGACCTCGACGTGCAGCGCGACCACGCCATGCTGATCCGCGACACCGCGCGGCGGCTGGCGCCCGCGGGGCTGCTGCTGTTCTCGACCAATTTCCGCAAGTTCCGTCTGGACCGGGAGGCGCTCGCCGATCTCGACATCCAGGACGTCACGCGGCAGACGATCCCGCGCGACTTCGCGCGGGATGCGCGCATCCATCACTGCTACGAGATCCGGCGCGCCAATTGACGTGGCGCGCGCCGTGCGGCCACCTGTGCAGAGCTTCCCTAGGCGAGCCGCCTGACGCCCTGCAGCGCGAGGGCCGAGAGGCCCGCGCCGCCCTCGCGCGCATGGCGGCGGATCTCCTCGCGCATGCGCGGCTCCCAGAATTTCTTCAGGTGGGTGGCGACCTGCTCGGCCGCGGCGGCGGGATCCGGCTCGGCGGCGAAGAATGCCGCGATGTCGTTCGCCATGGCCACGAGGCGCTGGGTATTCACGGCCGGGGCCCTTCAGGCGACCGGTGCGGCCCGATGGGCGCGGGCGTCGCGCTCGGCGCGCGCGCGCGCGCGCCAGGCCTCGGGCTGGGCGACCTTCACCACCTCGACGGCGGTCACCTTGTACTCGGGGCAGTTGGTCGCCCAGTCGGAGTTCTCGGTCGTCACGAGGTTCACGCCGGACTCGGGGAAGTGGAAGGTCGTGTAGACGACCCCGCGCGCCACCCGCCGGGTCAGCGCCGCGCGCACCACGATCTCGCCGGCCCGGCTCGCGACGCCGACCCAGTCGCCGTCCTTGATGCCGCGGCTCTCGGCGTCGTCCGGGTGGATCTCGAGGCGGTCCTCGGACTGCCAGGCGAGGTTCTTGGTGCGCCGGGTCTGCGAGCCGACGTTGTACTGGAACAGCACGCGCCCGGTCGTCAGCAACAGCGGGTAGCGGCTGGTCGAGCGCTCCGACGTCGCCACGTACTCGGTCCGGTAGAACTTGCCCTTGCCGCGCACGAAGCTGCCCACGTGCATGGTCGGCGTGCCCTCGGGCGCGGCGTCGTTGCAGGGCCACTGGATGCTGCCGAGGCGGTCCAGTTTTTCGTAGCTGACACCGCGGAAGGTCGGCGTCAGCCGCGCGATCTCGTCCATGATCTCGGACGGGTGCGCGTAGTGCATCGGGTAGCCCAGCGCCTGCGCCAGGCGCATCGTGACCTCCCAGTCGGCAAGCCCGGCGAGCGGTTCCATGACCTTGCGCACGCGCGAGATGCGCCGCTCCGCGTTGGTGAAGGTGCCGTCCTTCTCGAGGAAGGAGGAGCCCGGCAGGAACACGTGCGCAAAGCGCGCGGTCTCGACCAGGAACAGGTCCTGCACCACGACGCATTCCATGGCGGAGAGCGCGTCGGTGACGTGCTGCGTGTTCGGGTCGGACTGGACGAAGTCCTCGCCCTGGATGTAGAGCGCGCGGAAGCTGCCGTCGAGGGCGGCCTCGAACATGTTCGGGATGCGCAGCCCCGGCTCGTCCGCCAGCGTCACGTTCCAGGCCGACTCGAACAGTCCGCGTGCCGCGCCGTCGGAGACGTGGCGGTAGCCGCTGAACTCGTGCGGGAACGAGCCCATGTCGCAGGACCCCTGCACGTTGTTCTGGCCGCGCAGCGGGTTCACGCCGACGCCCTCGCGGCCCAGGTTGCCGGTCGCCATCGCCAGGTTTGCGATGCCCATGACCATGGTGGTGCCCTGGCTGTGCTCGGTCACGCCGAGGCCGTAGTAGATCGCGCCGTTCGGGCCCGCGGCGTAGAGGCGGGCGGCCTCGCGCACGCGCGCCGCGGGCACGCCGGTGACCGGCTCGGTCGCCTCGGGCGAGTGGCGGGCGTCGGCGATGAACTGCTTCCACTCGCGGTAGGACTGGGGCTCGCAGCGCGCCAGCGCGTAGTCGTCCTTCGCGAGGCCCTCGGTCACGACCACGTGCGCGAGCGCATTGATGACCGCGACGTTGGTGCCGGGCCGCAGCTGCAGGTGCGCCGCGGCCTCGATGTGCGGGCTCTTCACCAGGTCGATCGCGCGCGGGTCGATGACGATCAGCTTCGCGCCCTGCCGCAGGCGGCGCTTGAGCTGGGAGGCGAACACGGGGTGGCCGTCGGTCGGGTTCGCGCCGATCACGATCACGACGTCCGCCTTCATGACCGAGGTGAAGGCCTGCGTGCCGGCCGACTCGCCCAGCGTGTGCTTGAGCCCGTAGCCGGTCGGGGAATGGCAGACCCGCGCGCAGGTGTCCACGTTGTTGGTGAGCAGCGCCGCGCGCACCAGCTTCTGCACCAGGAAGGTCTCCTCGTTGGTGCAGCGCGAGGAAGTGATGCCGCCGACCGCGTTGCGGCCGTACTGCTGCTGGATGCGGCGGAACTCGCGCGCCGTGAAGCCGATGGCCTCGTCCCAGCCGACTTCGCGCCAGGGATCCGTGATCCGCTCGCGGATCATCGGCCGGCGCACGCGGTCAGGGTGGGTCGCGTAGCCGAAGGCGAAGCGTCCCTTGACGCAGGCATGGCCCTGGTTGGCGGCGCCGGCGCGGTTCGGAACCATGCGCACGACGGTCGAGTCCTTGAACTCGGCCTTCAGCGAGCAGCCGACCCCGCAGTAGCCGCAGGTGGTCGCGACCGCCCTTGCGGGCGCGCCCAGCGCGGCGAGGGACTTCTCGGTCAGCGCCGCCGTCGGGCAGGCCTCGACGCAGGCGCCGCAGGAGACGCACTCGGATGCGAGGAAGGGCTGGTGCTCGCTCGCCGACACGCGCGAGCCGAAGCCACGGCCCTCGATCGTCAGCGCGAGCGTGCCCTGGATCTCGTCGCAGGCGCGCACGCAGCGCGAGCAGACGATGCACAGGTCCGGGTTGAAGGTGAAATACGGGTTGCTGACGTCCGGGGTCACGCCGCGCTGGGTCGCGCCGGCGCCGTAACGCGACCCGGTCACGCCCAGCGCCGCAGCCGCGTCCTGCAGCTCGCAGTGCCCGTTGGCGGGGCAGTCGTCGCAGTCGAGCGGGTGGTCGGAGACGTAGAGTTCGACCACGCCGCGCCGCAGCTGCTCGAGCCGCGGCGACTGCGTGCGCACCTTCATGCCGGCGGCGACGGTCGTCGTGCAGGAGGCCGGGAAGCCCTTGCGGCCCTCGATCTCGACCAGGCACAGGCGGCAGGAGCCGAAGGCCTTGAGCGAATCCGTCGCGCACAGCTTCGGGATCGCGGTGCCGGCGAGCGCCGCCGCCCGCATGAGCGAGGTGCCCGCGGGCACCGTCACGGCCGCGCCGTCGATCTCCAGCGTGACCGCCTCGTCCGACGCGGCGGCCGGCGTGCCCAGGTCCCTGTGGTCGATCGCGTACATGTCAGTGTCCGGCCCCGCGCCGCCGGAAGTCCTCCGGGAAGTGCCTGATCGCGCTCAGCACGGGATAGGGCGCCATGCCCCCGAGCCCGCAGAGCGAGGCCTGCAACATCGTATCGCAGAGTTCCTCGACCAGCGCAATCTGGCCGTCCCGGTCGGCCCCGCGGCCGATCGCCGCGAGCGCCTCGGCGCCGCGCACCGAGCCGATGCGGCAGGGCGTGCACTTGCCGCAGGACTCGTGCGCGCAGAACTCCATCGCGTAGCGGGCCATCTCCAGCATGTCCACCGTGTCGTCGAAGGCGACCACCCCGCCGTGCCCGAGCATGGCGCCGATGGCGGCCAGCGACTCGTACTCGAGCGGCGTGTCGAACCGGGACGCCGGCAGGTAGGCGCCCAGCGGGCCGCCGATCTGCACCGCGCGGATCGGCCGTCCGCTGGCGGAGCCGCCGCCGTAATCCTCGAGCAGCTCGCGCACGGTCAGGCCGAAGGCGCGTTCCACGAGACCGCCGCGGCGGATGTTGCCGGCGAGCTGCAGCGGCAGCGTGCCGCGCGATTTCGCCTGGCCGAACTCGCGGTAGGCGGCCGCGCCGCCCGCGAGGATCCCGGGCACCGTCGCGAGCGTGACCACGTTGTTGACGACCGTCGGTGCCCCGAACAGTCCCTTCTCGGCGGGCAGCGGCGGGCGCACGCGCACTTCCCCGCGCCGGCCCTCGAGGCTCTCGAGCATCGAGGTCTCCTCGCCGCAGATGTAGGCGCCGGCCCCGAGCCGCAGCTCGATGTCGAAACTC
>DATBMQ010000116.1:0-4865 GCA_036554765.1 Steroidobacteraceae bacterium | reverse complement strand
CTCCTGGCCCTCGAACACCCAGTCGGTGTCGCCGAGCACCCAGCCCTGGTTGGCGTAACGCGAACCCATGCCGTGCACCTGCAGGATCCCGCGTACGTCGCCGTAGCAACCGAGCCGGTCGGCCAGCACGCCTTCCTCGCGATCCGTCGCCTGCAGCACGACCGCCGCGCAGCCGTCGCCGAACAGCACCGAGACGTTGCGGTTGCTCCAGTCCATCAGCGGCGAGATCAGCTCGCCGCCGATCACGAGCGCGTTGCTGACGACGCCGGCCTTGATCATTGAGCTGGCCGTCGTCAGGCCGTAGAGGAAGCTGGTGCAGGCCGTGTTGACGTCCATCGCGCCGGCGCCGCGCGCGCCCAGGCGGTTCTGCACCCAGGAGGCCATGTTCGGAACCTGCTCGTCCATGCTGCAGGTGCCGAACACGATCAGCTGCAGGTCGGCGGCGGCAAGGCCGGCGCCCGCCAGCGCGCGGGAGGCCGCCACGTAGCCCATTTCGCCCAGCGACACATGGGAGACGCGCCGCTCATGGATGCCGGTGCGCGTGCGGATCCACTCGTCGTCGGTGTCGAGGAAAGTCGCCAGATCGGCGTTGGAAAGCACGGCCGGCGGCATGCACTTGCCCCAGCCGGTGATCGTTGCAAACTGCACGTACGCCCCCGGCGTTGACCGTCCCGGATTGTACGCTGTGGGGGCCGCCGGACGCCGCGCGGGATTCCAACCTTTGGGCGTCGCGGCGCGTCCAAGTCCATGAATGGCAGGGGGCTTCGTGACCGGATTGGCGGACGTGCAGACGGAAAGCGAACCGGAACGCGTGGCCCGCGCCCGCGGCGGCGACGCCGGGGCCTTCGAGAGCCTGTACCGCGAGCATGTCGGGCGAGTCTACGGACTGTGCCTGCGCATGACCGGGCAGCCGGCCACGGCCGAGGACCTGACGCAGGACACCTTCGTCAGCGCCTGGAGGAGCCTGCCGGGGTATGAGGGCAGGAGCAGCTTTTCGACGTGGCTGCACCGCATCGCGGTCAACGCGGTGCTCGCGGCCAGGCGGGGCCCGCTGGGCCGCAACGAGACGAGCCTGACGGGCGAGGACGGAGAGGACATGGAACTGGCGGCCGAGGCGGTAATGGACGAGGCGACACCGATCGACCTGGAACGGGCGATCGGCACGCTGCCCGCGGGTGCGCGCGACATCGTCGTGCTGCACGGCATTTACGGCTACAGCCACGAGGAGGCCGCCGGGATGCTCGGCGTCGCGGTCGGCACCTGCAAGGCACAACTGCACCGCGCACGGCAGCTGCTGCGCAAGCGCATGCGGATGGAGGCAGCGACATGACCACGATTCCCTTCGGTCCGCGGCGCGACGACGACGCGCTCATGTCGAAGGCATCGGAACTGCCGAAGGACGTCGCGCCGGCGCGCGACCTCTGGCCCGGCATCGCGGCGCGGCTCGGCGAGGAACGCCGTGCGACCGCGCCGCGGAGCTTCGGCTGGCCGATGGCGCTGGCAGCGGGACTCCTGGTCGCGGCCGTGTCGGCGCTGCTGACCTGGGGTCTGTTGCGCGAGCCTCTCACGCCCGCGGACGTGCTGGCCGGCGGCGACGCCGCGCCGGCGGCGGTCGTGCCGGTGAGTTACGGCGCGAACTCGGCGCTTGGCGCCGAGCAGCTCGCGGCGCGCGACGCGCTGCTGGTGGAGTTCCAGTCGCGCTTCGCGCAACTGGCGCCGGAGACGCGCGAGGCGGTGCTCGCGAACCTCGCCGTCATCCAGAAGGCGGCCGACGAGATCGATGCGGCGCTCGCGCGCGACCCGGCGAGCGGACTGCTGAACGAGCTGCTGGTCGGGACTTACCAGCAGGAACTGCAACTGTATTCGAAGGTCGTCACCGCGCGTGACGGCACCACGAGGAGAACCTGACATGACGATGCGTCTTGCCCTGCTGACCGCCGCGAGCCTCGCGGCACTCGCGCAGCCCGCGCTCGCTGCGCAGAACTTCACCAAGCGCGCCAATGTCGCCGCCGACGTGCTCGTGGACGTGGAGAACGTCCAGGGGCGAGTGGACATCACGGCCTGGGACCGCAACGAGGTGGAGCTGGTCGCGGTGCTCGAGAGCGACGAGGACAAGCTCGAATACGAGGCGACCGAGCGCGAGGTGCGCGTCAAGGTGACCCGGCCCGACCGGCATTACCGTCACGGCGACGAGGAAGACGCGATCCTGACCCTGCGCGTGCCGAAAGGAGCGCGTCTCGCGGTGGACACCGTGAGCGCCGACATCAAGGTGGCCGGCGTGCGCGGCGAGCAGGGCCTGGGCACGGTCAGCGGCACGATGGACACGCAGGCCTACGACGAGCCGGTGGACGTGCGCGCCGTGTCCGGCGACATCACGGTCGCGGGAACCGGCGGCCAGGCCCCCGTGCGCGCGGAGAGCGTGAGCGGCACGACGGTGGTGAATGGCATCCGCGGCAGTTTCGAGGGCAAGGCCGTCAGCGGCGACCTGAAGGTCTCCGTGGCGGATGCCAGCCGGCTGCGCCTGGGCACGGTCTCGGGGAGCATCGAGGCCGACGCCGGGCTGACCGCGGACGCGCGCGTGGAGATGAACACCATCAGCGGCGAGATCGGGTTCAGGATCAAGCCGCCGGTGAACGCCGAGTTCGAGGTCGAGTCCTTCAGCGGCGAAATCGAGAGCTGCTTCGGCGGCAAGGTGCGCGCCACGGGCAAGTACGGGCCGGGCAGCGAGCTGCGCATGACGCAGGGCAACGGCAGCGCCCGCGTGCGGATGAAGTCCCTGAGCGGCGACATCGAAGTCTGCGACCGTTGATAGAATCCGGGAGTCTTCCTGGACTCCCGGGTTCATGCGGCCGAAGCGACCACTCCTGTTCATCCCGGCCGCCATCGCGATTCTCGCGGTGGCGGCCTTGCTGTTGCTCTGGCTGGGCGTGCGCACGCCCTGGGCCCGCGGTCTCGCGGCTCACTGGGTAGAGCAGGCGACCGGGCTGCCCGCCAGCATCGAGCGGCTGCGGCTGGGGTTCCTGCGCGGGCCCGCGCTCGAGGCTGGCGGGCTGGCGCTGGCCCAGCCGGAGGGATTCGGGTCCGGAAAGATCCTGGAGATCGGGGCGGTTCGCGTCGAACTGCCCTGGGGCGGCCTGTTCGGCGCCAGCGCCGTGGATTCGATCGCGATCGCGGATGCCGTCGTCCGGCCCGCGTTCGCCGCCGACGGCGGCGACAACTGGTCGGCGCTCATCGAGCGGCTGGCGGAGCTGGGCGGCGAGGGCGAGAGCGCCTGGTCGATCGGCGCGCTCGGCCTCGAGCGCGGGGCTGTCGAATTCGAGGACGCCTCCACCGGGACGAAATGGCGCCTTACCGCGATCACGCTGGCGGCGCAGCAGATCGCGCCGCGCACCGACTTTCCGCTGGACCTGAGGCTGGCCGGCGTGGCCGGCCCGAATACCTTTCATTTCGCGCTCAACGGGACCGTGCAGCTCGATCCCGACGAGGGCCGCTACCGGGCGAGCGGCCTCGGCTATACCGGATGGGCGGGCGGCGACCCGCTGCCGCTCGCGGGCGTGGAATTCGCGGGCCGCCTGCAGTCGGCGACCTGGACGGCGCCCACGAAATCCGCGGCATTGCGCGGCGGCAGCTTCAACCTGGCCGGCGTACCCGGATCGTTCGATGGCGAGCTCGAGCTGGGCGGAACGACCGCGCGCATGAACCTGCGCGTGCGGACCGAGGCCTTCGCGCCGCGCGCGCCGGCGGTTTCCTTCGGCCGGCCGCTGCCGGCGACCGCCGACCCGCAGGCCTTCGGCGCAGTGCAGGCGACGTTCGCGTGTTCTCTCGAGGACGGCGTGCTGAGCCTCGACCCGATCGAGGCACTGCTGGACGACACCAAGATCGCAGGCCGCGTGGTGCCGCAACAGCGCTTCATCCGCCTGAGCGCCGACCGCATCGACCTCGATCGCTACCTCGCGCCCGGGAAGGAGACGCGCAAGGAGAAGAAGGCGACTCTGGAATCGGCGGTCGCGAGCCTGCGCGAGCTCGACCTCGACGCCGAGATCCGCATCGGCGAGGCGCAAGTCGCCGGCGCGAAGCTGCGCGACACCTTGCTGCGCATCGAGCGGCAGGCGGCAGCCCAGTGACTCCCGAGCCGGGCACCATCGCCCGCAGGTTGCTGCCATGGTTCCGCCGGCACGGCCGCCACGACCTGCCGTGGCAGCGCGACCCGACCCCGTACCGGGTCTGGATCTCGGAGGTCATGCTGCAGCAGACCCAGGTCGCAACCGTGAGTCCGTACTACCAGCGCTTCCTGCGCCGCTTCCCGGACACGGCAGCGCTGGCGGCGGCGCGCCTGGACGACGTGCTGGGCCTGTGGGCGGGCCTCGGCTACTACGCCAGGGGACGCAACCTGCACCGCGCCGCGCGCGAGATCGTCGCCCGCCACGGCGGGAAACTGCCGCGGTCGCTCGAAGGACTCCTGAGCTTGCCGGGCATCGGCCGCTCGACGGCGGGCGCGATCCTGGCGCTTGCGCACGGCGCGCGGCATCCGATCCTGGATGGCAACGTCAAGCGCGTGCTCGCGCGCCTGTTCCTGGTGCGCAAGCCGCCCGCCGAGGCGAGTGCAGCGCTTTGGGAACTGGCGGAGCGATGCACGCCCCGCGCGCGCGTGGCCGAGTACACGCAGGCGATCATGGACCTGGGCGCGACCCTCTGCGTCCGCCGGCGGCCGGCTTGCGAGCGCTGCCCGCTGCGGGGCGATTGCGGCGCACGGGCCGCCGGCCTCGTGGACGAACTGCCGGCACGGCGACATCGTCCGCCGCGCAACATGCAGCGTACGCACATGGTCTTCGTCCAGAAGGGCGGCCGCGTCCTGCTGCGCCGCC
>DATBMQ010000089.1:0-2708 GCA_036554765.1 Steroidobacteraceae bacterium | reverse complement strand
GTCACCATGGACTTCTGGGACCCGAACGAGGATTACTTCGACTCCAAGCCCGAGCTGGCTCCCTGGCAGCTCACCTACCGCGACGCCATGGCGGTGTGGGAATCGGAGATCCCGAAGCACACGGTCGTGATGCACAAGGCGATCGGGGTCGTCTCCACGGACGACCCGGCCGTGGCCCCCGAGCGCGTGCTGACGCGCGTCACCTCGACGGACTTCTTCGCGGCCTTCGACGTGCCGTTCCAGTACGGCGGCACCTGGTCGGACGAGGCGGACCGCACGGCCGAGCCGGTGCTGGTGCTGTCGCGCGAGCTGAACGACAAGCTGTTCGGCGGCCAGAACAGCGTCGGCAAGCGCATCCGCTGGGACGACCGCGAATTCCGCATCGTCGGCGTGCGCGACCACTGGATGCCGCTGCCGACCTTCTACGACCTCAACAACGGCAGCCTCGAGGAGCCGGAGGAGGTCTACATCCCGTTCGGCTGGAACGCGGCCGCGGAGCTCTACAGCGCCGGCAACACCAACGGCTGGAAGCCCGAGGAGATCAACACCTACCAGGACTTCCTGAACTCCGAGAGCATCTGGATCCAGGTGTGGGTCGAGCTGCCCGACCGGACGGCGCGCGACCGCTTCCAGGCCTTCCTCGACAATTACGCGGCGGAGCAGAAGAAGGCCGGGCGCCACCAGCGCCCGATCAACAACCGCCTCACGAACGTGGACCAGTGGCTCAGGGACAACGACGTGGTCGGCAACGACGACCGCATCCTGGTCGGCCTGGCCTTCGCGTTCCTGGCCGTCTGCCTGCTGAACACGGTCGGCCTGCTGCTGGCGAAGTTCCTGAACGGCGCCGCGATCACCGGCGTGCGGCGCGCGCTGGGCGCGAGCCGCCGCCAGGTGTTCGCGCAGCACCTGGTCGAGGTCGGGGTGATCTCCGGCCTGGGCGCGGCGATCGGCCTCGCCCTCGGCGGCCTGATGCTGATGGGGCTGCGTTCGCTCTACCTGATCGATCCGACCGACGCCGCCGGCACGCAGGCGATCGCGCACGTGGACCTCGGCAGCGTGGTCACGGCCCTCGCCCTCGCCCTGATCGCCACCGTCGCCGCCGGGCTCTACCCCGCGTGGCGCATCGGCCGCATCCCCCCCGCCACCTACCTGAAGGCGCAATGACATGATCGCCTGGAACATCCGCCCCATCGCCTCGGCACTCTGGCGCAACCGCACCGGCGCGCTGCTGGTCGCGCTGCAGATCGCGATCGGACTCGCGGTGCTCGTGAATGCCGTCTATGTCGTCAAGCAGCGCGTGGACAAGATCAACCGGCCGCACGGCATGGACATCGAGAACATCTTCGTGGTCGCGACCACGGGATTCACGCGCGACTTCGACTACGAGGCGAGCTGGCGCCAGGACCTCGCATTCCTGCGCGGCCTGCCCGGCGTCGTCGCCGCCTCGCTGTCCAGCAACATCCCGCTCTCCGGCAGCGGCAGCTCGAACGGCTTCACGGCCAAGCCCAGCGTGCCGGGAGACGAGACCGCGCCCGCCAACAACTACGAGATGGACGAGCAGGGCATCGCGGCGCTGGGCGTCCGGCTCGCCGCCGGGCGCAACTTCGAGCCGCACGAGGTCCTGCCGCCGACCGACGCCTACGAATTCGCGCCGCAGGTGATCGTGACCCGGGAATTCGCCAAGGCGCTGTTCCCGCCGGACGGCGACGCGCTGGGCAAGACCCTTTACGACGGCCTCAACCGGCCGTCCACGATCATCGGCATCATCGAGACCATGCACGGCGCCTGGGTGGGCTGGGACAAGCTCGGCCATGTCGCGATCTTCCCGCGCATCCGGAGCGGCCCCGGTGCGATCTACCTGGTGCGCACCGAGCCCGGCCGGCAGGCCGAGGCGATGCAGGCGGCCGAGAAGCACCTGGCCACCAGCAACCCGGACCGGCTGCTGCGCTGGGTGCGCACGCTCGAGTCGTTCCGCGAGCGCTCCTACCTCGACGACCGCAACATGGCGATCTTCCTCACCAGCGTCACCAGCGCGCTGCTCGCGATCACGGCGCTCGGCATCTTCGGCCTCGCCACCTTCAACGTCAGCACGCGCGTCCGCCAGATCGGCACGCGCCGCGCGGTCGGCGCGCGGCGGCTCGACATCGTCAGGCACTTCCTGGTCGAGAACTGGATGGTCACGACCGCGGGCGTGGTGGTGGGCTGCGGGCTGGCGCTCGGCGTCGGCTACTGGATCTCGGTCAAGTACGAGCTGCCGCGGCTCGACCTCTATTACCTGGTCGGCGGGGTGCTGGTGATCTGGCTGATCGGGCTGTTCGCGGCCCTGCAGCCGGCCCGGCGGGCCTCGGCCATCTCCCCTGCGGTGGCGACGCGGACCGTCTAGACTTTCCGCGGGCCTTGCAACCCTTTCCGCGCCTCGCGCATCCAACCCGATGAAGGACAAGGACAACCAGGGACTCACGGACAGCTTGGCCGAGCGCAGCGTACTCGTCATCGACGACAGCGAGGCGGTGCGCACCGCGCTCGACGTGCTGTTGTCCATGCACGGCGCCCGGGTGATCGGCGCAGAGTCCGCCGCGGCCGGCCT
The DNA here is from genome assembly GCA_036554765.1 of Steroidobacteraceae bacterium. Classification (GTDB taxonomy): domain Bacteria; phylum Pseudomonadota; class Gammaproteobacteria; order Steroidobacterales; family Steroidobacteraceae; genus SCUD01. The sequence goes on along the minus strand of DATBMQ010000089.1, from coordinate 121 downwards.
GGACGCGCTCTCGCGCACGCCGGTGGACCTCGTGGTGCAGGACATGAACTTCCGCCGCGAGGCGACCTCCGGCGAGGAGGGCGTCGCGCTGTTCCGCCAGATCCGCGCGCAGTACCCGGAG
>DATBMQ010000078.1:0-5185 GCA_036554765.1 Steroidobacteraceae bacterium | reverse complement strand
GGACATCGAGCACCTGACCCAGACCCACCTCGAGGAGCTCGCGCGCCTGACGGGCGACTCGGCGGCGCTCTCGGTGCTGGACGGCGGCGACATCGTCTACGTCGCGCGCACCTCGGTGCGCACGCTGGTGCGGCTCGAGGCGCACGTCGGCAGCCGCTTCCCGGCGCACGTGACCTCGATGGGCCGCGTGCTGCTGGCCGGCCTGCCGCCGGAGCGCCTCGACCACTACTTCCGCACGCAGGAGTTCGTGGCCTACACCGACCACACCGTGACCGACCCGAAGAAGGTCCGCCAGCTGATCGACGAATGCCGGCGCACCGGCTACTCGGCGGTGGAGGACGAGCTCGCCTACGGGGTGGTCGCCGTGGCCGTGCCCGTGCACGACCAGGCGGGCAGGGTGGTGGCGGCCCTCAATTCCTCGAGCCACTCGCGGCGCATCAGCAAGGCGAAACTGGTGCGCGAGCGGCTGGCGATGCTGAAGCAGGCGAGCCGCGCAATCTCGGCGGAACTCGCGAGGCTGCCGGGCCTCGCGCTGAGCGCGCAGCTGTGAGCCGCGCGTGGCGCTTGACGCTCGCGCCATGCTGCCGGTAGCCTGATTGCGAATTTTTTTTCGGTATCCGAAACAGTGACATCAACGGACGACGGGTATTTCCACGCCCACGGCGCGCGCCTGCGCTTCCGCGACCAGGGCGAGGGTCCCGCCGTCGTGCTGCTGCACGGCTGGACGCTCGACCTGGAAATCTGGGAGCCGCAGGCATCCGGGCTCGCGCGCGGCCTGCGCGTCATCCGCCCGGACCGGCGCGGCTTCGGCCTGTCCACAGGGACGCCCGATGCGGCGGCCGACACCACGGACCTGGAGGCGCTGCTCGATCACCTGCGCGTCGCGCAGGCGGCGCTGGTCGGCATGTCGCAGGGCGCGCGCGCGGCGCTCGCCTTCGCGCTGCGCCATCCGGGGCGCGTACCGGCCCTAGTGCTCGACGGGCCTCCGGGCGCCGCCGCGGGGCTCGCGACCGGCGGCGGGGACGACTATTCGTTCGACGAGTTCCGCCGGCTGGCGCAGTCCGCGGGCCTCGATGCGTTCCGCGACGCCTGGCGCGGGCATCCGCTGATGCGGCTGCAGGCGGGCGACGCGGGCGCGCGGGAGCTGCTCGCGCGCGTGCTGGCGCGCTACCCGGGCCGCGACCTGCTGGCAGGCGCTCCGGCGCCGGCGCCGGCGCTCGCGCCGGCGGCCCTCGGCGGGCTCGCGATGCCGGTGCTGGTCGTCAACGGCGAATTAGACACGCAGCGGCGCCTGCTCGCGGGTGACCATCTCTGCCGGGTGCTGCCGCGCGCGGAGCGGGCGCTGGTCCCGGGCGCCGGGCACCTGGCGAACCTCGACAACCCGGCCGCCTACAACGAAGTCATCCGCTCATTCCTGCGACGGCAGTCGCGCGTCGCCGCCTGATCCGGGGGAAGCACCATGGCGCGAATCCTCGTCCTTTATTACAGCAGCTGGGGCCACGTCGAGCAGATGGCCTGGGCGCAGGCCGAGGGCGCGGCGAAGGTCGCGGGCACCACCGTCACGGTCAAGCGCGTGCCGGAACTCGTGCCGCCCGAGGTGGCGCAAATGGCGGGCTACAGGCTCGACCAGCGCGCGCCGGTGGCGGAGCCCCTCGAGCTCGGCGACTACGACGGCATCCTGTTCGGCACGCCGACCCGATTCGGCAACATGGCCTCGCAGATGCGCAATTTCCTCGACCAGACCGGGCCGCTGTGGGCGAAGAACGCGCTGCTCGGCAAGGTCGGCAGCGTGTTCACCTGCACCCAGAGCCAGCACGGCGGCCAGGAGACGACCATCACGTCGTTCCACTCGACGCTGCTGCACCAGGGCATGATCATCGTCGGCCTGCCATACACCGCGCCCGGCATCACGACCCTGCGCGAGGTGACGGGCGGCACGCCCTACGGCGCGAGCAGCATCACCGGCGCGGGCGAGGAGATGCGCATGCCGTCCGCGCTCGAGCTCGGCATGTGCCGCTTCCAGGGCGAGCACGTGGCGCGCATCACCAGCGACCTGGTCGCGGGACGCGCACGATGAAGGCACATCCCGCCGGTTCGGCCGCGCCGGTCGCCGCGACCGAGGCGCGGTCGACGCCATTCCGCTTCTACGACAACCGCCAGAAGTACCTGGCATTCGTCAATACCTGCAACGAGAAGTCGGCGGTCGCGCACCGGGCGGCGGCGGAACTCCGCCATCTGCACCCGACGCCGCCGGCGGTGCGCCTGTTCGATGCCGGCATGGGCGACGCCACGGTGCTGGCGCGGCTGATGCGCAGCACCCACCACCAGTGGCCGACGGTGCCGCTGCTCGTGGTCGCGAAGGAGATCAGCCTCGAGGACGTGCGGCTCGGCCTCGAGAAGATGCCCGACCGTTTCGTCGAGCATCCCGCGACCGTGGTCGTGATCACGAACATGAATTACTCGGAGGCGCCCCGGCTGATGCCGCGCGACATCCAGTCCGCCGCCGCGCTCAACTGGCAGGAGGTCCGCCTGCGGGGCCTGACCTCGCACGAGTACGCGCAGCAGATCGAGGAACTCGCGCCGGCGCTGTCGGTCGGCTGGCAGACCAAGCTGAGCGCCAGGTCCGGCAATCCCGTGTACGTGCGACCGTCGGTGCTGGTGCTCTACCGCGAGGACCACCAGTTCCTTCTCGACCGGGTGATCCCGAAGCCCGGCCATGCCTGGGAGTTCTACGACCTGATCGTCGCCTCGCAGCCCTGGCGCGCGCGCATGACGGCCGCGTTCAAGGCGCAGCGGGTGCTGGCGCCGCTGGTGCGGAGCCTGGCGCCCAACGGGCGGCTGCTGGCGATCCAGTCCTACGGCCGCGACCCTGGCCTCGAGATCATCCGGCAACTGTGGCCCGACGAGAACCCGTTCCAGGTGGACCGCCACCAACTGCTCGCGGCGCTGAAGTCCGAGCTCGGCCGCGACGCGGCCGATTACTCGCTGACGGCCCCGCCCGACGAGAAGGCCATCTTCCGCTACGAGATGCACACGCTGCCGACCGAGATCGGCGACCGCATCGGCACCTCCACGCTGTTCGCGGCCTGGAATGCGGCGATCTACGTCAACCAGATCGAGGAGGAGCGCCTCGACGAGGTGGTGACGACCGGCGCTTACCTCGATGCCACGCAGGCCGTGCTCCGCAGGCACGGCGGGCTCTGGTTCAACGACGAGACCTTCGTCGTCAGCCGGCGCAGGAAGTAAGTGGACGAGCTGCAGAGCCGCATCGCCGAATTCGCAGGCCGTGCCTCCATCGAGGTGACGCCGCGGGAACGGCAGGTGCGCCAGGCGCTGGCCGCGTGGGTGCCGCCGGGAACCGCGGTCTACGTCACGCACACGCCCGATGCGACGGTCGCGGACGTGGCGGACGTCGCCTGCGCGGTCGAAGGCTGGGGATACCGCGCCTTTCCCCACATCGTCGCGCGCCGCCTTCCGGACCAGCGGTCGCTGCAGGGCGCACTCGCGAGGATGCGCGACGCCGGCATCGATCGCGCCCTGCTGGTCGCCGGCGACCTGACCACGCCCGCCGGGAAGTTCGCGGGCACGCTCGACGTGCTCGCGACCGGCGCGCTCGTGAACGCGGGGTTCCTGACGCTCGCGGTCGCCGGCCACCCGGAAGGGCACAAGCGCATCGGCGCGACCACGCTGTGGCATGCGCTGCTCGAGAAGCAGGAATATGCCGAGGTCACCGGCACGCGCATGCACATCGTCAGCCAGTTCGGGTTCGACCCGGGCGCCGTGTGCGCCTGGGAGCGGAAGCTCGCCGAGCACGGCGTGACGCTGCCGGTGCACGTCGGCATCGCCGGTCCGGCGCCGCTCAAGGTCCTGATCCGGTACGCCATGCTGTGCGGCATCGGCAATTCCCTGAACGCGCTGATGGCGAACCTCAGCGCGCTCGCCTCGGTCCGCCACCTGGCCACGTCGACCGGCGAGGTGCTGGTGCACCTCGTCCGCGCGCGCGAAGGCGCACTCGCGCGGCGCTTCGTGCAGCCGCACTTCTTCTCGTTCGGCGGCGTCGCCGCGACCGCGCGCTGGCTGCACGCGGTGCGGCACGGCGACTTCGAGGTCACGCCGGACGGCGGCCTGGTGGCGCAGCCGCTGGCGGCGGAGGCCGGCGCCTGAGATAGTGATCCCCATGTCGGGGACGCTGACCGCGGCGCAGCTCGCACGCTACCGGCAGGACGGCTTCCTGGTCCTGCCCGGCTTCGTCCCCGCGGCGCGCTGCCTGGAGTTGCGCGAGCGCGCCCTCGAACTCGCGCGCGAGCGCGTGCCGCCGCCCGGCGAGGCCACGGTGTTCCGGGCGGACGGCGCCTCGCCGCACGCGGCCGCGGAGTATTTCCTGACCAGCGGCGAGGCGATCCGCTGTTTCTTCGAGAAGGATGCCTTCGACGCGTCGGGCCGGCTGCGCGCCGAGGCGCACCTGTGCCTGAACAAGCTCGGCCATGCGATGCACGACCTCGACCCGGTGTTCGACGCCTTCAGCCGCACGCCGGAACTCGCCGCGATCGCCGCCGACATCGGCATGGAGCAGCCGCTGCTGCTGCAGTCCATGTACATCTTCAAGCAGGCGCGCATCGGCGGCGAGGTCGTCTGCCACACCGACCACACCTACCTCTGGACCGAGCCGCCCTCCGTGGTCGGCTTCTGGTTCGCGATCGACGACGCCACGACCGGGAACGGCTGCATGTGGGCGCTGCCCGGCGGGCATCGGCTCCCGGTCAAGGCGCGATCCCGACTGAATGCCGCGGGCACGGCGACCGAAGTGGAGGTGCTGGACCCGGCGCCGTACCCGGCCGAAGGGCTGGTGCCGCTCGAGGCGCGCCGCGGAACGCTCGTGCTGCTGCACGGCGCATTGCCGCACCGGTCCGGCGCCAACACGAGTGAGCGGCCGCGGCACGCGTACACGATCCACGCGGTCGACGGGCGTGCGAACTACCTGCCCGACAACTGGCTGCGGCGCCCGACATTGCCGCTGCGCGGATTCGCGGACGGCTGACGGCTATCATCAGGAGCGTGGTGCAGAGGCAAGCCGATCCCGGCGAACTGGAGCCCATCGAAAGGGCCGGCGTCGACGAGTTGCGCAGCTTGCAGTTCGAGCGGCTGGCCGCGGTGATCGGCCATGCCTGGCGGAACCAGGCGCCCT
>DATBMQ010000058.1:0-9691 GCA_036554765.1 Steroidobacteraceae bacterium | reverse complement strand
GCGGCGCGCGCACTGGCCGCCAGCCTGTCGGCGCGCCCCTGCCAGGGCGTGACGATCGCCGTCTGCGGCATCCTCGCCGACAAGGATGTCGCCGCGATCGTGCGCCCGCTGTCCGGCCGCGTGGGCCGCTGGATCGCGGCCGGCCTTCCGGGACCGCGGGCGCTGCCCGTGGCCGAACTGGCGCGCTGCATCGCGGCCGCCAGCGGCACGCCCGTCACGTCCGCGGCCGATGTCGAGGACGGCTGCCGGCAAGCCGCGGCGGCGGCTGCCCGCGGCGACCGCGTGCTCGTTTTCGGCTCGTTCCTCACCGTCGGGCCGGCCCTCGTGCATCTCGGGCTGGCCGCCTGACGGCGCCGCGCAGGCTACAATCCCGCCAGCATGGAAGTCCGCGTGCGTGAACGACTGGTCGGTGCGCTGGTGCTGGTCGCGCTCGTGGTGCTGCTGGTGCCGGCACTCCTGAAAGGCCCGCAGCAGCCGCAGGGTGCGGCGCCGGCTCCGCAACTGAAGAGCGTCGAGGTCACGCTCGACGACGGCAAGCGGCCGGCGGCCGACGATGCGCTGGTGCCGGAGCCGGCTGCGCCGGCGGCCAGGGCGGTGCCGGCTGCAACGGACGATGCGCCGGGGAGTGCAGCCAGGGCCGCGCCGCCGCCGGAACCGGCCGCCGCCGTCGCGCCCGCCGCCGCCGGCGGCGACCGCCCTGCACCGACGACGTCCCGCGAACCGGGCGAACCGCCGGCCTGGGCGGTGCAACTCGGGGCGTTCTCGACCCGCGAGAAGGCCGAGGGCCTGGTCGCCGACCTGCGCCGGCGCGGCTACTCGGCCTTCGTGCTGGAGTACCGGGCGGGCGGACAGGTGCTGCACCGCGTGCGCGTCGGCCCGGAGCAGGACCGCGCGCGCGCCGTGGCGATCGCGGAGCGGCTGCGCAAGGATGGCTTCCAGCCGGTCGTGGCACCGCATCCGTGATCGGCTAGAATGCCGCACCTTTCAATGGGAGCCGCGACCCGATGAATGGCGCCGACCACCTGTTCGGAATCATCGTGCTGGCCTCCGGCTTCGTCGGATTCCTGCGCGGGTTCGTGCGCGAGGCGATCGCGCTGCTGGCCTGGCTGGTCGGGCTCTGGCTGGCCTGGCACTTCGCCTATCTCGTGACGCCGATGCTGGGGGGCGCCCTGGCGCAGCCGGGCGTGCGCGAATGGGTGGCGCGCGCGGTCGTGCTGTTCCTGGTGCTGCTGGCGGGCTCCGGCATCGGCGCGATCGTGTCGCATTACATGCAGCGCGCGACGGGACTCGCCATCATGGACCGCAGCCTCGGGACGGTCTTCGGCCTGCTGCGCGGCGTGGTGGTGGTCGGGCTGCTGGTGGTCGGCGGGCGCGCCGTCAACCTCGACCTCGAGCCCTGGTGGGACAAGACCAAGTCCATGCCGGTGGCGGAAGCGGTCGCCGACTGGCTGCAGCGCTATGCCGAGCCCGCCGCCGAGGAACTGATCGAGAAGGCCCGAGAGCAGCCGGGCGACTGACGCGATGTGCGGCATCGTCGGCATCGTCGGCACCGGCCCGGTCAACCAGCGCATCTACGACGCCCTGACGGTGCTGCAGCACCGCGGCCAGGACGCGGCCGGCATCATGACGATGGACGACAGCGCGCTGTTCGTCCGCAAGGGCCGCGGACTGGTGCGTGACGTGTTCCGCGAGGAAGACATGCGCCAGCTCGCGGGCAACGCCGGCATCGGCCACGTGCGCTACCCGACCGCCGGCTGCGACGGCGCCGACGAGGCCCAGCCGTTCTACGTCAACGCGCCATTCGGCCTCGGCCTCGGCCACAACGGCAACCTGACCAACGCCGAGGAGCTGTCGCGCACGATGGTCGCCGAGGACCGGCGCCACCTGAATACGCGCTCCGACTCGGAGGTGCTGCTGAACGTGTTTGCCAGCGAGCTGCAGCGCTCGAGCGCGCCGCGCCCGGCCCCCGCCGACGTGTTCCGCGCGGCCCAGGGCGTGTTCCGGCGCTGCCGCGGGGGCTACGCCGTCGTGATGCTGATCGTCGGCCACGGCATCCTCGGCTTCCGCGATCCGCACGGCATCCGGCCGCTGGTGCTCGGCCGGCGCAAGACGCAGCGCGGAATCGAGTGGATGCTCGCCTCCGAGAGCGTCGCACTCGACATGCTGGGTTTCGCGCTGGAGCGCGACGTGGCGCCGGGGGAGGCCGTGTACGTCGACACGCACGGCCGCCTGTACGCCGAGCAATGCGTGAAACCCGCCGCGCACACGCCCTGCATTTTCGAGTACGTGTACTTCGCGCGCCCGGACTCGATCATCGACAACATTTCCGTGCACAAGGCGCGCATGCGCATGGGCGAAAAGCTGGCCGACAAGATCCTGCGCCTGCGGCCCGCGCACGACATCGACGTCGTGATTCCGATCCCGGACACGAGCCGCACGAGCGCCCTGCAGCTCGCGCTCAAGCTCAACGTCAAGTACCGCGAGGGCTTCGTCAAGAACCGCTACATCGGCCGCACCTTCATCATGCCGGGCCAGGAGATGCGGCAGAAGTCGGTGCGCGGCAAGCTCAATGCGATCGACTTCGAGTTCCGCGACCGCACGGTGCTGCTGGTGGACGACTCGATCGTGCGCGGCACGACCTCGGCGCAGATCATCGAGCTCGCGCGCGAGGCGGGCGCGCGCAAGGTCTACTTTGCGTCGGCCGCGCCGCCGGTGCGCTACCCCAACGTCTATGGCATCGACATGGCGGTGGCCTCGGAATTCGTGGCCAATGGCAGGAGCGAGGACGACGTGGCAGCCTCGATCGGCGCCGACTGGCTGGTCTACCAGGACCTGGACGACCTGGTCGCGGCCTGCCGGCACGACGACGCGCACATCACCGCCTTCGATACGTCCTGTTTCTCGGGCGAGTACGTGACCGGCGACGTCACGCGCGAGTACCTCGCCCGCATCGAGCACGACCGCTCCGACGGCGTGCGCGCGCAGCGGCTGCTGGACCTGCCGGGCGGACGCACCGCACGCGCCGTGTGACGGCGCACGCCGGCATGGCGGGCGCCGAATCCGACCCGCGCCGCACGCTGCTGCTGCAGCTCTACCATGCCGCGCTGGGCGCCGTCGACGGTCGGCGCCGCGTGCGGGCCGCGCTCGCGGCGGCCGGCGGCGCCGGCGAGGTGCATGCGCTCGCCGTCGGCAAGGCGGCGGCGTCCATGATGCAGGGCGCCCTCGACGCGCTCGGGCCGCAGGTCGTCCGCGGCCTGGTGGTCGCGCCGGATGACGGCAGCGCGCAGGCGCTCGCCGGCCATCCTGCGATCCGCTGCCTGGCCGGTTCGCATCCGCTGCCCGACGAGCGCAGCCTCGCCGCGGGCGAGGCGCTGCTCGGCTTCGCGGCGGCCACGCCGCCAGGGTCGCGCGTGCTGCTGCTGGTTTCGGGCGGCGCCTCGGCGCTCGCGGAATCACCGGCCCCCGGCGTGACGCTCGCGGAACTGCGGGCACTGACCGTGCAGGCATTCACCGAGGGCTGGGACATCGGGCGGCTGAACGCAAGCCGCCGCCGGATGTCGGCGATCAAGGGCGGCCGCCTGGTCGAGGCCTTCCGCGGCTGCGAGCTGCAGGCCTTCCTCATGTCGGACGTTCCACGGGACGATCCCGAGGTCGCAGCTTCCGGGATGCTCGCGTCTGCGGGTTGCCGCGTGACCGTCGTCGCGAGGCTCGCGGACGCGCTGGAAGCGGCGCAGCGCGCGGCGCGCGCACAGGGTCTCGATGCGGCGCTCGCACCGCAACGGCTGGATGGCCCTGCCATCGAGGCGGCGCGGCGGATCTGCCACGAGATCGCGGCCGTCCCGCAACCGCTGCTGATCGCGGGTGGCGAAACGGTCGTGCGACTGCCCGCGCGGCCCGGCCGCGGCGGGCGCTGCCAGCACTTCGCGCTCGCGGCCGCGCGCCTGATCGCGGGGCACCCGGAGTACCTGTTGCTGGCGGCGGGAACGGACGGCCGCGACGGCACGAGCGACGACGCAGGTGCGATCGTGGACGGCAACACGCTGGCGCGCATCGAGGAGGCGGGACTCGACGCCGAGGCGGGACTGGCCGCCGCCGACAGCGGGACATTGCTGGAAGCGGCCGGCGACCTCGTGTACACCGGCCCGACCGGCACCAATGTCGGCGACATCGTGCTGGCGCTGCGGCAGCCGTTAAGATAGCGCATGAGCGTCCGGGTCCTGATCATCGCCGGCCAGAACGATTTCCGGCGCCTGCTCGCGCACCACGTCTCGACCGGCTTCGACGCGCCGACCATCGCCGAGTACGACCCGGTCGCGCGCGGCCGCCTGCCGGCCGATTTCTCGGGCAGCGCCTACGACGCCGTGCTGCTCGGCGACACGACCGGCGCGGAGCCGGGGCTCGAGTGGCTGCGCGACCTGTCGCGGCGCAACGCCTTCCCGCCGGTCATCTACCTGCTGTCGGAGACGGGCACGGATGCCGAGGAGCGGGCCCTCGCTGCGGGCGCGCACGGCTGCCTGTCGGCGCGCAAGATCGACCACGAGAGCCTGGTCGCGGCGCTGCGCTCGGCGCAGGCGCGGCGCGGCCAGCCGTCGCGGCCGGCGCCGCGCAGCGAGGAGACGCCGCGCGCCAGCCGTTTCGGCGATGCGTCCATCCGCGGCTACCGCTTCGTCAGCCAGATCGCCGAGAACCCGGTCTCGAGCGTGTACCTGGCCGCGAGCGAGCGCAGCGGCGAGAAGGTGGTGCTGAAGGTGCTGCACCAGCCGCCGGACAGCGGCGGCGGCGAGCGCACCTTCGACCGCTTCCTGCGCGAGTACCAGATCGCAGCCGGCATCTCGCATCCGAACGTCGCGCACGTGCACGACTTCGGCGTGGCTGACGACCACGCGTACATCGCCATGGAGTACTTCCCGAAGGGCGACCTGCGCGCGCGCATCAAGGCGGGCATCGAGCCGGCGCAGGCACTCGCCTACCTGCGCCAGATGGCCGAGGCGCTGGTCGTGCTGCACGGGGCGGGCGTGCTGCACCGCGACCTCAAGCCCGGCAACGTCATGGTGCGCGACGAATCGTCGGTGGCGCTGATCGACTACGGCCTGTCGAAGCAGCTGTCGCTGGAGGCATCGGTCAACGCCGCCGGCGAGATCTTCGGCACGCCCTATTACATGAGCCCGGAGCAGGGCCACGGCCGCGACACCGACGCGCGCAGCGACATCTACAGCCTCGGGATCATCTTCTACGAGATGCTGATGCGCCGGAAGCCGTACGTGGCCGGCACGCCGATGCAGGTGATCTACAAGCACGCGCACGCGCCACTGCCGGAACTGCCTGCGCACCTGAAGCGCTTCGAGGGGCTGCTTTACAACTGCATCGCCAAGGACCCGCAGCGGCGCTACCCCAGCGCCGACCGGCTGCTGGACGAGGTGCGCGAACTCGAGCGCGACGAGACCGAGCGCTGACGCCGGGAAGCGCCTGGCTAGGCCGGGCAGGGAAGCAGTCGCGGGCCGCCGGAATCCCAGTGCAGCACGCTGGCCGTGGCGTGCCAGTCTCCGAGCACGAAGCGCCGGGCCGGCCTGCCGTCCAGCGCGGACTCGTGCACGGCGGGCCGGTGCGTGTGGCCATGGATCATGGTGCCGGCATCCGCCGAGCGGAACAGGGCCTCGACCGCCGCCGGGTTGACGTCGGTGATGTACTGCGAGGCGGTCGCCAGGTGCTCGCGGCTGCCGGCACGCGCTTCGCCGGCGAGCCGGCGGCGCTGGTCGAGGGACAGCCGCTCGAATCCCGCGCGCACCGCGGGGTCGCGCACCAGCGCGCGCAGGCGCTGGTAGGCGCGGTCATCCACGCACAGGCCGTCCCCGTGCGTGAGGATGACCCGAGTGCCGCCGATCGTGACGATGGCAGGATCCTCGAGCAGCAGCGCCCCGGCCTCGGCGCAGAAGCGCCCGCCGATCAGGAAGTCCCGGTTGCCGCGCATGACGTACACGAGCGTGCCGGCCCTGGCGAGCGCGGCGATGGCGGAGATTACGCCGCGGTGGGCGGGCTCCGGGTCGTCGTCGCCCAGCCAGGCCTCGAACAGGTCGCCGAGCAGGTAGAGCGAGCGCGCGCCGCGCGCCGGGCCCGCCAGGAACCGGATGAAACGTTCGGCGATCTCGGGCGCGGCGGGGTCGAGGTGCAGGTCGGAGGCGAACCAGGCGCTCACGGCGCCGCGTCCGCCGCGGGGGCCGCCTCGCCGACCACGAAGGCGCGCCGGACCACGGGCGGATTGACCGGCACGTCGGCGGCAAAATCCTTGACCACCTGCGTCTGCAGGTAGGCAATGCGGTCCACGACATCCATGCCCTCGACGACGCGGCCGAACACCGTGTAGCCCCAGCGTGTCGGCAGGGGATCGAGACCGCCGTTGTCGATCAGGTTGATGTAGAACTGCGCCGAACCCGAGTGCGGGCTGTCCTCGCGCGCAAGCCCGAGCGTGCCCCGGCGGTTCGACAGTCCGTTGCCGCTCTCGTTGGGGATCGGTGCGCGACCGGTGCGGGGCGCGAGCTTGTCGTCGAAGCCGCCGCCCTGGATCACGAAGTTCGGGATCACGCGGTGGAAGACGGTGCCGTCGTAGTGGCCGTCGCGCACGTAGCGCAGGAAGTTCTCCGCCGAAAGCGGGGCGCGCACCGCATCGAGCTCGACCACGATGGTGCCCATCGAGGTATCCAGCTGCACGCGTGGCGCAAGCGTGGAGGACCCCTGCGCCGCCGCCATCGCGGGCGCCAGCAGCAGCAGCAACGGCAGGCCAATCAGCTTCATGGTGGGCGCAAGGATAGCAGCGGCGTGCGCGCGAGACACCCTGCCGGCCGTGCGGGGCATCCCTTAGACTGTGCCGGCGATGGAACCGACCGTCACGCGCTTCGCCCCCAGTCCCTCCGGCGCGCTGCATCCGGGCAACGCGCGTACGGCCCTGTTCAGCTTCCTGCTGGCGCGCCGCTCCGGCGGGCGCTTCCTGGTCCGCGTCGAGGACAGCGATCGCGAGCGCAGCGGCGAGGAGTTCGTCGCCGGCCAGCTCGCCGACCTCGCCTGGCTCGGCCTCGACTGGGACGCGGGGCCGGACCGTGACGACGGCCGCGGGCCCTATCGGCAGTCGGAGCGCGCCGCCATCTATGCGCGGCTCTTCGCGCAGCTCGAGGCCGCGCGCCTGGCCTATCCCTGCTACTGCTCGCCGGCCGAGCTGGACGCGGCACGGCGCGCGCAGCTCGCGAAAGGCGAGCCGCCGCGCTACCCCGGCACCTGCCGCCAGCTCGATGCCGGCGCGCGCGCCGCGCGGGAGGCGGAGGGAAGGCGGCCGGCGCTGCGTTTCGCGGTGCCGGAGCGCCGGGTCGTGCGCTTCGACGACCTGGTGCGCGGCCCGCAGGAAACGGACGCGGCGGCCTTCGGCGACTTCGTCATCCGCCGCGCCGACGGCGCGGCCGTGTTCTTCTTCTGCAACGCCGCCGACGATTCGCTCATGGGCGTCACCCACGTGCTGCGCGGCGACGACCACCTGAGCAATACGCCGCGCCAGCTGCTGCTGCTGGAGGCGCTCGGGCTCGCAGCGCCGCGCTACGGCCACCTGCCGCTGCTGCTCGATGCCGGCGGCGTGCCGCAGTCCAAGCGCCGCGGCAGCGTCACCGTGCGGCAGCTGCGCGAACGGGGCTACCTGCCGGGCGCCGTCGCCAATTACCTGCTGCGCCTCGGCCATCATGGCGCGCCGGACGCCTGGGTCGAGCCCACGGAACTCGCGCGCCACTTCGATCCGGGCAAGCTGGGCCGTGCGCCCGCGCACTTCGACCCGGTGCAGCTTGACCATTGGCAGCGCGAATCGGTCCGCAGGCTGTCTCCGGCGCAGGCCGCGGAATGGCTGGCGCCGGCGCTGCCGGCCGACTGGCCCGCGGCGCGCCGGGTCGAGACCGCCCGGCTGCTGCAGGGCAACCTGCTGCTGCCGGCGGAGGCGGCCGGCTGGATCGCGGTGCTGTCCGGCGAACTTGCGCCGCTCGCGAGCGAGGATGCCGCCGTGATCGCGCAGGCGGGCACGGAATTCTTCGAGTCGGCGCTTGCCGCCTTCGCCGAGAGCGGCGGCGACCTGGCGCGGCTGGCGGAGCAGATCCGGGTGCGCACCGGCCGCAAGGGCCGGGACATCTACCAGCCGCTGCGCATCGCGCTCACCGGGCGGCACGACGGACCGGAGCTCGCGGCGCTGCTGCCCGCCATCCCGCCGGCGCTGGTGCGCGCCCGGCTCGCCCACGCCGCGCGGATACACTGAGGCCGCATGCTGCAGATCCACAATTCGCTGAGCGGGCGCAAGGAGCCGTTCACGCCGCTGGTCGAGGGCGAGGCCCGCATGTACGTCTGCGGGATCACCGTTTACGACTACCTCCACGTCGGCCATGCGCGCTCGCAGATCGCCTTCGACGTGGTGCGGCGCTGGCTGCGCGCCTCCGGGTATCGCGTGACCTACGTGCGCAACATCACCGACATCGACGACAAGATCATCCAGCGCGCCCGCGAGCGCGGGGAATCGGTCGAGGGCCTCACCGCCCGCTACATCGACGCCATGGACGAGGACTTCGCCGCGCTCGGCATCGAGAAGCCGGACCACGAGCCGCGCGCGACCGCCTACATCCGCGAGATCGTGCAGATGATCGAGCGGCTGCGCGAGCGCGGCTTCGCCTACGTGGGCGAGAGCGGCGACGTGCTGTACTCGGTCGCCAAGTTCGAGGGCTACGGCCGGCTGTCCGGCAAGAAGCTCGCCGACCTGCGCGCCGGCGCGCGCGTCGAGGTGGACGAGCAGAAGCGCGACCCGCTCGACTTCGTGCTGTGGAAGCGCGCCAAGCCCGGTGAGCCCGCCTGGGAATCGCCCTGGGGCCCGGGGCGCCCCGGCTGGCACATCGAGTGCTCGGCGATGGCGGTTGCGCTCCTCGGCCCGCACTTCGACATCCACGGCGGCGGCATGGACCTCAAGTTCCCGCACCACGAGAACGAGATCGCGCAGTCCTGCGCGGCCTGCGACGCGCCGTTCGCGCGCGTGTGGATGCACAACGGATTCGTGCGCGTCAACGAAGAGAAGATGTCGAAATCGCTCGGCAACTTCTTCACCGTGCGCGAGGTGTTGCCGCGGCTGCGGCCCGAGGTGCTGCGCTTCTTCCTGCTGTCATCCCATTATCGCGGGCCGGTCAACTACGGCGAGGACAACCTGCGCCAGGCGGACGCGGCGTTGACGCGGCTCTATCTCGCCCTGCGCGGCGTCACCCCGGCGCGCAAGGTCGAGGCCGGCGGGGCCACGAAGCGCTTCGCCGAGGCCATGGACGACGACTTCAACACGCCGGAGGCGCTCGCGGCACTGCAGTCTCTGGCGCGCGAACTGAACGTCGCGAAGACCGCGGGCGACGGGCAGCGTGCCGGGCGCCTGGCGGCGGAACTGGTGCGTCTCGGTGCGCACCTGGGCCTGCTGGAGCGCAAGCCCGAGGAATGGCTGTCCACGCGCTCGGAAATCACCGGTGGCACGGCCGAGGCGGCGCCGGTCGGGGACGCGGAGGTCGAGACGCTGGTCGCGGCGCGGATCGCGGCGCGCAAGGCGCGGGACTTCAAGGAGTCGGACCGCATTCGAGACGAGCTGGCCGCGCACGGCATCGTGCTCGAGGACGGTGCCGCCGGCACCACCTGGCGGCGAAAGTAG
>DATBMQ010000049.1:0-2574 GCA_036554765.1 Steroidobacteraceae bacterium | reverse complement strand
GACGACTTCCGCAAGATCCCGAACGGCACCGGCGGAATCGAGAACCGCATGGAGGTGCTGTGGCACCACGGCGTGGGTTCGGGCCGGCTGACGATGAACGAGTTCGTGCGCGTGACCTCGACGAACGCCGCGCAGATCTTCAACGTCTATCCGCGCAAGGGCAGCGTGTCGGTCGGCGCCGACGCCGATCTCGTGGTCTGGGATCCGGCGGCGGGCAAGACCATCTCGGCGAAGACGCACAGGCAGAACGTGGACTACAACATCTTCGAAGGCATGGCGGTGAAGGGCTGCGCGTCCCACACCGTCAGCGCCGGGAAGCTGGCCTATGCGAAGGGCGAGCTGCGCGTCGAACGCGGCGCCGGGCGCTACGTGAACCGCCCGCCGTTCGCGCCTTACTACGACGCGCTGAAACGGCAGGCCGACCTCGCGAAGCCCTCGGCGGTCGCGCGGCCGCGCTGAATCCATGACCGCCCGGAATCCCGACATCGCGCCGGGACGCCTGCCCGCCGCGGAGATCGAGCGCAACTTCTCCGACCTGCATCCGCCGCTGTCGAAGTCCGAGGCGCTGATCGCCGCCGACCGCTGCTATTTCTGCTACGCGGCGCCCTGCACGGCGGCCTGCCCGACCGGTATCGACATCCCGCGCTTCATCCAGGGGATCCGCAGCGGCGACCTCGAGGGCGCGGCGGTCGCGATCCTGTCGGAGAACGTCATGGGCGGCATGTGCGCGCGCGTGTGCCCGACGGAGGTCCTCTGCGAACAGGCCTGCGTCCGCAACGCCCACGAGGACAAGCCGGTGGACATCGGCCTGCTGCAGCGCCATGCGACCGATCCCTTCCTGCAGTCCGGGACGCAGCTCTTCCCGCGGGCGACCGCGACCGACTGGCGCATCGCGGTCGTCGGCGGCGGGCCGGCGGGATTGTCGTGCGCGCACCGGCTCGCGATGCTCGGCCATGCGGTCACGCTCTACTGCCGCGACGACAAGCTCGGCGGACTGAACGAGTTCGGCATCGCCGCCTACAAGACGGTGGACGACTTCGCGCAGCGCGAAGTCGAGTGGATCCTCGGCATCGGGGGCATCGAGGTGAAGACGGGCGTCTCGCTCGGCCGGGAACTGTCGCTCGCGCAGCTCTGCCGCGGTTATCACGCGGTATTCCTGGCCGTGGGGCTCGCCGGCGTCAACCGGCTCGGCCTCGATCATGAGGAACTGCCGGGCGTCGTCGATGCCGTGGAGTTCATCGCCAGGCTCCGGCAGGCCCCCGACAAGTCGGCGATCCCGGTCGGGCGGCACGTGGTCGTGATCGGCGGCGGCATGACGGCGATCGACGTCGCCGTGCAGTGCAAGCGGCTCGGCTCAGAGGAAGTGACGATCGTCTACCGCCGCGGCCGGGAGCACATGGGTGCAAGCCGCTTCGAGCAGGAACTGGCGCTTTCCGATGGCGTCCGCATCCGGCACTGGGCGCGACCCGTGCGCCTGGTCGGGACGGAGCAGGTCACTCGCGTCGAGTTCGAAGGCACGCATCTCGCGGCCGACGGCCGCCTCGAGGGTACCGGCGAGACCTTCGCGCTCGGTTCCGACGTCGTCTTCAAGGCGATCGGCCAGGAGCTGGACTGGGACGGGCTCGGCGCGGCGTCCGCCGTGCTCGAGGCCGCGGACGGACGCATCCGGGTGGACGCGGAGCGCAAGACCTCGCTCGACAACGTCTGGGCGGGCGGCGACTGCGTCGCCGGCGGCAAGGACCTGACCGTCACCGCCGTGCAGGACGGCAAGGCCGCCGCGGAATCCATCGACCGCTGGCTGCGGTCGGGGAGGGCGTGATGACGAAACCCGGAAACGGTGCCGTGGACCTCGCCTGCGAATTCCTCGGCATCCGCTCGCCGAACCCATTCTGGCTGGCCTCGGCGCCGCCGACCGACAAGGCCTACAACGTCAACCGCGCATTCGAGGCCGGCTGGGGCGGGGTGGTGTGGAAGACCCTCGGCGAGGACCCGCCGATCGTCAATGTCAGCGGCCCGCGCTATGGCGCGATCCACTCGAACGACCGGCGCGTGATCGGCTTCAACAACGTCGAGCTGATCACCGATCGCCCGCTCGCGACCAACCTGGAGGAGATCCGCCAGGTCAAGCGCGACTGGCCGGACCGCGCGCTGGTGGTCTCGGTGATGCTGCCGATGAACCGCGAGGCCTGGGCGAAGTACGTGCCGATGATCGAGGACACGGGCGCGGACGCGCTCGAGCTCAACTTCGGCTGCCCGCACGGCATGTCCGAACGCGGCATGGGCTCGGCGGTCGGGCAGGTGCCCGAGTACATCCGCCAGGCGGCCGAGTGGTGCAAGTCGGTTGCGAAGATCCCGGTGATCGTCAAGTTGACGCCGAACGTCACCAGCATCCTGCCGCCGGCGAAGGCCGCGAAGGAAGGCGGTGCGGACGCAGTGTCGCTCATCAACACGGTGAACTCCATCATGCGCGTGGACTACGACACGCTCACGATGTACCCGGCGACCGACGGCAAGGGGTCCCACGGCGGTTACTGCGGGCCGGCGGTCAAGCCGATCGCGCTGCACATGGTCGCC
>DATBMQ010000295.1:0-5738 GCA_036554765.1 Steroidobacteraceae bacterium | reverse complement strand
CGCGGCGCCCGCCGCGGCCGTGCTCGCCGACGGCACGCGCGCCTACGTCGCACGCTACGCGCTGGGGCGCGACTACCACAAGGTGCTGCGTTCCCGGCTCGCACGGCTCGCGCGCGCGCTCGAGCGCGAGATCGGGCCGTTTGGCTACCGCGCCTTCGTGGACTCGGGCCCGGTCATGGAGAAGCCGCTGGCGCGCGACGCCGGCCTCGGCTGGATCGGCAAGCACACCAACCTGATCAACGAGCGCGCCGGGTCGCTGTTCATGCTGGGCGAGCTGTTCACGGACCTGCCGTTGCCGGTGGATGCGCCGGCCAAGGACCGCTGCGGCAGCTGCAGCGCCTGCCTGCCGGCCTGCCCCACCGGCGCGATCACCGCGCCGTACCAGCTCGACGCGCGCCGCTGCATCTCCTACCTGACGATCGAATACCACGGCGCGATCCCGGAGGAGTTCCGGCCCGCGATCGGCAACCGCATCTTCGGCTGCGACGACTGCCAGCTGGTCTGCCCCTGGAACAAGTTCGCGCGCAGCGCGGCGCTGCCGGAATTCCGCGTGCGCCAGGGGCTCGACGCCGCCGGCCTCACCGAGCTCTTCGCCTGGACCGAAACCGAGTGGCTCGAGCGCACGGCGGGTTCCGCCCTGCGCCGCCTCGGCTACCGGCGCTGGCTGCGCAACCTCGCGGTCGCGCTCGGCAACGCGCCGGCGTCGGCGCCGGTGCTCGCCGCGCTCCGGTCACGCGCCGGTCATGCCGACGACCTGGTGCGGGAGCACGTGCGCTGGGCGCTCGTGCGCCACGGCGTCAGCGCCGCACCGGATTGACGTAATGACGCCCGCTCTGGGTGGTGCGGATCGTCTCGAACAGGTCGTCGAAATCGCGCGAGTTGTTGGCCGGGTCGATCTCGGCGGTATTGACGATCAATAGCGGCGACGTCGTGTACTGGTGGAAGTAGCGCGTGTAGGCCTCGCCGAGCCGCTCCAGGTAGGCGGCGTCGATGTACTTCTCGTAGGCGATGCCGCGCTTGTCGATGCGCTGCAGCAGGATGTCCACCGGAGCCTGCAGGAACACCACGAGGTCCGGCGTCGGCGCGTCCATCGCGAGCCGCGCATAGACCTGGTCGTAGAGCTTGAACTCCTCGTCGTCGAGCACGATGCGCGCGAACAGGCGGTCCTTGTCCAGCATGTAGTCGGCGATGCGCACCGGCGCGAACAGGTCCTGCTGCTGCAGTGCCGACAGTTGCCGCGCACGCTGGAAGAGAAAGTAGAGCTGCGCCGGGAATGCCGCGGCGCGGCGGTCCTTGTAGAAGCGCTCGAGGAACGGGTTCTCCATCGGCTGCTCGAACACCGTCTCGGCGCCGACCGCGGCGGCGAGCTTGCGCGCGAGGCTCGTCTTGCCGACGCCGATCAGCCCCTCGACCACCACCAGCCGGTGCGGCCAGCCCTCTTTCTTTGCTTCGGTCAACGGATCCCCGCGGAGCACGCCTCGAGGCCCTCGCCCGGAACCTTGCTCCGGAGCGCCGCCACGCGGCCGTGACCGGGCACCCAGAGATCCGCAGCGATTTCCGCCAGAGGATACAGCACGAAATTGCGCTGGTGCAGGCCCGGGTGCGGCAGCGAGAGGCCCGGGTCCTGGCGCGTCTCCTCGCCGACCTGCAGCAGGTCGAGATCGATCACCCGCGGTCCCCAGCGCACGGGCGGCGCGGCCCGTCCCATCCGCTGCTCGATGGCGGCGAGCGAGTCCAGCAGCGCCCGCGCGTCGAGCTGCGTCAGCAGGCCGGCGACGGCATTGATGAAGTCGGGCTGGTCCTGCGGGCCCATGGGCCGGGTCTTCCACAGCCGCGAGCGCAGCACGAGCCGCGTGTCCGGGATCGCGGCCAGCTGCCCGAATGCGGCCTCGACCTGGCGCGCGGGATCGTCGAGGTTGCTGCCGAGGGCCACGTAGGCCGGCCGCCAGTTCACGCCGGCTCAGCCCTCGGTGGCGGGTGCGCGGTGGCGGCGTCCGCCGCGGCGGCGCCGGCGGCGGCGCGGGCCACCTTCGTGCGGCAGCTCGCCGCCCGCGTCCGCCCCGGCGCGCTGCAGCTGCTCTTCCGGCGGCAGCGACTGGATCTCGGTCCACCATTGCGCGATCGCGGGATCCTCGTTGCCCGCCTCGGCGCGCAGCAGCAGGAAATCGTAGGCGGCGCGGAAACGCGGATGGCCGACGAAGGCGAGCGCGCGCCGGCCCTCGCGCCGGTGGAAGCGCGGCTGCAGTGCCAGCAGTTCGCGCATCGGGATCGAGAACCGCTTCGGGATGCCGATGCGGCGGTTCTGCGCGGCCACCACCTCGTCCACCGCCTCCGCGATCGCCTGCCCCGGGTGCGAGCCCGCGTCGAAGCGCTTCTGCGCGGCCGCGGTCACCGGCCCGAACAGCAGCACCGCGAACAGGAACATCGGCGTGACCGACTTGCCCTCGGCGACCCGCCGGTCGGTGTTGGCCAGGCCCGCCTGGATCAGCCGTGCCGCCATGCCGTCCTTCTCGCCGGCGAGCCAGGCCGCGGTGGCCGGGAACAGGTGCTCGAGCAGGCCGTGTTCGCGCAGCAGCTCGAAGGCTCGCTGCCCGAAACCGGCCAGGAACAGTTTCTGGAATTCGTCGAGCAGGCGCGCCGGCGGGATGCCGTCCAGCAGCGACGCCAGCCGGCCGAGCGGTTCGCGCGTGCCTTCGTGCAGCGTGAAGCCCAGCTTGGCCTGGAAGCGCACCGCGCGCAGCATCCGCACCGGGTCCTCGCGGTAGCGCGTCTCGGGGTCGCCGATCAGGCGCAGCCTGCGCGCCTTGACGTCCTCGACGCCGCCGACGTAATCCCAGATCGAGAAGTCCTCGATGCTGTAGTAGAGCGCATTGCAGGTGAAGTCGCGCCGCCAGACGTCCTGGTCGATGCTGCCGTACACGTTGTCGCGCAGCAGCCGCCCGCGCTCGTCGTGCGCGCGGTCGAAGCCGCGCGGGTCGTCGGGATCGGCGACGTTGCCGTTGGGCTCCTCGTCCGGTTCCGCGACGTTGCCGTCCGGCTCCGTCTCCGCGTCCTCGTCCAGCACGCCGTCGAGGTCGGGCTCCGGCGCCATCGGCGCGCCGGCCGCACGGAAGGTCGCGACCTCGATGATCTGCTGGCCGAAGCGGATGTGCGCGAGGCGGAAGCGCCGCCCGATCAGCCGGCAGTTGCGGAACAGGCGCCGGATCTCCTCCGGGCGCGCGTCGGTGGCGATGTCGAAATCCTTCGGCTCGATGCCGATCAGGAGGTCGCGGACGCAGCCACCGACCAGGAACGCCTGGTAGCCGCCGTCCTTCAGGCGATAGAGCACCTTGAGCGCGCTGCCTGCGATCATCGAGCGCGAGATCGGGTGGTCCGCGCGTGCGACGATCGCCGGGGCCTGGGCCCGGTCGCTGGGTTCGTTCAAGTAGTCGGGTCCGCTTGAGGTCGAATGGTGGGGCCGTATAATACCAGCCCCTTATTCCGGGCCCGCACCGGATGCAAAGGTGCCTCGCTCCCATCGTCTAGAGGCCTAGGACACAGCCCTCTCAAGGCTGGTACGAGGGTTCGAATCCCTCTGGGAGCGCCATTGCGCGCGCGGCGTATGATGAGCGGACCTCCCTGCGATCCGTTGGCGGAATCATGCCGAGCCCCGACTTCGCGTCAGCCATGAAGGACCCCGGCCGGGCCTTCGGTTCACCCGAGACGCTGGAGGCGTCGCGGGACTTCAGCGCCGAGCAGAAGCACGCCCTGCTGCTGCAGTGGAAGGACCAGCTGCAGCAGCTGATGGTGGCGACCGAAGAGAACATGCCGGGGCCCGACACGGGTTCCGGCGCGAATGCCGACTGCCTGCGACGCATCGTGGATGCGCTCTCCCGGCTGGGCGCGGCGCGGGCAGGCTCGACGAACGCATGATGATGCGGATCGCGATGTGGTCCGGCCCGCGCAACATCTCGACCGCGATGATGCGCTCCTTCGGCAGCCGGCCCGACACCTTCGTCAGCGACGAGCCGCTCTACGCGCACTACCTCAAGGTCACGGGCATCGAACATCCCGGCCGCGTCGAGGTGCTGGCGCGCCACGAGACCGACTGGCGCAAGGTCGTCTCGCACATCACCGGCCCGGTCCCCGAAGGGCGCGCGATCTGGTACCAGAAGCACATGGCGCACCACCTGCTGCCGGACATGGAGCGCGACTGGCTCGACGGACTGTCGCATGCGTTCCTGATCCGCGAGCCGGACCAGATGCTCGCCTCGCTGGTCAGGAACTATCCTGAGGCGCAGCTCGCCGACACCGGACTGCCGCAGCAATGCGAGATCTTCGACCGCGTCGCCGATCGCCTCGGCCGCGCGCCGCCGGTCGTGCTCGCGAGTGACGTGCTGAAGGACCCGCGCGGCATGCTGACGCGGCTCTGCGCCGCGCTCGGCATCCCGTTCCTGGAGCAGATGCTCTCCTGGCAGCCCGGTCCGCGGCCGACCGACGGCGTCTGGGCCAAGCACTGGTATGCGGCAGTCGAGGCGACGACCGGCTTCGCGCCCTGGCAGCCGCGCAAGGTCGAGCTGCCGAAGTCGCTGCGCCCGCTGCTGGACGCCTGCCGCCCGTGGTATGAGAAGCTGTACGCCCTGCGGCTGGGAGATTGAGGCGGCGCGATGCTGCAGCAGTTCGACGAACGCAACCGCACGCTGGTCGTCAACGTCAACGGCGAGCTCGTGCACCGCGACGAGGCGCGCGTGAGCCCCTTCGACAGCGCGGTGCAGGGCGGCGACGCGGTCTGGGAAGGATTGCGGCTCTACAACGGCCGGATCTTCGGGCTGGAGGCGCACCTGGCGCGGCTGCGCGCATCGGCCGTGGCGCTCGCCTTCGAGCAGATCCCGTCGGATGAGTCGATCGTCAATGAGCTGCGCCGCACGCTGGAGGCGAACCGCATGCGCGACGGCGTGCACGTCCGCCTGACGCTGACGCGCGGCGTGAAGATCACCTCCGGCATGGACCCGCGGCTCAACCAGTCGGGCCCCACGCTGATCGTGCTCGCCGAGCACAAGCCGCCGGTGTACTCGAAGCAGGGCCTCACGCTGGTGACCAGCACCCTGCGCCGGCCCGGACCCGACGTGCTGGACCCCAGGATCCACCACGCCAATCTGCTGAACTCGATCCTCGCCAAGATCCAGGCGAATGCGGCCGGCGCGGACGACGCGATCATGCTGGATGCGCGCGGCTTCATCGCCGAGACCAACGCCACGCACCTTTTCATGGTGCAGGCCGGCCTGGTGCGCACGCCCACGGTCGCCGCCTGCCCGGAGGGCATTACGCGCGCGACCGTGCTCGACCTTTGCCGCACGCACGGGATCCCGCACGAGGTCGGGGACCTGTCACTCGCGGAGCTCTACCGCGCGGACGAGGTCTTCTGCAGCGGGACCATGGGGGAGCTGGCCGGCGTCACGCGGGTGGACGGCCGCAGGATCGGCAACGGTGCGATCGGCCCCGTCACCCTGCGCCTGTCCGCGCTCTACGCCGAGCGCACGGCGACCGGCGGCACGAAGGTGGTCGACTGATGCTGCGCAACCGCACGCTCGTGGTCGCCTGCGTGATGGCGGTGGCCGCCGCAGGCTGCGCGTCGCAGCCGCGCGAGGCCGCCGTGCCTGCTTCCCGCTGCAGCCCGGCGCGTCCCTTTGCCGAGGGCGGCGAGCGCGCGACGCTGTGGGTGCGCCACTCGGCGGAGTTCCGCGTGGCCAGCGAGATCA
>DATBMQ010000292.1:0-1791 GCA_036554765.1 Steroidobacteraceae bacterium | reverse complement strand
AACTCGGGGGTGGCCGCCAGGTAGGAGGCGACGGACGCCTCGTCGACCTCGGCGATCTCGACGCCGCGAACCGGACGTGTCGTCATATCGTGACCTCTCCCTCGTAAGCCCGTTCGGCCGGCCCGGTCATCCAGATCGGCTGTCCGGGCCCTTGCCATTGTATGTCGAGACGCCCGCCGGGAAGGTCCACGTGGACGTTTTCGTCGAGCAGGCCGTGCCGGCGGCCGATGGCCACCGCCGCGCAGGCCCCGGTGCCGCAGGCGCGGGTCTCGCCGGTGCCACGCTCGTGCACCCGCAGGCGGATGTGGCCGCGGTCCACGACTTCCATGAAGCCGACGTTGGTGCGCTTCGGGAAGCGCGGGTGGTTCTCGATCGCGGGGCCGAGCCGCGCGACCGGGGCGTCGGCGACCGAGGGCACGCGGATGACCGCGTGCGGATTGCCGACCGAGACGGCGCCGATCTCGACCTCGCTCGCGCCCACCGAGAGCGGGTAGACGTAGGCCTCGCCGCTCGCTTCGAAGGGCAGCGAGGCCGGGTTGAAGTCCGGCACGCCCATGGCGACCGAGACCTGGTCGCCCCGGATCCTGGCCTGCACCAGCCCGCCCGGGCTGTCCATCACGAGCTCGCCCGACCTGGCGAGGCCGCGCTCGCCCAGGATGCGGGCGATGCAGCGCGCGCCGTTGCCGCATTGCTCCACCTCGCGGCCGTCGGCGTTGAAGATCCGGTAGTAAATCGCGGTGCCCGGCTGGCGCGGCGGTTCCAGCATCAGCGCCTGGTCGAAGCCGATCCCGGTGTAGCGGTCGGCGAGGCGGCGGAAGGCGTCGGCGGCGGGGGCACCGGCGGCGGGAGCGTCGAAGATGATGAAGTCGTTGCCGAGTCCATGCATCTTCGTAAAGCGCATGGCGGGGATTCTAGCGCGGCAGCCGGTAAAATGCGCCGTGGCCAGCAAGTCCCCCAAGGTCGGTTTCGTCAGCCTCGGCTGCCCGAAGGCGCTGGTGGATTCCGAGCGCATCCTCACGCAGTTGCGCGCCGAGGGCTACGAGGTCGCGCCGACTTATGACGACGCCGACCTCGTGGTCGTCAACACCTGCGGCTTCATCGACGACGCCGTGCATGAGTCGCTGGACGCGATCGGCGAGGCGCTGGCGCAGAACGGCCGCGTGATCGTCACCGGCTGCCTGGGCGCGAAGCCGGGGAAGATCACCGAGCGCCATCCGGCCGTGCTCAAGGTCACCGGCCCGCATGCCTACGAGGAGGTCGTGAGCGCGGTGCATGAGCACCTGCCGCCAAAGCACGATCCCTTCCTCGACCTGGTGCCGCCGCAGGGCGTGCGCCTGACGCCGCGACATTACGCCTACCTGAAGATTTCCGAAGGCTGCAACCACCGCTGCCGCTTCTGCATCATCCCGTCCATGCGCGGCGATCTGGTGAGCCGCCCGATCTCGAGCGTGCTGAACGAGGCGATCCGGCTGAAGAACGCGGGTGTCAGGGAGCTGCTCGTGATCTCCCAGGACACCAGCGCCTACGGCGCCGACCTCAGGTACCGCGCCGAGCAGTGGGGCAGCCGGCAGGTCAGCAGCCGCTTCCTCGACCTCGCGCGCGAACTTGGCGAGCTCGGGCCCTGGGTGCGGCTGCACTATGTCTATCCCTATCCGCACGTGGACGAGGTCATCCCGCTGATGGCGGAAGGCAAGGTGCTGCCCTACCTCGACATCCCGTTTCAGCACGCCAGTCCGCGCGTGCTCAAGCTGATGAAGCGGCCGGGCGCGGTCGACAAGACGCGGGAACGTA
>DATBMQ010000250.1:0-5279 GCA_036554765.1 Steroidobacteraceae bacterium | reverse complement strand
AACCCGCGCTATGCGGCGGTGGACTTCGGCATCGTCGGTACGCTCGACCCGCGCGACCAGCTCTACATCGCCGGCAACTTCCTCGCGTTCTTCGAGCACGACTACCGCAAGGTCGCGGTGCTGCATCTCGAGAGCGGCTGGGTGCCCGCCGGCACGCGCGTGGACGAGCTGGAGTCGGCGGTGCGCACCGTCTGCGAGCCGGTGTTCAACAAGCCGCTGAAGGAGATCTCGTTCGGCGTGGTGTTGCTGCACCTGTTCGAGGTGGCGCGCCGCTACAACATGCAGGTGCAGCCGCAGCTGATCCTGCTGCAGAAGACGCTGCTGAACATCGAGGGCCTCGGCCGCCAGCTCTACCCGGAGCTCGACCTGTGGCAGACGGCGCTGCCGATCCTGCGCGCCTGGATGCGCGAGCGGTCGGGGCCGCGATCGTTGTTCCGCAGCCTGCGCAGCCACTGGCCGGACATCGCCGAGGCGATCAAGGTGATGCCGGTGATTGCACGGCGCACGATCCGCCGCGCCTACGACGAGGAACTCGCCGTGCGCACCGAGTCGGAGACGCTCGACAAGCTGCGCGCGGAGCTGCGCAAGGACCGCCGCCGCAGCGACACCATCATCGCCGCCGCCGCCGTCTTCCTCGGCGGCATCGTCTGGCTGTCGCTCGGCACGCAGCCCGGATGGCTCGGCTGGCTCCTCACCGCCGGCGGCGCGCTCTGGCTCCTCAACCGCCTCCGCCGCTGAAAAGGTGCCTGCCTCCTTTTTGGCAGCGCCAAAAAGGAGGCAGGCACCTTTTCTGCTAATTGGGAAACGTCCCTATTTGCGCGGTTCGATCCAGGTGGCGGTGGCGTGGCCGCAGAGTTCGCCGGCTTCGTCGTAGATCGCGGTGCCGGTGTAGTGCTTGCGCCCGTCGCGGCCCAGTTCCCAGCCGACGATGACGCAGGGCTCGCCGACGTGCACGCGCCGGTGAATCCGCACTGCATAGAGGCCGAGCAGCGCGCCGCTCGTGCCCCCGCCGCAGGCGAAAAACCCCGGGCAATCCAGCGCCGACCACAGGAACTCCGGCAGCACCTTGCCATCCGGCCCGCCCAGCGACGTATCCGGCAGCCACGCAGCGGCCACGAGATCGCGGCCCTCGATCGGCGAGGCGAAGATCCGCATGCCGTCACCGCGCGTGCGCTCGGGCCCGCACACGAAGCAACCCGGGTACGCATGCTCGCGGAAGCCCTGGAAGTTCTTCACGGCGGCCAGCGCCTCCTCATACGACGGCGGCCGTGGCGCCACCAGTTCGAACGTTTTCGGCGTCGCGCTGGCGACCGTCTCCTCGCCGTCCAGCAGCAGCAGCCGCGGACCCTCGGGGTCCTCGCGGATCTCGAGCGGCTTTTCGAGCGGGGGCGGCTTCATCAGGCGGATTTCCACGGACTGCGCGGCCGCGGAGGCCAGCATGCCCGCGGTATAACCGCCGTTTCCGGACTGCGGGGGCCCGCGAAAGCGGCGTCCGATCACGAGGAAACGGCTGGCGGTCATATTGCGGCGCATCGTAGCCGATCGGGAGTGGCGGGGAACGCCTGCGGAGGCTAAATTGGCCGTCGCTCGAACCAACCTGGAGCCCGCGACGCCATGAGAGCCGCCGTCCTCGCCCTCGCCTGCCTCCTGCCCGTCCCCGCCGCGCTCGCCGACGACGCCAGCTCGATGCGCGAATTCCTCGCCGCCCGCGCCTCGCGCGACGCCGAAGTCGCGCGCTCGATCTGGGAATGGGCCGAGGTCGGCTACCAGGAAACGAAAAGCTCGGCGCTGCTGCAAGGCGAGCTGAAGAAGGCGGGATTCAGGATCGAGGCCGGCGTCGCCGGCATCCCAACCGCCTTCGTCGCGACCGCGGGCTCCGGCGAGCCCGTCATCGGCATCCTGGCCGAATTCGATGCGCTGCCCGGCATCAACCAGGACGCCGTTCCCGAGCGCCGCCCCATCCCCGGCAAGGGCGCGGGCCACGCCTGCGGGCACCACCTCTTCGGCACGGCCTCGACCTCGGCCGGCATCGCGATCGCGAACTGGCTCAAATCCTCCGGCACCCGGGGCACGATCCGCGTCTACGGCACGCCCGCCGAGGAAGGCGGCGCCGCCAAGGTCTACATGGTGCGTGCGGGGCTGTTCGACGACGTGGACGCCGTCATGCACTGGCACGCCGCCGACGTGAATGCCGCCGGCCTCGACCGCGCGATCTCCAACAAGACCGCGAAGTTCCGTTTCCACGGCCTCTCCGCGCATGCCTCCGGCGCGCCGCACCGCGGCCGCTCGGCGCTCGACGGCATCGAGGCGATGAACCACATGGTCAACCTGATGCGCGAGCACGTCCCGAGCGACGCGCGCCTGCACTACGTGATCACGAGCGGCGGTTCCGCGCCCAACGTGGTGCCGGACTTCGCCGAGTCCTATTACTACGTGCGTCACGCCGACCCGAAGATGGTCGAGGAGATCTTCGATCGCGTGGTCAAGGCCGGCGAGGGCGCCGCGCTCGGCACCGGCACGCGCATGGAGTACGAGGTCATCGGCGGCGTCTACAGCCTGCTGCCGAACGAGGCGCTGCAGCGCGCCATGCACGCCAGGCTGAAGGAGGTCGGCGGCATCAGCTACACGCCCGAGGAACGCGCCTTTGCCGAGAAGATCTACGCCACCTTCGCCGATCCTTCGTTGCCGCTCGGCTCGGAGTCGCAGGTGCAGGCGTTCGAGTTCCAGCGCCCCGGCGTCGGCTCGACCGACGTCTCGGACGTGAGCTGGACCGTGCCGACCGTCGGGCTGCGCACCGCCACCTGGGTACCGGGCACGCCCGCGCACAGCTGGCAGGCGACCGCGGCGGGCGGCATGAGCATCGGCTACAAGGGCATGAACGTCGCCTCGCAGACGCTCGCGCTCATGGGCCGCGAACTGTTCACGAATCCCGAACTGATCTCGCACGCCAAGGCCGAGTTCGAGAGCCGCCGCGGCCCGGATTTCGTGTACAAGCCCATGCTCGGCGACCGCGACCCGCCGCTCGACTACCGGCGCGGCGTGCCGGGTGGCGGCGAGGACTGAACGAACCGTCCGGCGCGGCCGGCGAGCGTCTCATCGTAAGCGGCGCACCGCCCGCCCCCGGCAGGCATACATTCGCGCCCAGGCGTCCCAGGATCCGGGAGACCGACATGCGCAGCATCACTTTCGCCCTCGTCTCTTTCCTCGTCGCCCTGCCGCTGCAGGCCGCCGACATTCCCGCGCACATCACGACCGCGATCGCCGCGCCCGAACGCAGCGACAAGGACCGCGAGCGCGACGCGCGCGAGAAGCCGGCTGAGCTGATGGCCTGGGCCGGCATTCGCCCGGGCATGAAGGTCGCCGATGTCTTCGGCGGCGGCGGCTACTGGTCGGAGCTCATCCATCGCGCAGTCGGGCCCGAAGGCGCGGTCACGCTGGTCAACAACTCACCCTACTGGAACTTCGCGCGCGAGGACCAGAAGGTTCGCTTCGCGGACGGGCGCCTCGCCGCGATCACGCGCCGCGTGGTCGAGACCTGCGACCTCAAGCTCGGCCGCGGACAGTACGACCTGATACTGATGTTCATGTCCTACCACGACATCCACTGGGTCAACGAGGCCGGCGGCTGGCCGGCGATCGACACCGGCAGCTTCCTCGACCAGCTGCATGCGGCGCTCAAGCCGGGCGGGACGCTGCTGATCGTGGACAATGCCGCTGCGGCGGGGGCCGGGAATGCATCCGTCAATACGCTGCACCGGATCGAGGAGGCGTTCGCGAAACGCGACATCGAGGCGCACGGCTTCGCACTCGAGGCGATCTGGGACGGCTACCGCAACCCGAATGACGACTACACGAAGCTGGTGTTCGATCCGGCCGTGCGGGGGAAGACGGATCGGTTCACGCACCTGTACCGGCGGCGCTGAGTTGCAGCGCCGGTTGACGTAACCGGCACAGAGCGGCGGCGGCACTGACACCGTTCTCGACGGCCTCCACCAGCGCCGACCCCACGATTACGCCATCCACACGACCGGCCAGCCGCGCCACCTGCGCCGCATGCCGGATGCCGAATCCCGCGCAGACCGGCACGGCCGCGGCGGCGCGCACGCGGTCGAGATAGGAAAGCGTCGCTTCCGGCACCGCGACCTCGCCCCCGGTCGTGCCCGTCGCCGTGACCGCATACACGAATCCCTGCGAGCCGCGCGCGAGCGTCGCGAGCCGCGCTGGCGGCGTGACCGGCGTGACCATCTGCACCAGCGCAATGCCCTCCCGCACCAGCGCCTCGCGCAGTTCCGCGCATTCCTCCCACGGCAGGTCCGGCACGATGAATCCGGCGACCCCGGCATCGCCTGCGGCGCGCGGCAGCCGCTGCAGCCCGAAGGCGAGCAGCGGGTTGAGGTAGCTCATCATCACCAGCGGCGCGCGCAACCGGCCCCGCAGGCCCGACAGCAAGTCGAGGATCCAGGCGAGCGTAACGCCCTGGCCGAGCGCGACGCGACTCGAGCGCTGGATGGTGGCCCCGTCCGCCATCGGATCCGAGAACGGCACGCCGACCTCGACGACGTCGGCGGCGGAAGCAAGCGCGACCAGCTCGGCGCCGAACGACGCGCGATCCGGGAAACCCCCCGTCAGGAACCCGACCAGCGCGGGCGAGCCGGAGGCCGCCGCCGTCCGGATCGCCTGCGAGATCGTGGCGCCGGGCTGCATCAGGCGGCTCCGGCAAGATAGGCCGCGAGGTCCTTGTCGCCGCGGCCCGAAAGGCCGACCAGGATCCGGCTGCCCGGGTGCTTCTGCGCGAACATCCTCGCGCCGGCGAGCGCGTGCGCGCTCTCGAGCGCCGGCAGGATTCCCTCCTTCGCGTTGCACTCGCGCGCGGCGGCCAGCGCCTCCTCGTCGGTCGCGACTGCGTATTCCACGCGGCCGACGGCCTGCAGCAATGCATGCTCTGGACCGACGGCGGAATAGTCGAGCCCGGCGGAAATCGAGTGGGTTTCCTGCACCTGCCCGTGCGCGTCCTGCAGCAGCATGGTGTAGCAGCCGTGCAGCACGCCGGGCCGGCCGTAGGCGAGCGTCGCCGCGTTGTCGCCGAGCCCGGGGCCGCGCCCGCCCGCCTCGATGCCGAGCAGGCGCACGGCGGCGTCGCCGAGGAAGGGACGGAACAGCCCGATCGCGTTCGAGCCGCCGCCCACGCAGGCGATCGCGGCATCGGGCAGCGCGCCCGCCCCCGCCAGCATCTGTGCGCGTGCCTCGCGCCCGATCACCGACTGCAGTTCGCGCACCAG
>DATBMQ010000246.1:0-8396 GCA_036554765.1 Steroidobacteraceae bacterium | reverse complement strand
GTGGGCTTCGGGTGGATCACCCGGTCGTAGAGCTCGATTGCGGCCTGGCCTTCGCCGAGATCCATGTAATGCAGCGCCAGGTGCCACCAGTTGTGGAACGCGAGCGCGGATTCCTGCCAGTCGGGCGCGGTGGCCTGCAGCCATTCGACGCCGTCGTGGATGCGGCCCTGCATCTCGAACACGTGCTCGACGGCGTGCACGGCCCAGGGGTCGCGGCGGTTGAGGTCGAGCGCGCGGCGGCCGACATCCTCGGCGCGCACGTAGTTCGCGTTCTCCTCCAGGCCGAACGCGTACATGCCGAGCAGGTAGCCATGGCCGGGCACGTGGTCGTTCCAGTGCGGCAGCGCCTGCGCCACGCGGTCACGCAGCATCAGGGAGTCGCCGAGGAAGAAGTCGATGACGTGCGCGGCCTGGATCGCGACCAGGTCGCGCGGGTGCTCGATGGCGATGGCGTTGTAGAGCTCGACCGAGCGCCTGAAGTCGCCGTCCAGCCAGGCGCGCGCCGCGGCAATGTGCGCGCGCTCACGCTGCGTGGCGCGGTTGCCGATGCGCTCGAACGCCTCGATGCCCTGCCGGATCAGCGGCAGCGCGCCCTGCTCGGAGGACATCACCGCGAGGTCGGCCTTGAGCGCGTGCGCCATCGCGAAGTCGGGGTCCTCGGCGAGCGCGGCGTCCAGCGACGCCAGCGGGTTGCCGAAGTAGCCATGCGTCTCGAGCACCGCCTGCTCGTAGCTTGCGAGCGCGGCATCGCTCTCGGTCGACACCGGCAGGTCGCGCGAATCCTTCAACTGCATGTCCGCTCCTCCAGAAAAACGTGTCAGGCACCTTTTTGGCAACGCAGAAAAGGTGCCTGCCTCCTTTTCTGCCGGGCGCATTTATAGGGGGTGGCCGTGAGCCGGCCGTCTCGACAGGCGTGAAAAAAGCGTGAAAACTGTGCCTCCTGCAGGAGAGGCCGGTGGCGCTGCTTCAGATCCAGCTGCTGGGCGGCTGCGAGTTCCGCGATCGCAGCGGCCAGCCCTTGCCCCTGACCGCCCGTAAGTGCCGGGCGCTATTGGCTTTTCTGGCCATGCAGCAGGGGCAGCCGCAGAGCCGGGAGAAGCTCGCGGCGCTGCTCTGGGAGGAAGCCGACGGCGAGTCCGCCCGCACCAGCCTGCGCCAGGCCCTGTCCGCCATCCGCCGATCGCTGCCCGCCAGGGCCCATTCGCTGCTGCGCACTGACACGCTGCAGGTCGCACTCGACGGCGCCGAAATCGAGGTGGACGTGCTGCGGCTGCGCGCACTGCTGGCGGAGTCCACCCCGGCGTCGTTACGCGCCGCCATGCCGCTCGCGGCCGGCGAGCTGCTCGAGGGCTTCGACGCGCATTCCGGCGCCTTCGACGAGTGGCTGGGCATGGAACGGCGCGCGCTGCGCCGCGACCAGGCCTCCGCGATGCAGATGCTCGCGCGGCTGTGCCGCGAGGCCGGCGACGCCGCCGGCGAGATCGACGCCCTCAACCGACTGCTGGTGCTCGAGCCGCTCAACGAACCCGCGCACCGCGAATTGATGGAGGCCAACGCGCGCGCCGGCCGCTACACCGATGCCTTGCGCCAGTACCAGCAGTGCCGCGCGTTGCTGCGCCGCGAACTCGACCTCGCGCCGGAACCGGCGACCGAGGCGCTCTATCGCGAGCTGATGAAGAAGCGCCGCGCCGCGGCGGGAGCGGAGCTCGAGCCGTTGCCCGCGGACGAAGAAGCGCCGTCCGCGCCGGCGTCGACACCGGCCGACGATCGCACGCTGCGCACCGGCGTCGTGCTCGCGCTGCGGCTGCCCGAATTCGCGGCGCAGCGCCGGGCGCTCGATCCGGAGGAGCTGCGCGAACTCGCGCAGCGCTACCAGCAGGCGTTCGACGAATGCGTCGCCGCGCAGGGCGGCGTCACGGACCGGCTGTCGGGCGATCGCCTGAACGCCGTGTTCGGGCTCGATGCGCCCTCGGGCAACGAGCCGCAGCGCGCGCTGCGCGCGGCCGAGGCGCTGCAGCAGGCCTTCTTCGGCAGCGACCCCGCGATCGGCGTCGCGCAGGGCGCGCTGCTGCCGACGCGCGTCAATGGCCCCTTCCCGCTCTCCGGCGAGCCGATGCTCGAGGCAGAAGCGCTGGCCGCGAGCGCCGGGCCCGGCGAGACGCTGCTCTCCGCCGACCTGCGCCGCGGCGCCACGCCGCACGCGACGCCCTTCGTCGGCCGGCACGCGGAACTCGGGCTCATGGTGTCGCTGCTCGAACGCACCATCGCGAGCGGCCGCGGGCGCACGATCGTGGTGCGCGGCGAGGCCGGCATCGGCAAGACCCGGCTGCTGGAGGCGCTGGCGGAAGCGGCCGCCACGCGCGGCGTCGGCTGCCATCGCGTGCAGGTGCTCGATTTCGGCCAGGTCAAGGCGCGCCGTCCGCTCGCAGAGCTGTTTGCGAGCCTGCTGGGGCTCAGGCCCGACGCGTCACCCGCGGAACGCGGGCGCGCCGTGCAGCAGGCGATCACGGACGGGCGGCTGCCGATCGACAGCATCCTGCACGCGAGCGGGCTCGCGGGCGCGCCGCTGTCGCCCGGCCAGGCGTCGATCGAGCGCAACGTCGATGCGCAGACCCTGGAGCGCGGCCGGCTGGATGCGGTGCGGCGCATGATCGAGTCCGCCTGCGCCGAGGCGCCGATCCTGCTGGTGATCGAGGACCTGCACTACGCCGGCGGCGAGGAGGCCGCGCGCCTCGGTGAACTCGCGGCCTCGGTCGCGGCGCAGCGCGCGCTGCTGGTCCTGTCCGTGCGCCCGGACGAGGACCCGATCGACGCCGCCTGGCGCGCGCGGGCCCGCGGCTGCCCGTTGACGACGCTCGACCTCGCACCGCTCTCGGACGACGAGGCACTCGAGATCGCGGCCTCGCACCCGGGCGTGCCGCAGGACGTCGTCGCCGACTGCATCCGCCGCGCCCAGGGGCATCCGCTGTTCCTCGACCAGCTGCTGCGCGCCGCGCAAGCGGGCGAGCGCGCCCTGCCTGGCTCGGTGCAGGCGCTGGTGCTGGCGCGCATGGAGCGGCTCGCCGCGCGCGACCGGCAACTGCTGCTCGCGGCCTCGGTGCTCGGGCTGCGCTTCCCGGGCGCGGCGCTCGCGGTGCTCGCGGACGGCGTCGCGCCGGATGCGCTGGTGGACGCCGGCATGCTCGCGATCGAGGGCGGCGAGATCGCCTTCACGCACGCGCTGGTGCGGGACGCGGTGTACGCCTCCATCCTGAAGTCCACGCGGCGCGAGCTGCACGCGCGTGCGGGCGCCTGGTACGCCGGGCGCGACGCGGGGCTGCGCGCCGGGCACCTCGCCGAAGGCGGCGACCCGGGGGCGCCGCGCGCCTGCATCGAGGCGGCTACGGCCGAGGCCGAGGCGTTCCGCCTCGACCGCGCGCTGGAGTTCGCCGGGCGTGCCTCGGCGCTCGCGCACGATCCGGTGGACTTCTGCGCCGCGCGCTGCCTGCTCGGCGAACTGCAGACCCGCACCGGCCACACCCACGACGCCATCACGACTTTCCGCGAGGTGGTGGACCTGCGGCCCGACGCGCTCACCGAGGTGCGCGCGCGCATGGGGCTCGCGAACGCGCTCCGGATCGTGGACCGTTACGACGAAGCGCTCGATGCGCTGGCGCGCGCCGAGACCCTGCTCGCCGGCCAGGACCGCCCGGAACTGCTCGCGCAGCTGTGGACGCTGCGCGGCAACATCCACTTCCCGCGCAGCGAGCTCGAGGAGTGCCTTGCCGCGCACGAGCAGGCGCTGGCTTTTGCGCGCCGGGCGAAGTCGCCGGTCGACGAGGCGCGCGCCTTTGGCGGGCTGGGCGACGCGCGCTACCAGCGCGGCCACATGCAGACGGCGCGCGATCACTATGCGCGCTGCGTCGCCGAGGCGAGCGCACAGGGCGCAGTCGGGCTCGCGCTGTCGCACATGCCGATGCTCGCGATCACGCGCGCCTTCTGCGGCGAGATACGCCAGGGCATGGCCGACTGCGAAGCGTCGATCGCGGAGTCCCGGCGCCTGGGAGACCCGCGCTCGGAGCTGCTCGCGCTCGACACCGCCTCGACCATCGCGATCTACCGCGCCGATTACGCCTGCGTGCCGGGATACAGCGAGCGCGGGCTCGCGCTCGCGCGGCAGCTCGGCGCTCGGCGATTCGAGGCGGAGCTGATGACGCAGCTCGGGCACGCGCTCGCCGAGCAGGGCGGCGGCGCGGATGGGCAGGTGCTGCTGCGGCAGGCCACGGTGCTGGCGCTCGAGGTCGCGGCGACCTACTGCGGGCCGTGGTGCCTCGGCATCCAGGCGCTGTTCACGTCGAACGTGGAGCGCGCGCGTGAACTGCTGTCACAGGGCGAGGCGCTGCTGGCGCGCGGCTGCGTCAGCCACAATCACCTGGAGTTCCGCCGGCTCGCGATCGAGTTCAGCCTGCGCCACCACGACTTCCGCGAGGCGCGCCGTCACGCGGCGGCGCTGGCCCAGTACACGCGCGGCGAGCCGCTCCCCTGGAGCGAGCTGGTGGTGCGGCGTGCGGAATGGCTGGCGGACCGCGCGGAGGATCCCGCGCGCGCGGACCTCGAACCGCGCCGCGCGGCGCTCATCGCCGACATCGACGCGGCCGACTTCGCCTGGCTGCGGCGGGGGCTTTAATTGGGGACGTTTCCCGATTAGTTACATCGTGACGTTGACGGGCGAGTTCAGCGTGAAGCCGAGGACGGTGCCCGCGGGCAGCTCCACCTCGGTGCCGGTCTTCTTGGCGGCGGCCGCACCGGCCGCGGCGCCCAGCAGGCCGCCGATGATCTTGCCCTTGTCGCCGTCCACCTGGTGACCGATCACGGCGCCGGCGATCGCGCCGCCGGCGATCTTGGCCGTGTCGCGCGCGGTGTCGCTCTTGGCCGCGACCTGCGTGACCGTGCCGTTCACGGACGTGTCGCTGCCGTCGGCGAGCGTCAGGTTGTCGAACCTGAGGCCGAGTTCCGGCGTGCCGCCGATCTTCTGGCTGCCCGACACGACCGAGCTCACCGAGCCCTGCAGCAGCGCGCCCGCTTTCGCGACCACCTTGCCGTCGACGACGAGGTCCGAGGTCAGGTATGCCGAGACGCGATCGCCGACCCTGGCGGTCTTGCTCGAGATCGCCGCCGGCAGCTCGACGGAAAGCGACGTGCCCGCCGGTACCGTGTACTGCTTCGGCCCCGCGGCCACCTTGGGCGCGGGTGCCGGTGCCGGCGCGGGAGTCTTCGCTGCGGGCTTGGCCGCGGCCTTGGTGCTGCCTTTCTCGAGCTCCGCCTCGCGGCGTGCCAGCTCCTGCTCCTTCTCCTTCAGCGCCAGCTCCGCTTCGCGCCGCGCGAGCTCCTCTTCCTTCGCCTTCAGTTCGGCGTCTTCCTCGATCTGCGCCTGCACGGCCGGGTCTGCGGAAGTCTCCGGCGCCTTGCTGCCGCAGGCGGCGAAGGCAAGCGTGGCCAGCACCGTCGGCAGCAGCGCGAATGTCTTGTTCAGAATCATGGCGATCCTCTCCGTGAATCAGGTGCCCAGTTTAAGGCGGTTTTCGGTCTGATGATGTGGCAATCGGCAGTTGCCCTGCCGGAGGGGGTACATCGGCCGGTCCGGACCCCGCACCGGGCCCTGCTGTGCCAGCTGAGACACCTGGCCGGGCCGATCGGTTCACGCCGCCGTCCCCGTCGGTGGCCATCAGCCGATACCCGAGCCCGACTTCAGTCACCAGGTAGCGCGGCCGGTGCGGCTCCGGCTCGAGCTTCTGGCGCATTCCCTTGATACAGACCCTGAGCCGGCGGCTGTCATCCGTACGATCCGGGCCCCAGGCTTCGCGCAGCAACTGCTCCTGCGTGACGACCAGGCCCGCATGGCGTGCGAGCGTCTCGAGCACGCGGTACTCGAGCGGTGTCAGGTGGATCTCCCCGGCGCCGCCCTGGGCATGCCGGCGGGCGAGATCGATCTGCGTGTCGCCCAACCGGAGCGTCGCCAGCTGCTCGGCACCGCTGGCGGAGCGACGGAGCGCCGCGCGCACGCGGGCCAGCAGCTCCGGCGCGCTGAAGGGCTTGGTCACGTAGTCATCCGCGCCCGCATCGAGCGCCGCCACCTTCTGCGCTTCCATCGTGCGCGCCGACAGCACGATCACGGGCAGCGGCGACCACGCGCGCAACGCCCTGATCACGTCGAGGCCATCGCCGTCCGGCAACCCCAGGTCCACGAGCAGGAGATCGGGCTTGTGCGTGCGCGCTTCGACGTCCGCGCGTTCCGCGGTCTCCGCCTCCGCCACGCGGAAACCCTGCGACTCGAGCAGCACGCGCAGCACGTTGCGGATGCCCGGCTCGTCCTCGACGACCAGCACGTTGTGCATCGCCTGGGTCACGCGGGCGG
This sequence comes from Steroidobacteraceae bacterium, assembly GCA_036554765.1. Classification (GTDB taxonomy): domain Bacteria; phylum Pseudomonadota; class Gammaproteobacteria; order Steroidobacterales; family Steroidobacteraceae; genus SCUD01. The sequence continues at coordinate 2,002 of DATBMQ010000246.1, read as the reverse complement.
CTCCGTGAGCGGCAGCGTCAGGCTGAATCGGGCGCCGCCGCCCGGGCGGCGCTCCGCCTCGATGTCGCCGCCATGCGCGCGCACCACCGCCTGGCAGATCGCGAGCCCGAGCCCGACGCCCACGACCGCGCCTTCGTCGCGCCCGCGGTGGAACTTGTCGAACAGCCGCGCGGGGTCTCCCGGCGGCAGGCCCGGCCCGTCATCCTCGACCACGACGCGGGCGAACCCGTCGTCGGCGACCGCGCGCACCCAGCAATGGGTGCCCGGCGGCGTGTACTTGGCCAGGTTGTCGAACAGGTTGCAGAACAGCTGCACGACCAGCGCCGCGTCAACGTGCAGCGCGGGCAGGTCCTGGGGGATGCGGACGTCCACCGCGTGCCGCTCGAGCCGCGCACTGCAGCGCTCGAGCGCGGCGCCGATGAGGTCGTCGAGCGACTGCCAGTCGCGGCGCAGCGGCACCTGTCCGGCCTCGAACCGCACGAGGTCGAGCACGTTCGACACGAGCTCCGACATGTCGCGCGCCGTGCCCTCGATGGAGGACGCCAGCGACAGGCGCTCGGCGGCTGGCAGCGATTCGCCGTGATCCGCGAGCGTGCTGGCGGCGCCGGCCATGACGGCGAGCGGCGTGCGCAGATCGTGCGAAATCGAGGCGAGCAGCGTGTTGCGCAGGTTCTCGCTCTGCGCCGAGACCCGCGCCGCCTCCGCCTCTTCCGCGAGCTGGGCGCGCTCGAGCGCGAGGCCGATCTGGCCGGCAAAGGTCTCCAGCAGGTGCAACTGTTCCGGCAGCAGCACGCGCCGGCGGTTCTCCGGCAGCACCGCCAGCACGCCGAATCCGCGCCGCGCGGGCCCGTCCGCAGCCGCCTCCGCGGCGGGCGCGAGCGGCAGGTACAGCCCTGGCGCCGCCGCGAGCGTGTCGGAACCGAGGCCCGCGCGGCGCCCGTGGTCGAGCACCCACTGCGCGATCGCGAGGTCGGCGCCACGCAACGACTCCGGCAGCGGCGGCTCGAGGGGGTAACGCAGCCGGCCGGCGGCGTCGGCCAGCAGCACCACGGCACGACAGTCGAACACTTCCGCCACGTGGCGCACGGCGGCCCGCGCGAGGCTCTCGGTGTCGCGCGTGGCGGCCAGCTCGCGGCTCATCGCATACAGGAGCGCGGTGCGCCGCTCGCGCGCCCCCGCGACGCGATTCTGCTGGCGCACGTTCGCCATGAGGTTTGCGATCACGAACGCGACCACCAGCATCACGACGAACGTCACCAGGTACTGGACGTCGGCGACCGAGAAGGTGTAGCGCGGCGGCACGAAGCAGAAATCGAAGGCCAGCACGTTCGCGATCGCGGTTGCGACCGCCGGCCCGCGGCCCAGGCGCAGGCCCGCGATGGTGACGCCGAGCAGGTACATCATGACGATGTTCACGAGCTCGAAATACGGGAACATGGCGAACGCGACCGCGGTCGAGATCGCGGTGATCACCATTGCCCAGCCGTAGCGGTCCCAGCGGACGGGCTGTGCCAGCTCCGCGCCGTCGCGCGGCGCGCTGCCGGGCCGCTGCGCCGTCCGTTCGCCCGCGGCGATCGTGACCACGTCGAACCCGCGGGCCCGCCGTACGAGCTCGGTGGTCGTCGAGGGCCTGAGCCAGGCGCGCCAGCCGCGGCGCTTGGCGGCGCCCACCATGACACGCGTCACCTTGCGCGTCTGCGCATACTCGATGAGCGCCTCGGCGGCGCTCGGCCCGTCCAGCGTGACGGTCTCCGCGCCCAGCGACTCCGCGAGCCGCAGCAGCTCGATGCGGCGGTTGCGCTCGTGCTCGGGCATGCGCAGCAGCGGCGGCGTCTCGACGTAGACGACGGTCCAGCTCGCATCCAGCGCGTCCGAGATGCGCTTGCCGGCGCGGATCACCTGCTCGGCCTGCTCGTCCGGGCCGATGGCGGCGAGCACGCGGTCGCGGGCGAGCGCCAGGCGCGGCCCGGGCCCGGCAGCCGGCGCCGCCGCGCGGGCCGCG
>DATBMQ010000212.1:0-6785 GCA_036554765.1 Steroidobacteraceae bacterium | reverse complement strand
GTCTGTTCATGGAGACGCACCCGGATCCCGAGCGCGCGCTGTCGGACGGTCCGAACGCCTGGCCGCTCGACCGGATGGAGTCGCTGCTCCGCGTCCTGATCGCCGTCGATGCCGCGGTCAAAGCGCAGCCGTACGAGGAATCGACCCTGTGAGCCGCATCACCGACATCCGTGGCCGCGAGATCATCGACTCGCGCGGCAACCCGACCGTCGAGGCGGACGTGATGGTCGACGGCGGCGCGACCGGCCGCGCGGCCGTGCCCTCCGGCGCCTCGACCGGCACGCGCGAGGCGATGGAGCTGCGCGACGGCGACGCGAAGCGCTTCCTCGGCCGGGGCGTCCTGGGCGCCGTCGCGAACGTGAATGGGGCACTTCGCGACGCACTGGTCGGACGCGATGCGCTCGACCAGTCCGGCATCGACCGGCGCATGCTGGAGCTCGACGGAACCGAGAACAAGTCGGGACTCGGCGCCAATGCCATCCTCGCGGTGTCGCTCGCGACCGCGCGCGCGGCCGCCCGCGCGCAGAAGCTGCCGCTGTACCGCTACCTCGGCGGCGACGACGCGGTCGTCATGCCGGTGCCGCTGATGAACATCATCAACGGCGGCGCGCACGCGGACAACAGCCTCGACATCCAGGAGTTCATGATCCTGCCCGCGGGCCTGCCGGACTTCGGCTCCGCGCTGCGCTGCGGCGCGGAGATCTTCCAGCACCTGAAGCAGATCCTGCACGGCCGCGGACTCGCGACCGCAGTCGGCGACGAGGGCGGTTTCGCGCCGGACCTGCCGTCGAACGAGGCCGCGCTCGCCGTGATCCTCGAGGCCATCCACGCGGCCGGCTACCAGCCGGGCCAGGACGTGTGGCTCGGACTCGACGTCGCCAGCAGCGAGTTCTTCCGCGACGGGGTCTACCTGCTGGAGTCCGAGGGGCGGCGCTTCACGGCCGCCCAGTTCACGGACTACCTCGCCGCGCTCGCCGACCGTTACCCGATCGTGAGCATCGAGGACGGCATGGCGGAGGCCGACTGGGACGGCTGGGCGCAGCTGACACGCCGGCTCGGCAGCCGCGTGCAGCTGGTGGGCGACGACATCTTCGTGACCAGCACCGAGATCCTGTCGCGCGGCATCGCGGAGGACGTGGCCAACGCCATCCTGATCAAGCCCAACCAGATCGGCACGCTGACCGAGACGCTGGCGGCGATCGAGATGGCGGTGCAGGCGGGCTATGCCGCGGTCATCTCGCACCGCTCCGGCGAGACCGAGGACTCGACCATCGCCGACATCGCGGTCGGCACCCGCGCGACCCAGATCAAGACCGGCTCGCTGTCGCGCTCGGACCGCATCGCCAAGTACAACCAGCTGCTGCGCATCGAGGAGGAACTCGGCGCCCGCGCGCGCTATGCCGGGCGCGAAGCGTTTCCCGTCAAGCCGCCCTGAGGGAGGCTCGCGCCCGCGCCGGAACGTGGTAATCTCCCGGCCCCATGAAGGTCGTCCTCGGCTGCCTGCTCGTGGTGCTCGCGTTCCTGCAGTACCGCCTGTGGCTGTCGGACGAGGGCATGCGCGAGGTCTGGCACCTCGGCACGGCGGTCGAGGCCCAGCGCGCCGAGAACGCCGTGCTGGCGGAGCGCAACGCCCAGCTCAAGGCCGAAGTCGCCGATCTCAAGCAGGGACTGACCGCCCTCGAGGAGCGCGCGCGGCACGACCTCGGGATGATCGCGGTCACCGAGACCTTCTACCAGGTCGTGGATACTCCTCATCGCGCCCCGGACGACGCCGCCGCCGAGCCCCAGTCGATCCAGGCCGCGACGGTGCCGTGACCGCCCGGTGGCGGAGCGCATCTGGTTCGTGATCGCAGCCGCGGGCGCCTCGACGCGCCTCGGTGGCGCGACCCCCAAGCCCTGGATTCGCATCGGCGGCAGGAGCCTGCTGGAGCACTCCCTGCGCGCGCTCGCGCGCGCACCCGGCGTGGCGGGCGGTGTCGTCGTGACGGCGCCCGGCGACCGTCGTTTCCGCCGCCTGCGGCCCGCCGCACGCCGCGGGATCGTCGCGGTCGCCGGCGGTCCCACGCGCGCCCTGTCGGTCTTGAACGGACTGCACGCGCTGGTGACGGCGGAACCGGAGGACTGGGTGCTCGTGCATGACGCCGCACGGCCCTGCCTGCCGCACCGCGACCTGCTGGGCCTCATCGCCGAATGCCGGCGCGACCCGGTCGGCGGGCTGCTGGCGCTGCCGGTGGCGGACACGCTCAAGCAGGCCGACGACGAGGGCCGCTCGGCGCGCACGCTGCCGCGCGAGCGGATCTGGCGCGCCCAGACGCCGCAGATGTTCCGCCATGGCCAGCTGGTCCGGGCGCTCGAGCATGCGCTCGCCGAGGGCTTCGATGCCACCGACGAGGCGGCGGCGATCGAGGGCCTGGGGCTGCGGCCGCGCCTGGTCGAGGGCTCCGCGCTCAACATCAAGGTCACGCGCCCCGGGGACCTGGCGCTCGCGCAGGCCGCGCTGCGCCAGCTGAAGCAGGCACGATGATGCGCATCGGCAGCGGCTACGACCTGCACCGCTTCGGCAGCGGGGACCACGTGATGCTGGGCGGGGTGCGCATCCCGCACGCCCGCGGCGTGGTCGCGCATTCCGATGGCGACGTGCTGCTGCACGCGCTGATGGACGCGATGCTGGGCGCCGCCGGCGCCGGCGACATCGGCCAGCATTTCCCGCCGGGCGATGCGCGCTTCAAGGGCGCCGACAGCCGCGACCTGCTGCGGGAAGTCGTGCGCATCGTGGCCGCGCGCGGCTTCGCCCTCGAGAACTGCGACCTGACGCTGGTGGCGGAGGTGCCGCGCATCGCCGGGCACCGCGACGCGATCTGCGAAAGCATCGCCGCGGCGCTCGGGATCGACCGTTCGCGCGTGAACCTCAAGGCGACCACGGCCGAGGGGCTGGGGGCGCTCGGCCGCTCGGAGGGCATTGCCGGCCAGGCGATCGTGCTGCTGCGGGAAGTGGACAGTGCCTGAAGCGCCGGCGGTCGCCGCGTGGCGGCGGCTCGCGCTCGATCCGCCGCGTGCCTGGGGCGCGCCCCCGGTGACCGGCACGCTGCGCGCTGCGCCCGAGGACTTCATCGTCGAGGAGCGGCTCGGGTACCCGCCGGATGGCGGCCGGGCACATCGCCTGCTGTGGGTCGAAAAGCGCGCGGCCAACACGCTGGACGTGGCGCGCGACCTGGCGTCGGCGGCCGGCTGCCACCCGGCGGAAGTCGGCTTCGCCGGCATGAAGGACCGGCGCGCGGTGGCCCGGCAGTGGTTCTCCATTCCCGCGGAGCGCGGGCCACAACCGCCCGCGGGTTACGCGGGCAACGGATTCCGCGTGCTCGAATCGCACGCCCATTCGCGCAAGCTGCGCCGCGGCGCACTGGCGGGCAATGCGTTCGCGCTGCGGGTGCGCGACGCAGCCGGCGACCTGCCGGGCCTGGCCGCGAGACTCGAGCGGCTGGCGGCGCAGGGATTCCCGAATTATTTCGGCCCGCAGCGCTTCGGCGTGGACGGCGCCAACCTCGAGCGGGTCCAGGCCTGGCTGGACGGTGGCTGGCTGCCGCGCGGCCGCGAGGCGCGCGCGTTCGTGCTCTCCACCGCGCGCTCGATCGCGTTCCAGGCGGTGCTGGCGCGGCGCGTGGCCGACGGCAGCTGGGACAGGCTGCTGCCGGGGGAAGTCGTCAACCTCGCCGGCAGCGCCTCGGTGTTCGTCGCCGCCGAACCGGACGCAGAGCTCGCGCAGCGTTGCCGCGCGGGCGACGTGCATCCGACCGGGCCGCTGTGCGGCGAGGGCGGCCTGGTTCCCGCGGCCGAGGCGGCCGCCGTGGAGCAGGCGGCGCTCGCGCAGGTGGCGCCGCTGCCGGAGCGGCTGGCGGCGGCCGGGATGCGCGCGGAGCGGCGCGCGCTGCGGGTCCAGCCCGCGGCGCTGCGCCATCGCCACGAAGGCGGTGTCCTGGCGCTGGAATTCGAGCTGCCACGCGGGGCGTATGCGACCGGCCTGCTGCGCGAGCTGGTCGCGACGCAGGCGCCGGTCGAGGACCCGGAATGACGGTCAGCGGACCAGCAGCACATAGAGCGCGCCGGTGCCGCCGTCGCTTCGATGCGCCGAGGTGAAGGCGCGCACCGCGTCGTGCCGGCGCAGCCAGCGGTTCACGGCGGCCTTCAACACCGGTCCCCGGTGACCGGAACCGAGTCCCTTGCCATGCACGATGCGCACGCAGTGGGAGCCGTGCGCCACCGATTCGGCGAGGAAGTGCGACAGGGCGACGCGCGCCTCGGCCTGCGTCATGCCATGCAGGTCCAGTTCCTCGCGCCGCGCGTAGTGGCCGCGGCGCAGCCGGCGCAGCACCGATAGCGGCACGCCCGGACGGCGCCAGCCCAGTTCCTCGCCGCTCTCCACGTCCAGGTCCGCGGCGTCGAGCGCCAGGGAATCCGCGAGCACGCGCGCCTCGTCCGCGCGGCGCGACGCCGCGCGCGGGCGGCGCCGTTCGCGGTGTGGCAGGGGCGCCTGCCGCGCGAGCGGCTTCACGCCGCGGACCGCGGCACGGAACAGTTTGCGTTCGTCTTCTTCCATCGCGGCTCCGGCCGACGCCAGCCAGCGGTTCGCCGCTTTCCAGTATAGTTCGGCCCGGTCGCGCAAGACGCGACGGGGATGTGACCGGAACGTGAAAATCCTGCTGGCGAACGACGACGGCTACCGCGCCGAGGGCCTGCGCTTCCTGCGCGAGGTGCTCGCGGGCGTCGCGCCGCTGACGGTCGTCGCGCCCGACCGCAACCGCAGCGGCGCGAGCCACTCGCTGACGCTCGAAGTCCCGCTGCGCGTGCAGCAGGCGGAGCCGGACGTCTGGTACGTCATCAACGGCACGCCCACGGACTGCGTGCATCTCGCCATCACCGGCCTGTTCGAGCACGAATTCGACATGGTGGTCTCCGGCATCAACGACGGCGCGAACCTCGGCGACGACGTGCTCTATTCGGGCACGGTGGCCGCCGCGATCGAGGGGCGTTTCCTCGGCCTGCCGACCATCGCGGTGTCGCTGGTGGTCGGCGCGCCGACCGGCCCGCATTTCGCGACCGCCGCGCGCGTGGCGCGCGAGCTGGTGCTGCGGGTGGTGGCAAAGCCGCTGCACCGCTCGATGATCCTGAACGTCAACGTGCCGGACCGGCCGTACGAGGAACTGACCGGGTTCGAGGTCACCCGCCTGGGGCACCGCCACCGCGCGGAGAACGCCGTGCGCGGCATGGACCCGCGCGGGCGCGAGATCTACTGGGTCGGCGCCGCCGGCAAGGGGCAGGACGCCGGCCCGGGCACCGACTTCCACGCGGTCGCCCATGGCCGGGTGTCGGTCACGCCGCTGCAGGTGGACCTGACGCGGCATGCCGCGCTCGACGAGCTGCGCGACTGGCTGGCGGAGCCCGCGACGTGAGCGCCGAGCGCGACGGCATCGGGATGACGTCGCTGCGCACGCGTGAGCGGCTGATCCAGCGCCTGACGGAGCAGGGGATCCGCGACCCGCGCGTGCTGGACCGGATCCGCAACGTCCCGCGCCACCTGTTCGTGGACGAGGCGCTGGCGAGCCGCGCCTACGAGGACACCGCGCTGCCGATCGGCCACGGCCAGACGATCTCGCAGCCCTACGTGGTGGCGCGCATGACCGAGGCCGTCACCGTCGGCGGTACGCCGAAGAAGGTGCTCGAGATCGGCACCGGCTGCGGCTACCAGACCGCGGTGCTCGCGCCGCTGGTCGGCAGGCTCTACAGCATCGAGCGCATCGAGGCGTTGCTGGCGCGCGCACAGGAACGCATCCGCGAGCTCGGGATCAAGAACGTGAAGTTCAGGCACGGCGACGGCTCCGAAGGCTGGCCGTCGCAGAAGCCGTTCAACGCGATCCTGCTGGCGGCGGCTCCGCATGCGATCCCGCAGAAGTTGCTGGACCAGCTCGCCGATCGCGGCCGGCTGGTGGCGCCGGTCGGGCCGGAAGGGCGCCAGGAGCTGCTGCGCATCACGCGTCGCGGCAAGCAGTTCCTGCAGGAGCGCCTCGGTTACGTCAGCTTCGTGCCGCTGCTGGGCGGTGTGTCCTGAGGTGCGCCGCGCCCGCATCGCCGGCTGGACGCTGCTGCTGGCCGCGCTCTTCGCCGCCGGCTGCGGGGCCCGGCGGCCGGAGATCCCGGCGCAGCACGTGGTGCGCGCCGGCGAGACGCTGTACTCCATATCCATGCGCTACGGGCTCGATCACCGGGACGTGGCGCGCTGGAACGGGATCGGCCGCGACAGCCTGATCCAGCCGGGCCAGCGGCTGCGGCTCGACCCGCCGCCGATCGGCGTGCGCGTGCAGCCCCGGATGCGCACCGTTACGCCCGCGTCGGCCCCACGAGCATCGCCGGACGACCCGCAGCACCGCCCCCCGCCATGGCAATGGCCGGTGCGGGACGGACGCGTGCAGGGCCGCGTGCGCCAGCCCTCGGGCGGCCTCGGCCTGCGTATCGACGGCATGCTGCACCAGCCCGTGCTGGCGGCAGCCGACGGGCACGTGGTCTATACGGGCAGCGGATTGCGCGGTTACGGCCAGCTCGTGATCGTCAACCACCTGCGCGGCTGGCTCACGGCCTATGGGCACAATGCCGCGGTCCACGTGCGCGAGGGCGATGACGTGCGTGCGGGCCAGGTGATCGCGGACATGGGCAGCGGGCCGGGTCAGCAACCGATGCTGTACTTCGAGATCCGCCTCGACGGCGAGCCGCAGGATCCCCTGCGGCACCTGCCG
>DATBMQ010000097.1:0-4136 GCA_036554765.1 Steroidobacteraceae bacterium | reverse complement strand
CGCGGGCACGGGCCAGTCCGGCTCGATGAACCCGATCGTGCGCATCAGGACGCCGCCTTCGCGTCCTCGCGCAGCGCGTCAACCAGGGCCTGCATGTCCGCCGGCAGCCTGGCCTTGACCTCGACGACCCGGCCGTCCTTCGGGTGCGGGAACGCGAGCGCCGCCGCATGCAGCGCCTGGCGCCGGAACGAGCGCAGCGCGGCCTCGAGCGCAGGCGTCGCGCCCTTCGGCAGCAGCAGCCGGCCGCCGTAAACCGGATCGCCCACCAGCGGATAGCCGGCATGCGCGAGATGCAGGCGGATCTGGTGCGTGCGGCCGGTCTCGAGCATCACGCGCACCAGCGTGTGGCGGCGGAAGCGCTCGATCACGCGGTAATGCGTCACCGCTTCCCGCCCGTCGCTGCGCACCGCCATGCGCTGGCGCCTGACCGGGTGCCGGTCGATGGGCGCGTCCACGGTGCCGCCCGCCGTCATCACGCCGACGCACACCGCCTGGTACTCGCGCTTGATGTCGCGCGCGGCCAACGCCTCGGTCAGCACGTCCCGCGCGCGCTCGTTGCGCGCGACCAGCAGCAACCCGGTCGTGTCCTTGTCGAGGCGGTGCACGATGCCCGCCCGCGGCAGCTTCGCGAGGCGCGCATCGAGCGCGAGCAGCGCATTCTGCAGCGTCCCCGCCGGGTTGCCGGCGCCCGGGTGCACGACCAGCCCGGCCGGCTTGTCGATCACGATGACGTCGGCGTCCTGCCAGGCGATGGCGAGCGGGAACGGCTGCGGGCGCATCTCGACCGCGTCCTCGACCGGCGCATCGAGCGCGATCCGCTCGCCACCGGCGACGACGTCGCGCGGCTTCGGCACGCGCCCGTCCACGCGCAGGCAGCCCGCGTCGATCCAGCGCTTGAGCTTCGAGCGCGAGTATTCCGGCCAGGCGTCGGCCAGCGCCTGGTCGAGGCGGCGGCCGGCGGCCTGCGGCGGGAGGCGCATCTCGCGCTGGTGACGGGGGGAACTCATGGGTTCGAAAGGGGTCTTTTGCCGCTATACTGCGTCGGTCCAACAGCCGGGGTCCAGTCCTTTGCAGCCGGGAAAATCCAGGGCGCGCGTGATCGTGGTCGCGTGCGCAGCGCTTCTCATCGCCGCCTGCGGCGGCCGCGACCGCACCGCCGAACAGCTGCTGCCCGAGAAGCTCTACGAGCGCGGCCACCGCTCGCTGCTGTCGGGCGATTTCCGCGGCGCGGTGCGCTACTACGAGGCGCTGGAGGCGCGCTACCCGTTCAGCGAGCTGTCGCGCCAGGCCCGGCTCGACATCATGTACGCGTACTACAAGTCGCGCGAGGCCGAGTCGGCGGTGGACGCGGCCGACCAGTTCATCCGCGAGAACCCGACGCACCCGCGCGTGGACTACGCGATGTACGTCAAGGGACTGGTCTATTTCGAGCGTGCGCCGAATTTCCTCGAGCGCTGGTTCAGGACCGACCTGACCGAGCGCCCGCCGCAGGACGTGCTGCGGTCGTTCCAGGCATTCAAGGACCTGATCGAGCGCCATCCCGACAGCGAGTACGCGCACGACGCGCGCCAGCGCATGATCTTCCTGCGCAACCGCCTCGCCGAGTACGAGGTGCACGTGGCGGACTACTACCTGCGCCGCGAGGCCTGGGTCGCGGCGATCGCGCGCGCGCGCTACTGCATCGAGAACTACGACGGCGCGCCCTCGGTGCAGGACGCGCTCGACATCATGATCTCCGCCTACCGCGGCCTCGGACTCGACGAACTCGCCGAGCGCTCGCAGCAGGTCTACGCGCTCAATTACCCGCAGGGCAGGCCGCAGCGCAAGGGCGGCCGCGACTGGTGGCCGTTCTGGTGACCGAAAAGGTGCCTGCCTCCTTTTTGGCGCTGCCAAAAAGGAGGCAGGCACCTTTTCTCAGCTTTCGCCGGGGCGGTAGCCGGAGGTGATGGGGTAGCGCCAGTCGCGGCCGAAGGCGCGGCCGCTGATGCGCACGCCGGGCGGCGCCTGACGCCGCTTATATTCGTTGCGCTTCACCAGGTCGAGCACGCGCACCACCGTGGCGCGGTCGAACCCGAGCGCGACGATCTCGTCCACCGAGCGGTCGGCCTCGATGAACGCCTCCAGGATCGGGTCCAGCACGTCGTAAGGCGGCAGCGAGTCGCTGTCGAGCTGGCCCTCGCGCAGCTCCGCGGTCGGCGGCCGGTCGATGGTCCGCTGCGGGATCGCGGGTGACTGCCGGTTGCGCCAGCGCGCCAGCCTCCACACCAGCATCTTGCTGCAGTCCTTGATCGGTGCGAAGCCGCCGGCCATGTCGCCGTACAGCGTCGCGTAGCCGACCGACATCTCGCTCTTGTTGCCGGTCGTCAGCACCATGCGCCCGGTCTTGTTCGAGATCGCCATCAGCACGATCATGCGGCAGCGCGCCTGGATGTTCTCCTCGGTCGCATCGGGCGCGCGGCCGCGGAACTCGCGCTCGAGCGCGGCGAGCGTCTCCTGGAACACGCCCTCGATCGGGATCACCGAGTAGCGCACGCCGAGCGTGCGCGCCATCGCGGCCGCGTCCTTCTCGGAGATCGCCGAGGTGTAGCGCGAGGGCATCATGACCGCGTGCACGCGCTCCGGCCCCAGCGCATCCACGGCCAGCGCGAGCACGACCGCCGAGTCCACGCCGCCGGAGAGCCCGATGACCACGCCCTGGACCGCGTGCTTGTTCACGTAGTCGCGCACCCCCAGCACGATCGCGCGCCAGGCACTCTCCTCGCCCGCCGGCAGCGGCGCCAGGCTCTCCGGCTCGAGGTCGACGCCCTTGTCCGCCTCGACGGCGTCCACGGTCGTGAGCGACTCCTCGAACGCCGGCGCGCGGTGCACCACGCGGCCGCCGGTGTCCACCGCGAACGAGCAGCCGTCGAACACCAGCTCGTCCTGCCCGCCGACCAGGTTCACGTAGACGAAGGGCAGCCCGGTGTCGCGGGCCCGCGTCGCAAGGTTCGCCTCGCGCTCCGGCTGCTTGCCCAGCTGATAGGGCGAGGCGTTCAGCGCGATCACCAGTTGTGCGCCGGCGGCGCGCACGCCCTGCGCCACGTCCGCGTGCCAGACGTCCTCGCAGATGAGCGGCGCGACCCGCACGCCGCCGACCTCGACCACCAGCGGCGTTGCGCCCGCATGGAAGTAGCGCTTCTCGTCGAATACCTGGTAATTCGGCAGCCGCTGCTTGCGGTAACGGGCGAGGACGGCGCCGTCGCGCAGCCAGGCCGCCGTGTTGTAGAGCGCCCCGTCCGTGTACTCGGGATAGCCGACCAGGATGTCGATGCCGCGCGCCGCGTCCGCGATGCGAGCGAGGCCGGCGTCGATGCGCTTGCGAAAGCCGCGGTGGAACAGCAGGTCCTCGGGCGGGTAACCCGAGATCGCGAGCTCCGGCGTCACCAGCAACTGCGCGCCCAGCTCGCGCGCCGGCGCGATGCGCGCGAGGACCTGCTCCGAATTCCCGGGCGCGTCGCCGACCATCGGGTTGAACTGGGCGAGCGCGATGCGTAGCCCGCGGCTCATGGCTGGTGGTCCGTCAGCGTGTTCGCTTGCGCGCCGGCCTCGGCAGCTTCCGCCGCCGCTTCGACGCCAGCGCCGCCTTCATCGCGCTGCCGAGCCCGGCCGGCGAGCGCACCGTGCGCACCCCCGCCTCCTCGAGCGCGGCGTACTTGTCGGCGGCCGTGCCCTTGCCGCCAGCGATCACGGCACCGGCATGGCCCATGCGCTTGCCGGCGGGCGCGGTGACGCCCGCGATGTAGGCGACCACGGGCTTCTTCACGTGCCGGCGGATGTAGTCCGCCGCCGCCTCCTCGTCGCTGCCGCCGATCTCGCCGACCATCACGATACCGGCGGTCTTCGGGTCCTTCTCGAACAGCGCGATGACGTCGATGAAGTTCATGCCGCGCACCGGGTCGCCGCCGATGCCGACGCAGCTCGACTGGCCGAGGCCGAGATTCGTGGTCTGGAACACTGCCTCGTAGGTGAGCGTCCCGGAGCGCGAGACGATGCCGATCTTGCCGGGCTTGTGGATGAAGCCCGGCATGATGCCGACCTTGCACTCGCCCGGCGTGATCACGCCCGGGCAGTTCGGTCCGACCAGGCGAGCGCGGCCG
>DATBMQ010000155.1:0-3635 GCA_036554765.1 Steroidobacteraceae bacterium | reverse complement strand
GAGGCTCGATGCGCCGCTCGGCTCCACCGGCCACAGCGGCTGCAACCGCCACTACCTGCTGGCGCTCTGAGAGATCCGCCGGTAGCGCCAGATCAGCAGCCCGGCGCAGGTGAACAGCCCCGCGATCAGGCCCGACCAGATGCCGTTCGGCCCGGCGCCCATGCGGATGCCCATCCACCAGGCGAGCGGGAAGCCGACCAGCCAGTAGGCGGTGAAGTTGAGCAGCATCGGCACGCGCGCGTCCTTGAAGCCGCGCAGCGCGCCCGCGGCGCCGACCTGCAGCCCGTCCGGGATCTGGAACACGGCGACCAGCAGCAGCAGCGACGTCGCGAGCGCGAGCACCTGCGGATCGGCCGTGAACGTCGCCGCGATGCCGGCGCGGGCCGCGAGGATCACGAGCGACGAGGCGGCCATTACGATCCCGCACATCGCGATGCCGGCCCAGCCGGCATTGCGCCCGCCGGGCAGGTCGCCGCGGCCCAGCTGGTGGCCGACGTGGATGGTGGTCGCCGAGTGCAGCGAGAGCGGGATCATGAACATGAGCGCGGCGTAGGCGATCGCCACCTGGTGCGCGGCGACCTGCACCGTGCCGAGCGTGCTCATCAGCAGCGCCGCCACGACGAACAGCGCGCCCTCCGACACGACCGAGCCCGAGATCGGAAGCCCCAGGGCCAGGATCTCCCGCAGCATCGCCCGGTCGGGCGGATCGAAGCGGGCGAACAGGCCGAAGCGCCGGTAGATCGCGTGGCGGCGCTGGTAGACGTGCATGGTCGCGAGCATCGCCCAGCAGGCGAGCGCGGTCGCGACCCCGCAGCCCTGCGCGCCCAGCGACGGCAGGCCGAAGCTGCCGCGCGTGAACAGCAGGTTGCCGGTGACGTTGACCGCGAGGCCGACCAGCGCCGTGTACATGACCGGCCGCGTCCAGCCGATGCCCTCGCTGGCGTAGCGATGCGCGAGGAACACCAGCATGGCCGGCATGCCAAAGCACATCGCGTAGACGTAGCCGGCCGCGTGCGGGATCGCGCGCGCATCGGTGCCGAACCAGCGCAGCACGGGCTCGACGCAGGCGAGCAGGCCCACGAGCGGCACCGCCAGCATCAGCGCGAGCCAGACGCCCTGGCGGAAGCGGCGCCCGACCTCCTCGTCGCGCCCCGCGCCGTAGGCGTGCGCGACCAGCGGCGAGATGGACATCAGCACGCCCAGGCCGAACAGCCAGAACGCCTGGTAATAGCTGTTGCCGACCGCGACGCCGGCGAGCGGCCCCGGCCCCAGGCGGCCGGCCATGACCGTGTTGGTCAGCATCATGCCGGCCAGCACCAGGTTGTTGACGGCGAGCGGCCCGGCGAGCGAGAGGATCGCGCGCGCGTCGCGCGGGAACGTGTCCTTGAAGCGGGCTTGCTGGGTCATGGCGCGTCGCGGGCGCGCCGTGGCGGGCGCCGGTAGATGCTGGCATTCTAGCGGATAAGCCCGAGTCCAGAATTCACCGGAGCAGCACCATGCTGGTCGGATCACATCCCAGGCGCGTCGCCGTCATCGGCGGCGCCCGCATCCCGTTCGCGCGTGCGCACGGCGCCTACGCCAGCGTCGGCAACCAGGAAATGCTGACCGCCTCGATCAAGGCGGTCGTGGACCGCTACGGCCTCAAGGGCATGCGCCTCGGCGACGTGATCGCCGGCGCGGTCATGAAGCACTCGAGCCAGTGGAACCTGGCGCGCGAGTCGCTGCTCGACTCGGGCCTCGCGCCCGAGACGCCCGGGCTCGACGTGCAGCGCGCCTGCGGCACCAGCATCGAGGCGGCGATCGCGATCGCCAACAAGATCGCGCTCGGGCAGATCGACGCCGGCATCGCCGCGGGCGTGGACACGGTCAGCGACCCGCCGATCGTGTTCGGCAAGGCCTACCAGCAGCTCATGCTGCGGGCGTTCCGGGCGAAGTCCGCGGGCGAGCGCGTCAAGGCCTTCCTCGGCCTGCGGCCGCGTCACTTCAAGCCGTACTACCCCGGCACCGGCGAGCCGCGCACCGGGCTGTCGATGGGCCAGCACGCCGAGAAGATGGCGCGCGAATGGCAGATCACGCGCGAGTCCCAGGACGAGCTCGCGCTCGCCTCCCACCAGCGCGCGAGCAGGGCCTGGGCGGAGGGATTCATGGCGGACCTGGTCGTGCCCTACCTCGGGCTCAACGCCGACAACAACGTGCGCGCCGACACCAGCCTCGAGAAACTGGCGAAGCTCAAGCCCTCGTTCGCGAAGGACGGCACGCTCACGGCCGGCAACAGCACGCCGATGACCGACGGCTCGGCCGCCGTGCTGCTCGCGAGCGAAGACTGGGCGCGCTCGCGCGGCTGGCCGGTGCAGGCCTATCTCACGTTCGGCAAGGTCGCGGCGGTGGACTTCGTCGGCGGCGAGGGACTGCTGATGGCGCCCGCCTGGGCCGTGCCGCGCATGCTCGCGGACGCGAACCTGTCGCTGCAGGACTTCGATTTCTACGAAATCCACGAGGCCTTCGCCGCACAGGTGCTGTGCACGCTCAAGGCCTGGGAGTCGGAGCAGTTCTGCCGCGAGAAGCTCGGCCTCGCGCAGCCGCTCGGCTCGATCGACCGCGCGAAACTCAACGTCAAGGGCGGCTCGGTCGCGGTCGGCCATCCGTTCGCGGCGACCGGCGCGCGCATCGTCGCCGCGCTCGCCAAGCTGCTCGCCGAGCGCGGCTCCGGGCGCGGGCTCATTTCCGTCTGCACCGCGGGCGGCATGGGCGTGACCGCAATCATGGAGCGCTGAGGTCCCCCGCATGAAACGCTATCCCGGCAGCACGCGCGTCGAGGGCAAGGCGAGCCGGCAGGCGCATGCCGACCTGCCACCCGGCACCTACGAGCGCGAAATGAGCAAGGAGGGCTTCTTCGGCCCGGCCGCCTTCTTCCACCACCGGCACCCGCCGACCGGATGGTCGAGCTTCGAGGGGCCGCTCTCCCCGCACGCTTTCGACCTCGCGAAGCTCACGGCCACGGGCGCGAGCCCCTGGTCCGCGCACGAGGTGCTCTTCAACGCGCACTGCCGCATCCGGTTCTGGCGCGTCGCCGGGAGGATGGACGCGCTCGCGCGCAATGCCGACGGCGACGAGCTCGTCTTCGTGCACCAGGGCCGTGGTGACCTGTTCTGCGACTTCGGCCACCTGTCGTTCGAGGCCGGCGACTACATCGTGATCCCGCGCGGCACGATGTGGCGCCTGGAGTGCGCGGAACCCGTCGCCGCGCTCCTCGTCGAGGCGACCAACGCCTCCTACCTGCTGCCGGACAAGGGCCTGCTCGGCGGGCACGCGATCTTCGACCCGGCGCTGCTCGATGCGCCCTCGGTGGACGACGCCTTCCGCGCGCAGCAGGACGAGAAGCCGTGGCGCGTGCTCGTCAAGCGCCGCGGCGCGGTCTCGACCGTGACCTTCCCCTACAACCCGCTGGACGCGGTCGGCTGGCACGGCGACCTCTCGGTGTGCCGCATCAACGTGCGCGACCTCCGCCCGGTGATGAGCCATCGCTACCACCTGCCGCCGTCGGCGCACACGACCTTCGTCGGCAACCGCTTCGTGGTGTGCACCTTCGCGCCGCGCCCGTTCGAGACCGACCCCGGCGCGCTCAAGGTGCCGTT
>DATBMQ010000142.1:0-2953 GCA_036554765.1 Steroidobacteraceae bacterium | reverse complement strand
GATGGGCGACGGCGCGACCCTCGCTGCGCTCATCGCCGAGGAGAAGGTCACGCTCGCCTGCGGGGTGCCGACGGTGTGGCAGCTGCTGCTCAACTACACGCGCGAGCAGGGCATCGTGCTCGATTCGCTCGAGCAGGTGCTAGTGGGCGGCTCCGCCTGCCCGCTCTCGATCATGAACGAGTTCCGCGACCGCCACGGCGTGTGGACCATCCACGCCTGGGGCATGACCGAGATGAGCCCGCTCGGCACGACCAACTCGAAGCCACCGGGTTACGAGTCGCTGGGCGATGCCGGGAAGGACGCCTTCCGCGTGCGCCAGGGCCGGCCGGTGTACGGCGTCGAGATGAAGATCGTGGACGACGCCGGGCGCGAGCTGCCCTGGGACGGCAAGTCGTCCGGCATGCTCAAGGTGCGCGGACCCTGGGTCTGCAGCGACTACTACGAGCTCGGCGAGCAGAGCGCGGCGCACGACGCGGACGGCTGGTTCGCGACCGGCGACGTCGCCAACATCAGCCTGGACGGCACGCTGCAGATCACCGACCGCGCCAAGGACGTCATCAAGTCCGGCGGCGAGTGGATCAGTTCGATCGACCTCGAGTGCGTCGCCGCCGGTCACCCGAAAGTGCTGCAGGCCGCGGTGATCGGCATCCCGCATCCGAAATGGGACGAGCGCCCGCTGCTGGTCATCGTGCCGCGCCCCGGCGAACCGCCGACGAAGGACGAGTTGCTGGGCTGGCTCGACGGGCGCGTCGCGAAGTGGTGGATTCCCGACGACGTCGCCTTCGTCGAGAAGATCCCGCTCACCGCCACCGGCAAGATCTCGAAGGTCGAGCTGCGCCAGCAGTTCAAGGATTTCCGGTTCGGCTGACTACCACATGCCGCGGCAGCAGTTGCGATTGGAGGACAGGATCTCCTTCGCGAGCGCCTGCGCCTGCGCGTGTTGCTGCGGGTTGAGGGTTCCGCCGGCCAGCCGGACCTGGTCGGCGTGCAGCGTGCGCATGGTCTGCAATCCCTGGAACTTCGAATACACGGCTTCCCGCACGTGAAAATCCACCAGCCGGTAGGCGTGTGCGCGCACCGGATCCGGGACGCCGCCGGTGGATGCCGGCACGCCGCGCTCGTAATGGCGCGAAAGCGCCAGCAGCGCGTGCGGGTCGCCCTGGCGCCAGCGAGCCTCCCAGGCCTCGAATCCTTCCTGGCTGTGGCCGAGGCGCGCGGCCCAGCGTTGCCCTGCAATGTAGTCACCGCCCTGACTGGCGCGCTGGAGCCAGTCGAGGGAGCCGGCCATCTGCTCCGCCGTGACGCCTTCACAATGCAGGCGCGTCTGGGCATTCGAATTGGCGGCTGCAAGACACTGGTCGAGCAGTTCGTAGAGCGTGCGCGCCGCGACCGCATCTCCGCCTTCCGCGAGCGGCCGCAGGATCGCGTACTGCTCGCGCGCCGGCAGGCTGCGGTCAACCGGCGCCGGCAGCGGCCACACGAAGGCCACGCGGATCGGAATCGCGGTTCCGTCTTCAAACGTGACGAGGACCGAGTCCTCCGGTGCCGGGGCCTCGGGTGCGGGCGGCGGCGCCTGCGAAGACACCCCGGGCTTGCCGGCTTGCGGCGCCTCTGGCGAGACCGCAGGCATCGGTTCCGGCCGGCTCCACCAGAGGGCCGCGGCCCCGGCGGCAGCGGCGGTCACGATTCCGGCAATCACCCACGCTCGGCCCACGGCCACCCCGCGCCTCAGGGCAGGACACGCCCCGGGTTCAGGATGCCACGCGGATCGAGCGCCTGCTTGAGGCGGCGCATGAGTGCGATCTCCGCCTCGCTGCGCGACAGCGCCAGCCAGGACTTCTTTTCGAGGCCGATGCCGTGCTCGGCGGAAACCGAGCCCGCCCGCGCCGCGAGCGGCCGATAGACGATCTCCTCGACCTGCGCGCGCGACTCGGGACCCGCGGGACCCACGACGACGAAGTGCAGATTGCCGTCGCCCAGGTGGCCGAAGGTGAAGCAGCGCTGCCCCGGCATGCGCGCGCCGAATCCCGCATGCACTTCGGCGACGTAGGCTTCCATTTCCGCCACCGGCAGGCTGACGTCGAACACGAACGGGTGCCCCAGCCGGAACAGCTGCGCCACGTCGTCGCGCAGCGCCCAGATCGCATCGCGCTGCGCTTCGGAACTGGCGATCACGGCATCCGCATAGCCGCCCTCTTCCGCCGCTGACGCGAGCGCCGCCTCGAAACGCGCCGGGTCGCTGGCAGGATCGCCGCCTTGCGCTTCCACGATCACGTAGAACGGATGCTCGCCACCCAGCGGGTCGCGGCCCTTCGCGGGTGCGCGGGTGACGAGCGCGAAGAACTCGCGCCACATCACCTCGAACGAGGACATCGCCCCGCCCAGCAGCGCGTCGAGCCGCCCGAGCAGCCCGGTCACCTGCGCGAAACTCGAGCATCCGAGCAGCGCCGTCTGCGAAGACAGCGGCAGCGGCCGCAGCCGCAGCACGAGCCGGGTTACGACGCCGAGCGTGCCCTCGGTGCCGATGAAGAGCTGCTTGAGGTCATAGCCCGCGTTGTTCTTGATCATGCGGTTGAGCGCCGGGATGACCGTGCCGTCGGCGAGCACGGCCTCGAGGCCCAGCACCATGTCGCGCATCATCCCGTAGCGGATGACGCGGTTGCCGCCGGCGTTGGTTGCGGCATTGCCGCCGATCGCCGCCGAGCCGCGCGCGCCCAGGTCGAGCGCGAACTGCAGGCCCGCGCACTCCGCGGCCTCCTGCACCTGCTGCAGGGTCGCCCCGGCCTCGACCCGCAGAGTGCGCCCCAGCGTATCCACTTCCTCGATGCGGTTCATGCGCTCGAGCGAGAGGCCGATCTCGCCCGGCCCCGCCACCGACCCCTGGACGAGGCCCGTGAGGCCGCCCATGGGCACGACCGGCTGTCCTGCGGCATGGCAGGCCGCCAGCACGCGC
>DATBMQ010000140.1:0-8662 GCA_036554765.1 Steroidobacteraceae bacterium | reverse complement strand
TCGGCCATGCGCTCGATGGCGGTGCGGACCGGATCGCCCGCGTCCACGGTGAATGTGCCCGCGGGCTTGGCCGCGAGCAGCTGCCGTACTGTTCTCATGTCTCCCCCAGGAACACGGCTCTTGCCGGCATCTTACGCCCGGCCGCGCCTCGTGGGGTAATTGGGGGCAGACACCATTTACCCGGAAGGCAACTGGTGTCCGTCCCGAATTACGGCTTGCGCGCGTGCCAGGCCGCGAGCAGTTCCGCCTCGCGCTCGGGCGTGAGTCCGGAGCGCAGCGCGGCCTTGCGCTCGGCCGGGCGCGTCTCGTGCCAGGCGAGCGTGTCGCGCACGGTCTCGTCGAGCGGCCGAGCCCGCAGCCCCTCGGCGAGCGAGCGCTTGATGCCGGTCAGCGAAGCGCCGGCCTCCTCGCCGCGCACCGGGTTCCACGGCGCGAAGCGCAGCTCCTCAGGTTTCAGGAACTGCTGCAGCCAGTCCTCGTCGATCCAGGTGAACTTCGTGTCGGCGCCCGAGACCCGCTTGCAGCTCTCGACCACCTTGCCCTGCGTCAGCTCGCCAGGCGGCGTCACGGCGTTGAAGTTGCCGCTCACGCGCCGCTCGGTGAGATCCAGCATGAAGCGCACCAGGTCACGCACGTCCACGATCTGCACCGGATCGTCCGGCGTCCCCGGCACCGCCATCTCGCCGCCGCGCGCCACGCGCACCGGGTAGTAGGTGAACCGGTCGGTCGGGTCGAGCGGGCCCACGATGTAGCCGGGGCGCACGATCGAGCAGCGCGCGCCGTAGGCGTCGCGCGTGTACTGCTCGCACAGCGCCTTCATCGGCCCGTAGGTCTCGTTGGTGATCTCCTCCTGCTCGAGGTTCTCGAGCACGCCGGTCGGCGAGTCCTCGTCGTTCGGCTTCGCGAAGCTCGCGTACGCCGAGATGCTGGAGATGAACAGGCAGTAGCCCGTGTTCGGCGCGAGCAGGTCGGCCGACATCTTCACGAACTTCGGGATGTAGCCCGTGTTGTCGATGACCGCGTCCCATCGGCGGCCCTTGAGCGCATCGAGCTGGCCCTTGCGGTCGCCGTGCAGCGTCTCGACGTCGGCGACGCCGTCCGGGTCGCGCTTGCCGCGGTTGAAGTGCGTGACCTTCCAGCCACGCGCCATCGCCTGCTCGGTCAGGTGCGGGCCGATGAAACCGGTGCCGCCCAGGATCAGCATCGTGCGCGGGCCAGCGTGGGCGGCGATGCGGCCGGCGGCGAGCGCGAGCGCGGTGCCACAGCCTGCCTTGATGACGTTGCGTCGGGTCATGTTCATGTCTTGCTCCGTGGTGTCAGCGGGCGCCCGCGGGCGCGTATTTCGCCAGCCAGTCCTTCTTCTCGCGGTACCAGTACAGCGAGTTCTGGCGCTTCAGCACCCAGTGGTTCTCGTCCGGGAAATAGACCAGGCGGCTCGGCACGCCGCGGTTCTGCAGCGTGTGGAACAGCTCCACGCCGTTGTTGAACGGCACGCGCTGGTCGAGCTGGCCGTGCAGCACCAGGGTCGGCGTGTTGAAGTTGCCGGCGTTCGAGTGCGGCGAGTAGCGCGCGAACTCCTCCGGCCGCTCCCAGTGCTCGAAGAACCGGCGCTGGCCCGCGCCGTAGTCGGCGCCGTACTGCGTGAGATCGTTGTACACGGCCGCGTGCGCGACCAGCGTCTTGAACGGGTGCTCGCGCCCGAGCAGGGTGGCCGCGAGGAAGCCGCCGTAGCTGCCGCCGCCGGCCGCCAGGCGGTCGCGGTCGATCCAGGGCTTTTCCATGAACCACTCGGCGGCGCGGATGGTGTCCTGGTACGGCTTGGTGATGCGGTCGGGATTGATGGAATCCGCGAATGCCTGGCCGAAGCCGCTCGAGCCGTGGAAATTGTGCCAGGCCGTGACGTAGCCCCAGCCCGCGAAGACGTGCGCGTTCCAGCGGAAGGTCCAGGAGTCGGTGACGCCGTTGTGCGGGCCGCCGTGCAGGATCAGGTACAGCGGGTACTTCTTCGACGGGTCGAAGCCCGGCGGGTAGATCACCCACATCTGGATGTCGGCGCCGCCCGCGCCCTGGTAGGTCACGCTCTCGACGTTGCCGAAAGAGACGCCCGCGAGCAGCGCGTCGTTGTGGTTCGACAGCCGGGTCGCCGCGCCGTCGCGCAGCGCCACCTTCACGAGCGTCGGCGGCTCGCTGAAGGACTGGCGGATCGCGACCATGGTCGCGGGCCTGCCGGCGATCTCGAGCCCCGAGAAGCTCGAGGCGCCCGTGACGGCCTGGTGGCGGCCGGTGGCGACGTCCACGCGGTAGATGCGCTGCGTGCCGGCGTCGTCGATCGGCGCGTACAACGTCTTCGAGTCCGGCGCCCAGGTGAAATCCTCGAGCGAGCGGTCCCAGTCGGCGGCGAGCCGCCGGCGCGAATCGTCGCGCCGATCGATCAGCCAGGCCTGGCGCGAGTCGGCGTAGAAGCCCTTGATCAGCTGGCGTGTATAGAGCAGCCAGCGCCCGTCCGGGCTGTACGAGGGCTCGCTGTCGTTGGCCGCGTTGTCGGTCGTCAGGTTCTTCGCGGCGCCGCCCGAGGCCGGCACCACGATCACGTCGAAGTTCGTGTCCGTGCCGGTGGGATCGGTGTCCGCGGCGAACGCGATCTCGGCGCCGTCGGGCGAGATGTCGTAGGAAGAGGCGCCGGTCTCGCGGCGCGACAGTTCGAAGCCGGTGCCGAGCGTGATCGCGGTGGGCGCGCCGCCCTCGCGCGTGATCGAGAACAGGTGCGCCTGCCGGTCGTCGATGAAGTGGTCCCAGTAGGTGACCGGTACGCGGTCCCAGGCCTGCGCCTTCGATTTCGCCTTGTCGCGTTCCTCCAGCCGTTCCTTCGCCTTCTGCCAGTCCGTGAGGTCGGGCCAGACGCGCGAGATGAAGGCGATGCGCGAGGAATCCGGGAACCACCTGGGCGTCGCGACGCCGGTCGGGATGTCGCCGACCTTCACCGCCTCGCCGCCGTCGGTCGGGATCACGTAGAGCTGCGATGCCTTGTCCTCGCCTCGCTTCGCGACGAAGGCGATGTAGCGCCCGTCCGGGCTCCACGCGGGCTCCGATTCGTTGCCCGCCATGCTGGTGAGCCGGCGCGGCTCGCCGCCGGAAGTCGCGACGAGGTAGAGATCGGCCTCGCCCTTGTCCTTCTCCTCGTCGTAGTTCGTGACGGCGTACACCGCCTCGCGCCCGTCGGGCGACAGCGCGGGATTGCCGACGCGCGCGAACTGCCACATCGTCTCGGCCGACAGCGGCGCGGACTGGGCGGAGGCGAGGGCGGGCGCGAGCAGCATGGCGGCTGCGAGCCAGCGGATGGTCGTGGTCATCGGGAACTCCCTCGTGCCGCCCGCGGGCGGCTTCCAGCGTGCCGCAGATTCTGCCGGGCGCGGATGCACGCTGGCAAACCCGTTTGGGCGCGTCATCAGACCGTTGCACCGCAGGAACGGATGGCGGACAGTGTCGCCATGCGCGACCTCGAGGAACTGAAGCAGCGGCAGCGCGCCTTCGTCGCGGAGCGCGACTGGGAGCAGTTCCACAGCCCCAAGAACCTCGCGATGGCGCTCTCGGTCGAGGCAGCCGAGCTCGTCGAGCTGTTCCAGTGGCTCACCGAGCAGCAGAGCGCCGCGCCGGACGAGGCACTGCGGCGCCGCGCGGCCGAGGAGCTCGCCGACGTGCTCTGGTTCCTGGTGCGCATTGCGGACCGCCTCGACATCGACCTGCGGGTGGCGGTCGAGCAGAAATTCGCGCAGAACGAGAGGAAATACCCGGCCGAACGCGTGCGCGGCCAGGCGCGCAAGTACGACGAGTACTGAGCCGCGCGGCTAGCGCGACACCGGCGCCGCGGGGTCCGGCTCGGGAGCGGGGGCGGGCGCCGTCACCGGCCTGGCGCGCTCCAGGAACCAGTGCGTCACGCCCTGTTCCTTCGGTCCCACGTAGTGGAACCAGCGCTCCTCGATGCGATCCGGCCCGACGATGCGGATCTCGCCGCGGTGCACGTGGCCGTCGCGGCTGCTGTCGAAGCCGGTGCCACCGTCCAGCTCGAACAGCAGCAGCTCCGCGGTCGAGTCCTTGCCGAGGCGATAGCCGGGCTGGTTGCCGGCGCCGCTGTAGAGCGTGGCGCGCAGCTTGCCTTCGGACAGGAAGTAGGTGACCACCGACTCGAAGCTCTGGCCGGTGTTCTGCCGTTCGATCACGGCCTGGCCGCCGCTCGCCAGTTCGAAGTGCGCAGTCGCCGGCGGCCCTGCGAGCGGGTCCTCCATGCGCCCGGCCCAGTCGCCCGCCAGTGCCTTGATGAGCTCGAAGGCCGCCGCGTGGTCCGGCCCGTCGGCCAGGGCCGGCAGGGCGCAGGCGCCGGAAAGCAGGGCCATCGCCAGGACTGTGCGCAGGGACTTGGGCATGAACCGCTCCTTGATGCACCATGATAGCGACAGCGAACGGCGCAGGGCAGGCATGACGGGCAGGAAGACACGCGAACGGGCCGATGCGGTGCAGCTGCGCCGCCTCTACATCGATTGCCGCTACGGGCAGTTGCACCTGACCACGGCCTATCCGCAGAGCGGCGGCTTCGACGAGCGCACGCCGCTGCTCATGCTGCACGCGGATGGCGGCGCCGGCGCCGACTTCCGACTCGTGGCCGCGCGCCTGGGCGTGGACCGCTCGGTCTATGCGCCCGACCTGCCGGGCTGCGGCAACTCGGACGGCCCTCCACGGCCCACGATCGCGAACCAGGTCGCGGCGCTCTCCGACCTGCTCGACGCGCTGCGCCTGAGGGAGGTGGACCTCCTGGGTTCGGGCCGCGGCGCCCAGGTCGTGTTCGAGCTCGCCGCGGCGCGCCCGCAGCAGGTCCGCCGGCTGGCGGTCGCGGGCCCGGCGCCGGCGGCGGCGACCTCGAAGCCGCTGCTGCAGCTCGCGGCGGATCCGGCGCGCTGCGACGAGCAGGGCGCCGACGCCGTGGTCGCCGAGCTCCGGCGGTTCCTCGACCGCTAGTACGCCGGCCGTGCAGGGGGTCCGCTAGCTGCGCGCGCGGCGCGTGAGTGCGAGCGCGGCGAGCACCGCGGCGATCGCCGGCAGCGTTGCGAGGTTGAGCCACCGCCAGCCGATGGTCGCGAGCGCGGCGCCCGCGGCCAGCGAGGCCGTCGCCTGCGCGCCGAACACGAGGAAGTCGTTCAGCGTCTGGGCCTGGATGCGCTCGTGCGGCCGGTAGCTGCGCGTGAGCAGCGTGGTGCCCGCGATGAACATGAAGTTCCAGCCGATGCCGAGCAGCGACAGCGACCAGAAATAGTGCATCACCGCGTGGCCGGCGAAGGCGGCGATCGCGATGCAGGCGGCGATCAGCACCGCGCCCGCGGCGATCACCGGCCGGTCGCCGAAGCGCGCGATGATCCAGCCGGAGGCGAGCGAGGGCAGGTACATCGCGAGCAGGTGCGCCTGGATCACGCGCGCGGTCGCGACCTCGCCGTGGCCGTCCATCACGTGCATGCTGATCGGCGTCGCGGTCATGATGAAACTCATCACCGCGTACGACACGAGCGCCGCCAGCACCGCGACGCGGAAGTCAGGCTGCGCGGCGATCTCGGCGAGCGGGCGCGGCGACTCGGTGGGGAAGTGCAGCGGCACCGTGGACGGGGCGAGGCGCGCGAGCAGCACGGCCGCGACCACGTAGAGCGCGGTGCCGGCGAAGAACGAGCCGGCGTACTCGGCGCCCGCGACCAGGTTCGCCGCGCGCACCGCGATCTCGGGGCCGAGCCAGGCGGCCGCGAGCGCGCCGCTCATCACGATCGAGATCGCGCGGCTGGCGCGCGCCGATTCGACATATTCGATCGCCGCGAAGCGGTACTGCATGACGACCGCGTTGTTGGCGCCCATCAGGAAGGCGGCCAGGCAGAAGCCGGCGAAGCTGCCCGCCTGGATCGAGGCTCCCGCGACCACGCAGCCGGCTGCCGCCTGCAGCGCGCTCGCGGTGAATACGGCGCGGCGGCCGAAGCGTCTGATCAGCGCACCGGAAGGCAGCACCGACGCCGCGAGCCCGAGGATCAGCACCGAGACCGGCAGCGTGGCGAGCGCCGGGGAGGGCGCCAGCCCGGAGCCGATGATTCCCCCCAGCATCACGAACAGGAAGCTGCCGGACATGCAAAGCGCCTGCGTCGCCGTCAGGATCCACACCGGTTGCATGGGCGACATGGTACGACATAATCAATCGGATCAATGTCTTGTGCGAGTTTGATCAAGTCATGGATAATGCCTCCATGGACAAGAAGGGGGATGCGGGCGCGGACGACGGCATCGTTGCCGAGGACATCACGCAGCTCGTGGAGCACATCGAACTGACCGGGCAGCAGCGGCTCATCGACGCGCCGGAGTGGGAGATGGCGACGCCCGCAGCAGACCTCGACGACGCGCCCATCCTGATCGAGGACGTCGGCGTATCCGTGCCCGAATTCGACGCGGCGCCCGGGGCCGAAGACCTCGAGCTCTTCACCGAGACCCAGTTCGACCTTTCCCGTCACATCGGCAACGAGCGCGCCTCCGAGGCCGCCGAGCTCGCCGCCGAGCGCCTGCGCTGGCAGAAGCGCGTCGAGAGCCTGCTCATGAGCCTGGCCGAGCGCGACGAGCTGCTCGCCGAGCGCGAGCAGAAGATCGAGGAGTTGAGCGCGCGTCTCGCGACCATGTCGCTCGAGCGCGCGAGCCTTGCCGAGGAACTGCGCGACGTGGGCGAGGCCGCCGGCACGCCGGAACCGCAGCCCGCGCAGCTCGAGCTGGTGGCGGAGCCGGCACCCGCGCCGGAGCCGCCGCCGCCGCCGGCGCCCGTGGCAGAAGCCGCGACCGCGGAACCGGCCGCCGTGCCGGTCGCGGAACCCGAGGCCACGTCGGCTTCCGATGTCACTGCGGAGATGCCCGCGATCCGCATTCCGCGCACCGAGCCCGGCGCGCAGGCCGCGCCCGCGGTGCGCCGCTACCTGATCGGCCTCGACATGGTCGGTTTCGCGCACGAGGTCACGCGTCCGCGCGTCAACATCGGCCGCACGCACGACAACGACTTGCGCATCCTCGAGCCGACCGTGAGCCGCCTGCACGCGATGCTGACGCTCAGGAACGGCGAGGCCACGATCGTGGATGCCAACAGCAAGAACGGCGTGTTCGTCAATGGCATCCAGGTGCGCTACGCCAGGCTCGAGGACGGCGACGTCGTCACCTTCGGCACGGTCCGCTTCCGCTATCGCGTCGGCGGCAGCACCGCCGGCACCGCCTACGGCGCCGCCTGACTGAAAAAGGTGCCAGCCTCCTTTTTGGCAATGCCAAAAAGGAGGCTGGCACCTTTTTTGTCCAACTAGTTGGTGTTGGTTCCCGAGGGCCTGATGCGGCCGAGCGGCCGGAGCGCGACCAGCGCCACCAGGCACAGCACCAGCAGCACGATCGACAGCGGCACCGGTGTGTGCGGCGTGAATGACGCCACCAGCTGCGTCGCCGCCGCCGCCGTCACCAGCTGAAGGAATCCCAGCAGCCCCGAGGCGGCGCCCGCAATCGCGGGATCGCGCGAGATCGCGCCGATGGTCGAGGAGGGCGCGGCGATCGCATTCGCGAAGCCGATCAACATGCCGGGCACGAACAGCGCGACCGGGTGCCAGACGCCCGCCAGCGACAGCGCCGCCAGCGCGGCGGTACCGGCGAAGGCGATGACGGCGCCCGCCTTCATCATGCGCCAGCCGCCCACGCGGTTCGTGACGCGCGCCGCGAGGATGAACCCGGCGAACGAGGCGAGCGCCGGGAAGAACAGCAGCAGACCGAACTTCGCCGGCGAGACCCGCAGCTCCTCGATCGCGACGTAGGGCGCGCCGGTCACGAAGGTGTAGATCATGCTGACCATGCAGGAACCGAACACGAGGTAGGCCAGGTACTCGCGCGAGCCGAGCAGGCGGCGGTAGTTGTCCCAGAAGCGCAGCGACGGCCCCGCGGACGGGTCGGGCGGGCGCGTCTCGCGCAGGTTCCTGGCCGCGAACCACAGCACGACGGCGCCCAGCAGGCCCGACAGCGCGAAGGGCGCGCGCCAGTCCAGCCACTCGATGGCGAGGCCGCCGAGCGACGGCGCGATCATCGGCGCCAGCAGGATCGCGGTCGCGGTGGCGGCGAGCGCGCCGGCCGCCTTCGCCGGCCCGAAATGATCGAGCAGCGTCGCACGCATGACCGACATCGCCGCGCCGCCGCCGAAGGCCTGCACGATGCGCGCCGCGAGCAACAGTTCCAGCGACGGTGCCACGATCGCCGCGAGGCTGCCGGCGACGAACAGTCCCAGCGAGAACAGCACGATCTGCCGGCGCCCGTAGCGGTCGGAGAGCGGGGCGATCACGAGGTTGCCGGTCGCAATCGCGACGATGGACAGGCTGATCAGCAGCTGCGCCGCGGCCGCCGGCACCTGCATGGCGGTCGCGATCGCCGGCATCGCGGGCAGCAGCACGTGCAGCCCGAAGGTGCCGATCGAGCCGATGATGGCGGAGCCGGCGATCAGCCGGCGGGAAGCGTCGCGTGTGGGCAAGTGGGTCCCGGTCCTCGGCGGCATCTTGCGATGCGGCATGGCGCGCCGCAACCGACCGGTTCACGGATCGGCTTGACAAACGATTAAATATTTATTTAACTATTGAAC
>DATBMQ010000138.1:0-5900 GCA_036554765.1 Steroidobacteraceae bacterium | reverse complement strand
AGCGACTTCGACATCTTCTGCACGCCGTCGGTGCCCTCGAGCAGCGGCATCGTCAGCACGACCTGCGGCTCCTGGCCGTAGTCCGCCTGCAGCGCGCGCCCCACCAGCAGGTTGAACTTCTGGTCGGTGCCGCCGAGCTCGACGTCGGCCTTGAGCGCGACGGAATCGTAGCCCTGCACCAGCGGATAGAGGAATTCGTGCACGGCGATCGGCTGGCCGGACTTGTAGCGCTTCGCGAAGTCGTCGCGCTCGAGCATTCTCGCGACCGTGTACTTCGCGGCCAGCTCGATCATGCCGGCCGCGTTCATCGGCGCGAACCAGCGCGAATTGAAGTCGATCACCGTCCGCTCGGGATCGAGGATCCTGAAGATCTGCTGCTCGTAAGTGCGTGCGTTGGCCTGGATTTCTTCGGGAGACAGCCGCGGGCGGGTCGCGTTCTTGCCGGAAGGGTCGCCGATCATCCCGGTGAAATCGCCGATCAGGAAGATGACCTCGTGACCGAGCTGCTGGAACTGGCGCATCTTGTTGATGAGCACGGTGTGCCCGAGGTGCAGGTCGGGCGCGGTCGGGTCGAAGCCGGCCTTGACCCGCAGCGGCTTGCCGCGCGCGAGCTTTTTCAGCAGGTCCGGTTCGGTCAGGATTTCCGCGGCGCCGCGGCGCAGTTCGTCGATTTGTCGTGCCGGCGGCAGCATCCTTCCCCCCTGCCGTCAGCGGGCTGCGGCAGGCCCCAATTCTGGGAGGCCGGACCTGCCTTGGCAAACGCCCGGCCGCGATTTCGGGGCCATATCTGTGATGGACCACATATCGCTGGCAATCAACGGGTTGACGCGGGGACCCCCGGTTGGCTACCGTCCCTTCCCTGCCCTGGCTGGGGATACCGCGGGTGTCACAACCCTACCGCACCGGTTCGAGCACCGAGCCTGCCGCCCTTGCGCCACCGCGCCGCCTCGGCGTGGTCGCGTCCTGCATCGTCGCGGGCGCGATCTTCTCTGCCGCCGGCTCGCAGATCCAGAACCCGCTGCCCGAGTCGATCGCGGACGAGCTGCTGGCACCCGTCGAGGAGGCGGCGCCAGTCGCGGATGCCGCGCCGGTCGGGCCGTTCGAGTTCGTGGCCATCACCATCGGGCGCAACGACACGCTCGACCAGCTGTTCCGCGGCCTGCAGCTGAAGCTCTCGGACCTGGCGGCGCTGCGCAACCTGCCGGACGTCCGCAGGAGCCTCGACATGATCCGCCCGGGCGACGTCATCCAGCTGACGCACCTGGACGGCGAGATCAAGTCGCTCACGCGGCGCATCGACGAGACCGCGACCCTCTCGGTCACGCGCGCCGACGACGGCTTCAATGCCAACATCGTCGAGAACCCGCTCGAGGTGGCGGAGCACAAGCTCGCCGGCACCGTCGCGAGCTCGCTGTACCTGGCGGTGAACGAGGCCGGCGGCACGGACCGGCTCGCGGTGTCGCTCGCCGACGTGTTCAAGTACGACATCGATTTCGTCAACTCGGTGCAGCCGGGCGACCGCTTCATCGTCGCCTACGAGCAGCAGTGGCAGGACGGCGAGTTCGTGCGCGACGGCGACATCCTCGCCGCCGAGTTCGTGAACTCGGGCAAGACGTACCGCGCGGTGCGCTACGTCGGCCCGAACGGGCGCGCCGATTACTACTCGCCGGACGGCCGTCCGGTGCGCAAGGCCTTCCTGCGCTACCCGGTCGATTACGGCCGCATCAGCTCGGGCTACAGCCTGGCGCGCCGCCACCCGATCCTGAACCGCGTGCGCGCGCATCGCGGCATCGACTTCGCCGCACCGGCCGGCACGCCGATCAAGGCGGCGGGCGCCGGGCGCGTGGTCAGCCGCGGCTGGAACGGCGGCTACGGCAATGCGGTCGTGCTCGCGCATGCCGGCGGCGTCACCACGTTGTACGGGCACATGTCGCGCTACGCCAAGGGGCTGTCGGTCGGCGACCGCGTCGCGCAGGGCGACGTCATCGGCTACGTCGGCAGGACCGGCCTCGCGACCGCCCCGCACGTGCACTACGAGTACCGCGTCAACGGCGTGCACAAGAACCCGGCGCGCGTGACGGTGCCGAAGGCCGACCCGATTCCCGCCAGCCTGATGGCCGACTTCAAGGCCAAGACCGAGCCGCTGCTCGCGCGGCTCGACGTCGCACCCGCCGACCAGACGATCCGCGTCGCCCGCGCCGGCCGCTGAAAAAGGCGAAAAGGTGTCAGGCACCTTTTCTGCAGTGCAGAAAAGGTGCCTGACACCATTTTCCTCAGGTGGAGAAGGAAGACCCGCAGCCGCAGGTCGTGGTCGCGTTCGGATTGCGGATCACGAACTGCGCGCCCTCGAGGTCCTCGCGGTAGTCGATCTCCGCGCCCACGAGGTACTGGATGGAGAGCGGGTCCACCACCAGCGTGACGCCCTGGTTCGGGAACTGTGCGTCGCCCTCCTCGATCTTCTCGTCGAAGGTGAAACCGTACTGGAACCCGGAGCAGCCGCCGCCGGACACGAACACGCGCAGCCGGAGGTTCGGGTTGCCCTCCTCGCGGATCAACTCGCCGACCTTGCGGGCGGCGGCGTCCGTGAAAATGAGGCCCTCGCTCTGAGTCGCAGCTTCGGACATAAATCCTTCATCGGGAAAGGGAATTCCGGCGCCTCCATTCTAGGCCCGCGGTGCAGGCGGGTCAAAGAACCACGGGCTCCGGTTCCGCCTCGACGCGCCACGGAAACGTCTGCCGGCGCGGCTCTTCGTTGCGGCCGATCCGGTACTCGATCACGAGCTCGGCCGGCTGGAAATCCTCCGGCAGCTCGATCGGCACCTCGATCTGCTGGAAGAAGCGCAGCGAGAACGGCAGTTCGCGACGCTGGCCGGACTCGACCTCGGCGAGCGCGAGCTGGCGCGCCTCGCCGCCCTGCGTGCCGCCCACCGTGAAGGTCACGGTGCCGTTCGCGACCGTATCGCGGGTTGCGGCCTGCACCAGCGTGATCAGCACGCGGAACTGGCGTTGCTCCTCCGGCCGGATGCGCAGCTCCTGCACGCGCAGCGTGCCCGCGCCGAACTGGCGCGCCACCAGCCCGCGGTAGAACTGCAGTTCCTGCTGCTGGCGCGCGGTCTCCGCCTGCAGCTCGCCCATCATGCGCCGCGCGTCCGCCTGCGCCTGCCGGTCCACGCGCTGGCTGAGCTCCGCGGTCGCAACGCGCCGTGCGAGCGCTTCGCTCTCCGCGGCCAGCGCGCGGTTCTCGCGCCGCAGCTCGATGCCCCGCTTCATGGACGAGACGATCGAATAGCCTGACACGGCGCGCCCCAGTTCGAAGCCGCCATAGACGAGCGCGAGCACCGCAGCCGCGAGCGCCCCGATGCGCCAGCGGGAGTCGACCTTGCGGCGGCGTTGGCTCACGCCCGGCTCCGGCCGCTAGAATCACGGGCGCTCACGGGGAGGCGGTGCATGCTCTGGATCAAGGCCTGGCACGTGGTCTTCATGGTGACCTGGTTCGCGGGGCTGTTCTACCTGCCGCGGCTGTTCGTATACCACGCCTCGACGACCGACGCCGCCGGCATCGCGCGGTTCCGCGTCATGGAGCGGCGGCTGTTCATCATCATGACGATCGGCGGCGCCGCGACCGCGGCCTTCGGGCTGTGGCTGCTGCTGCGCAACCCGGCGCTGCTGGCGAGCGGCTGGATGCAGCTGAAGCTTGCGCTGGTCGTGCTGCTCATCGCCTACCACGCCTGGTGCTGGGCGTTGGTGCGCGATTTCGCCGGCGGGCGGAACGCGCACAGCGAGCGCTGGTACCGCCTGTTCAACGAGGCGCCCTCGCTGCTGCTGATCGGCATCGTGCTGCTCGCGGTCGCGAGACCGTTTTAGGGAAGCTCTGCACAGGTAGCGTGGAGCGCGTTGCCCGCGTAGCCCCCTGGGGCCGGGCGGATTCTCGATCGGGCGGCGTCACTCGTCGCTCATGTATCGCGATACACATCGCTCCTCGTTCCTTGCCGGATCGAAAATCCGCCACGGCCGCGCCCACGCTACCTGTGCAGAGCTTCCCTAAGCGGCCGGCCGCTGCGGCGGCCCGCGCCGGGCGGAGCCCATGCGCTCGTCCCACCAGTCCGGGTAGGCCGGCAGCCCCTCCGGGAAGGCCTGCGCGCCGAGCTCGTGCAGCGCGCGCGAGTAGACGCGGCGCTTGAAATAGATGACGTCGCGCACCGCCTCCCACCAGCCGGCCCAGCGCCAGCGGTCGAATTCGGCCGGCTGCTCGGTCGAGTCGAAGCGCAGCGCGGATTCCGCCGCGACGAGCTGCAGCAGGAACCAGCGCTGCTTCTGGCCGATGCACAGCGGGCTGGAGTCGCGACGGACGAATTGCGGCGGCAGCCGGTAGCGCAGCCAGCCCTTGGTGCGCGCGACTTCCCGCACCTGCTCGCGGCCGAGGCCGACCTCCTCCGCGAGTTCCCGGTACAGCGCCTCCTCCGGCCGCTCGCCGCGGCGGATGCCGCCCTGCGGGAACTGCCAGCCGCGGGCGCGAGCGCGCCCGCCGAGGAACACCCGGCGATCCGCGTTCATGATGACGATGCCGACGTTGGCCCGGTAGCCGTCGGCGTCGATGTAGTCCGTCTCGCGGTCCATGCCGCGATTCTAAAGGTGTCAGGCACCTTTTTTCCGGATAATGCCGGGATGAGGCGCATGCCGGCGTCGCTGCTGATCGGGCTGCTCGCGATGGCGTCGATCCTGGCGATCGCGGCATCGCTGGCGTTCGGCAGTTCGGGGATCGACGCGCCCTGGCAACGATTCGCGGCCGGGGATCCGCTGCTGCGCACCATCGTGCTCGAGCTGCGATTGCCGCGGGCGCTGGCGGCCTTCGGCGCCGGCTCGGTGCTCGCGCTCGCCGGCGTGCTGATGCAGGCGCTGTTGCGCAACCCGCTCGCGGATCCCTACGTGCTCGGCGTCTCCGGCGGGGCCGCGGTGGGCGCGCTCGCCGTCATGCTCGCCGGGCTCACGGGCCTGGCGGTGGATGCGGGCGCGGTGGCGGGCGCCTTCGGCGCGATGCTGCTGGTGTTCGCGGTCGCGCATGGCCCCGGTGGCTGGACCACGACGCGATTATTGCTGACCGGCGTCGTCGTCGCGGCCGGCTGCGGCGCGATCGTGAGCCTGCTGCTGTCGCTGTCCGACGACCTGCGGCTGCGCGGCATGCTGTTCTGGCTGCTCGGCGATTTCGGCTACGTGCGCACGCCGTGGATGCTGGTGGCGCTCGGGCTTGCCGCCATTCCACTGTGCCTGCTTGCCGCGCGCCCGCTGGATGCGCTCGCGCGCGGTGAACTGCAGGCGCAGGTGCTGGGTGTGCCGGTGCGCGGGCTGCGCATGGCGATCTACGTCGCGGCCTCGGTGCTGACGGCCGCCGCGGTCACGACCGCCGGCAGCATCGGCTTCGTCGGGCTCGTCACGCCGCACCTGGTGCGGCTTGCGATCGGCTCCGCGCACCGCGCCGTGATACCGGCGGCGGCGCTCGCGGGCGGCACGCTGCTGGTGGTCGCGGACCTGCTGGCGCGCACCATCGTCGCGCCGCGCCAGCTGCCGGTCGGCGCGCTGACCGCGTTCATCGGCGTGCCGTTGTTCCTGCTGCTGATGCGCCGCCAGTCGCGCTAGGAAAAGGTGCCTGCCTCCATTTCCTAGGAAAAGGTGCCTGCCTCCTTTTCCCGTAGCAGGAAATGAGGAAATGGAGGCAGGCACCTTTTCCCTTTCGCCTACTCGCGCGGGAAGCCGACCAGGTGCTGCGCGTCGAGGCGGATGCCGATGCGCTCGCCGAGCGCGTGGTCGTGGTGGCTGGGCACGAACGAGAGCGCGGTCGTGCCCGAGGGCAGGCGCAGCTTGTAGCGGAACTCGGCGCCGCGGAACACGCGCTCGATGACTTC